>JANMAP010000258.1:0-5793 GCA_031359905.1 Burkholderiales bacterium | reverse complement strand
ACGCCGTCTTCAAGCGCTGGCTGGGCAGTGCCGCGCAGCCCAGGCCGACGGTCTTCTTCGGAGCGCCAACCGGTTACGCCGGCATGCTGGCGTCGCCAGCGCTGCCGGCGCGCACCGCCGTTGCGCTGCGCCTGTGCTCGTCGGCCGGCGAGGCCTTGCCCGCAGAGATCGGCGAACGATTCACGGCCCACTTCGGCTGCCAGATCATCGACGGCATCGGATCGACCGAGATGCTGCACATCTTCCTGTCCAACCGGCCGGGCCAGGAGCGCTACGGCACGACGGGGTGGCCGGTGCCAGGCTACGACCTCGAACTGCCCGGCGACGACGGCCGGCCCCTGCCGGCGGCGGCCGACGGCTCGATCCCCACCGGGGACCTGTTCATCCGCGGCCCCAGCGCGGCGCTGCTGTACTGGGGGCAGCGCGCAAGGACGCAAGAGACCTTCCAGGGCGCCTGGACGAAGAGCGGCGACAAGTACCAGCGCAACGCCGACGGCAGCTACACCTACAGCGGGCGCAGCGACGACATGCTGAAGGTCAGCGGGATCTACGTCTCGCCGTTCGAGGTGGAAGCGACGTTGGTGCAGCACCCGGCGGTGCTCGAAGCCGCGGTGATCGGCGTGGCCGACGCCGAGGGCCTGACGAAGACCAAGGCCTTCGTCGTTCTCAAGGCCGGGGCCGTGGCCGACGAGGCCGAGCTCCAGGCGTTCGTCAAGGACCGTCTGGCGCCCTACAAGTACCCCCGGCTGATCGAGTTCATCGACGAGCTGCCGAAGACGGCCACCGGCAAGATCCAGCGCTTCCGTCTTCGCGACCGGGAGCGTGAGCGTGAGCCGGCCGCGCGGTGACCGTGGACAGCCGCTTCATCGACATCGCGGCCGGCGGCCGCGCGCTGCGCATCGAACACCGCTGGATCGCCGCCGCGCACCGCGCCGCGCCGCTGATGATCTTCCTGCACGAAGGCCTGGGCTCGGTGTCGATGTGGCGCGACTTCCCCGACCGCCTGTGCGCGGCCACCGGCCTGCGCGGCCTGGTCTATTCGCGCCCGGGCTACGGCCGCTCGACCCCCCGCGCTGCGGGTGAACGCTGGGCCCCCGACTTCATGCACCGCCAGGCGAACGAGGTGCTGCCCGCGCTGTTGCGCGCGCTGGACGTCGACGTGCAGCGCCAGCCGCCCTGGCTGTTCGGCCACAGCGACGGCGGCAGCATCGCGATGCTCCACGCCGCCGCTCCCCGGGTGGCCGGCACCGTGGTGCTGGCGCCGCACATCGTGGTCGAGGACCTCTCGGTGCGCAGCATCGCCGCGACGCGCCAGGCGTATCAGGCGGGCGATCTGCGGGCACGGCTGGCCCGCCACCATGACGACCCCGATTCGGCCTTCTGGGGCTGGAACGACATCTGGCTGGATCCAGCCTTTCGCAGCTGGTCGATCGAGGCCGACATCGCAGCGCTCGGCGGCCCGCTACTGGCCGTCCAGGGCCTGGACGACGAGTACGGCACGCTGGAACAGATCCGCGGCATCGCGCGCCGCGTGCCGCAGGCGCGACTTCTCGAGTTGCCGGATTGCGGCCACTCGCCGCACCGCGATCAGCCCGCCGCGCTGATCGCCGCGGTGCAGGGCTTCATCGCCGCGGCCTGATCGAGCCCGGCGCGCCGATGCCGCGTTCCCGCGATCGCATCGCGGCGCGATGACATCAGCGCGGTGAAATCAGCGCGATGAAATCAGCGCGACGGCATCAGCGCCACGACATCAACGCGACGCGACGTTCATCATCAGCGCCTTGAGCCCCGCCTTGCGGATCTGCTCGATCTGCTGGGGCGTGTCGTCGCGGCTGCGCTCGCCGCGTTCGATCGCGCCGATGCGGATCGCTTCCTGCGTTTCGGCGACGACCTGCGCGCGCGTCTTGGCCATCCCGCTGGGCAAGGTGACCAGCGAACGCTCACCGCGTTCGAGGCGGCCTTCGGCGCGGGCCTGGTCCAGGGCCGCACGCACTTCCATGCGCGTGAGCGTGCTGGTATTGGCCGTCGGAGCGCCCGGATCGGCGTCGCCCACGGTCAAGGCGAAGGCCGGCGCAGCGGCAGCGCTGGCCAGCGCCATCAGGGTCGTGGCGAAGAGTTGGCGGGTGGTGTTCATGGTCGGGTTCCTTGGATGAAGGGTGTGGTGACAAGCCGGTGGGGCAGGGACAGGGCCGGTGGTGCTGCGGGGTTGGTTGCGGATCACCGCCGGATGGGGATGAGTCGCGGTGCCGCAGTCCGATTGACAGTCTTTTTTCTGCGCCGATAGGCTGTAATCTGCGACGGTCGACGCCGACACAACTCTCCTGCTCACGGAACCATGACCCTTGAATCCGAGCTTGCCGCCCTCCACAAGCCGCTGCTGCGCTTCGCGCAGTTGCAGTTGCGCAATGACAGCCTGGCCGAAGACGTGGTCTCCGAAACGCTGCTCGCGCTGCTGGAAAAGCCCGACAACTTCGCCGGCCGCAGTTCGCTGCGCACCTATGCCACGGGCATCCTCAAGTTCAAGATCATCGACGTGCTGCGCCAGCGCGGTCGCGAGGTGCAGATCGAACCGCTCGATGAACAAAGCGTCGACGACGCCATCGACGGCCTGTTCTCGGGCGACGGCCACTGGGGCGAGCCGCAGCCGGCCTGGCAGCATCCCGAGAAGGCGCTCGAGCAAAGCCAGTTCTTCGACGTGCTGCAGGCCTGTGTCGACCGTCTGCCGCCCAAGCTCGGGCGCATCTTCATGATGCGTGAATGGCTGGAGCGCGAGGTCGACGACATCTGCAGCGAACTCGATATCACCGCCAACCATTGCGGCGTGATGCTCTACCGCGCCCGCATGCAGTTGCGGGAATGCCTGGGCCGCAACTGGTTCCAGGGCGCGCGATGAAGATCAACATCGACTGCCGGGAAGTCTCGCGCCTGATCAGCGACGGGCTGGACGAACAGCTGCCGCCGGCCGACCGCGCGCGCATGCGGCTGCACTTCGTGATGTGCCAGAACTGCCGCAACGCCGACGAGCAGATGCGCTTCCTGCGTCGCGCGATGCAGCAGCTGGGCCAGGAACAGGCCAGCGACGAGTGACGCCTCTCGGGGTGGCCCTGGCGCCGCGCGTGCTGTCGGTCATCGCGCCGATGACGCAGCTCAACACGCCGTATCCCTCCAGCGCCTACCTGACCGGGTTCCTGCGCTCGCGCGGCGTGGCCGCGGTGCAGGAAGACCTTGCCTTGGCGCTGGCCCTCGATCTGCTGTCGCCTGCCGGCCTGCAAGATCTGCACGCCGCCGTGCTGGCCACGCCGGCGGCTGCCCGCAGCGCCAGCGTCGCCGCCTTCGCCGCGGCGTACCCGCGCTACGCGGCAACGATCGCACCGACCATTGCTTTCCTGCAGGGCCACGATGCGACGCTGGCGCACCGCATCGGCGGCCGCGCCTTCCTGCCCGAAGGCCCGCGCTTTGCGGCGCTGGACGTCTACGTCGACCCCGCCGGCGGCGACGGCGATCCGCTGGCCTGGGCCTTCGGCGCACTCGGCGTCAACGACCGTGCGCGGCACCTGGCCACGCTGTACCTCAACGACATCGCCGACGTGCTGCGCGACGCCGTCGACCCGCGCTTCGAGTTCGTCCGCTACGGCGAGTCGCTGGCCGCCAGCCAGCCGCACTTCGACGCGCTGGCCAACGCGCTGGCCGCCGCCCCGACGCTGATCGACCGGCGGCTGCAGGCCCTGACCCTGGCCGCCATCGAGCGCCACCAGCCCACGCTGGTGCTGATCTCGGTGCCCTTCCCGGGCGCCGTGTACGCCGCGCTGCGCATCGCCCAGACCATCAAGGCAGCGCGGCCGCAGACCGTCATCGCGCTCGGCGGCGGCTTCGTCAACACCGAGCTGCGCGCGCTGGCCGAGCCGCGTGTCTTCGACCACGTCGACTACGTCACGCTCGACGCCGGCGAGCGCCCGCTGTTGGCGCTGATCGACCACCTGCAGGGCCGGCGCAGCGCGCAGCGCCTGGTGCGAACCTTCCACCGCGTCGACGGCAGCGTGACCTACACCAACTTCGTCGAGCCCGACATCGCCTTCGACGAGGTCGGTACGCCGACCTGGGACGGCCTGCCGCTGGACCGCTACCTGTCGCTGCTGGACATGCTCAACCCGATGCACCGGCTGTGGAGCGACGGGCGCTGGAACAAGCTGACGGTGGCCCACGGCTGCTACTGGAAGAAGTGCAGCTTCTGCGACGTGAGCCTGGACTACATCGGCCGCTACGACGCGGCCACCGCCACGACGCTGGTCGACCGTGTCGAGGCCATCGTTGCCGAGACCGGACAGACCGGCTTTCACTTCGTCGACGAGGCCGCGCCGCCGAAGAGCCTGAAGGCCCTGGCCGCCGAGCTGCAGCGGCGCGGCACCGCCATCAGCTGGTGGGGCAACATCCGCTTCGAGAAGAGCTTCACGCCCGCGTTGTGCGAACAGTTGGCCGACAGCGGCTGCATCGCCATCAGCGGCGGGCTCGAAGTGGCCTCGGACCGGCTGTTGGACTTGATGCAGAAGGGCGTCTCGGTCGACCAGGTCGCGCGCGTCACCAAAGCCTTCGCCGATGCCGGTGTGCTGGTCCATGCCTACCTGATGTACGGCTTTCCGACCCAGACGGTGCAGGACACCGTCGACGCGCTGGAACTGGTTCGCCAGCTGTTCGCCCAGGGCTGCATCCAGAGCGGCTTCTGGCATCGCTTCGTCTGCACCGTGCACTCCCCCGTCGGCCTGGATCCCGCGGCTTACGGCGTGACGCTGATGCCGTTGCCCGAAGGGACCTTTGCCAAGAATGACATCGGCTTCTTCGACCCCACCGGCACCGACCACGATGCGCTCGGCGTGGGGTTGAAGAAGGCGCTGTACAACTACATGCACGGCATCGGCCTGGACGAGGACGTGCGCCACTGGTTCGACTTCCCGGTGCCGAAGACCAAGGTCGGCCGTCGGCGCATCGAACAGGCACTGCGCGGCCCGCTGCCCGTCGCGCGCTGAGGCACGCCCGGCGACCCGCGCCGACGGTCGCCGCGGGTCGCAAGCCGGTCGCCGCGTAGAGTCGGCGCCATGGACGATGACGTGCTGCTGCGCCTGATCGCCGGTGCCCCGGCCTCGGTTCTGTTGCTGACCACCATCGTCGTCGTCAGCCTGCTCGGATTGTTCAAGTTTCCGCAGCTGGTGCAACGCCACCTGTTGCGGCCCTTCGGCCTGGTTCAGCGCGGCGACTACGTCACGCTGGTCAGCAGCGGCTTCATCCACGCCGACCTGGCCCATCTGTTGTTCAACGCCTTCACGTTCTGGGCCTTCGGCTTCGGGCTGGAACGACATCTGGGCACGCCGGCGTTCGTGGTGCTGTATGCCATCGGGCTGCTCGTCAGCAGCATCGCCACCTGGCTGATCCACCGTCGCCAGCCGGGCTATGCCAGCCTTGGCGCATCGGGCGCGATCCTCGCGGTGCTGTTCGCGTCGGTGGTCGCCTTTCCGACCTCGTCGATCTTCATCCTGCCGATCCCGGTGCCGATTCCCGCGCCGTGGTTCGCGTTGGGCTACCTGGCCTTCAGTCTGGTCGCCGGGCGCAGCCGCATCGGCCGGGTGAACCACGACGCGCATCTGGCCGGCGCGGTGGCTGGTCTGGTGTTCATGGCGGTGGTCGAGCCCGGCTCGCTGGCGCGGGCCGCGCAGGCCTTGTTCGGCTGATGTCGGCCGGCGGCGTGCGTGTCAGTCGTCGAGCAGCCGCGCCTTGACGCTCTTGCCCTTGACCTTGCCGGCG
>JANMAP010000220.1:0-9158 GCA_031359905.1 Burkholderiales bacterium | reverse complement strand
CGATCAGGCCGCCCAGGTCGCGCAGCCGCATCTGGCGTGCGATCTCGTCGGCGGCTTCGAGGTTGGTGCGGGTGGCGGTTTCCTCGATGTCGCTGCCGCGCGTGGCGCGCGCGCTGTTGACGTCGACGGCGACCAGCGCTTCGGTGTGGTCGATGACGATGGCCCCGCCCGACGGCAGGTTGACGGTGCGGCTGAATGCCGTCTCGATCTGGTGTTCGATCTGGAAGCGGCTGAACAGCGGCGCGTCGTCGCGGTAGCGCTTCACGCGATTGGCCGTCTCCGGCATCACGTGGGTCATGAACTGCAGCGCCTGATCGTAGATGTCGTCGGTGTCGATCAGGATTTCGCCGATGTCGGCGGTGAAGTAGTCGCGGATCGCGCGGATGACCAGGGAGCTTTCTTGATAGATCAGGAACGCGCCCTTGCCGGCCTTGGACGCGCCGTCGATGGCGTCCCACAGCTTGAGCATGTAGTTCAGGTCCCACTGCAGCTCTTCGGCGCTGCGGCCGATCCCGGCCGTCCGCGCGATCAGGCTCATGCCCTTGGGGTACTCGAGCTGGTCGAGGTTTTCCTTCAGCTCCTCGCGCTGTTCGCCTTCGATGCGCCGGCTGACGCCACCGCCGCGCGGGTTGTTGGGCATCAGCACCAGATAGCGGCCGGCCAGCGAGACGAACGTCGTCAACGCCGCGCCCTTGTTGCCGCGCTCTTCCTTCTCGACCTGGACCAGCAGGTTGTCGCCTTCACGAACGGCGTCCTGGATGCGCGCGGTGCGCGCGTCGGTGCCCTCGCGGAAGTAGTTCTTGGAGATCTCCTTGAACGGCAGGAAGCCGTGGCGGTCTTCGCCGTATTCGACGAAGCAGGCTTCGAGCGACGGTTCGACCCGCGTGATGACGGCCTTGTAGATGTTGCCCTTGCGCTGTTCGCGTCCTTCGATCTCGGTCTCGAAGTCGAGCAGCTTCTGTCCGTCGACGATCGCCAGGCGCCGTTCTTCGGCTTGCGTGGCATTGATCAGCATGCGTTTCATGTGCACTCCCGTGCCCCGCGGCCGTCAGGGCTGCGGGGGGCCTCGTTCGATGCACGAGAAGCGACGAGAGAACCGTTGGCGCGAAATGCCCTGGACTGCGCTGGCGTCCCCGCGTGGGCGAGGCTGTCAGCAGCGCAGCGTTGGCGCGTGCGTGTCGGCGGGCCGTGCGGCGGCTGCGGTCGGCGTCGGCCCGGCCTGCCGCGCATCGCGCGGCCAGGGCAACACGCCCGCGCTGGCCGCAGCGGCATGAAGCCGGGGCCAGCGCAGGGCGTGCGAAGCGGGAGGAGACGGGAACGACATCGGCTGTGGGCGACGGTGCCTGGCGCGGGAGGCGAGACTCGATGGACCGGACGGGCCGGCCGCCGCGTCTCGCGACCCTTCAATGTTTCGGTGCCCCGCCGTGACGGAGCTGGGTTTCTTCTTCGTTTCTCTGCCGCCCTGCACGCTGCACTGCCCGGTCACTTGGGGACTCAGGGCCCGCGCGCTGCGCGAAGGGTGTTGCATCACCTGACCGGACATGGTCATTCACGCCCGGCAACTCCACGCCCGGATCGGCAGTGCCCGGGTAAACTCCAATAAATCAAGCACTTACCGCACAAACGTGGAGCCACGGAGTATAGGGGACAAAGCCACGGCCGCGGCACCGCAGGTGCAGCGGCTGACGGTCGACGCCGATTCGGCCGGCCAGCGGCTGGACAACTACTTGATCCGCATCCTGAAGGGCGTTCCGAAGACGCATGTCTACCGCGTCATCCGCTCGGGCGAGGTGCGCCTGAACAAGGGCCGTGCGGCGGCCGATTCCCGCATCGCCGCCGGCGACGAGGTGCGGGTGCCGCCGGTGCGGCTGCCCCAGCCGAGCGGCCATGTGGCGCCGGCCCGCGAGTTCCCGATCCTGATGGAGGACGAGCATTTGTTGGCCATCGCCAAGCCCGCCGGCGTCGCCGTGCATGGCGGCAGCGGGGTCAGTTCGGGGGTCATCGAACAGCTGCGCCAAGCGCGGCCCGGGTCGCGGTTCCTCGAACTCGTGCACCGCCTCGACAAGGACACCTCGGGCGTGCTGCTGCTGGCCAAGAAGCGCAGTGCGCTGCTCGCCTTGCAAGACCAGTTCCGCGAGCGCGACACCGCCAAGCTGTACAGCGCCCTCGTTTTCGGGGCCTGGCCGAAGTCGCTCAAGGTCATCGACCAGGCCTTGCACAAGACGCTCGACGCGGCCGGCGAACGCCAGGTGCGGGTGGTCTCGCCGGCGCACGAAGACGGCCGGCGTTCGATCACGCTGGTCAAGGCACAGCACCCGGCCGGTCCCTGCACCCTGCTGGACCTGAGCATCAAGACCGGGCGCACCCACCAGATCCGCGTTCACCTGGCGCATGCCGGGCACCCCATCGTCGGCGACCCGAAGTACGGCGACTTCGCGCTGAACAAGGCGTTTGCGCGCGAACACCGTTTCGCGCGGATGTTCCTGCACGCCCGCGAGCTGTCGTTTGACCATCCGGCCAGCGGCCAGCGGGTCGCGCTGAGCGCAGCGCTGCCCGCCGACTGCGCCCGGCTGGTGGACGCGTTGAGCTGACCATGCGCCGATTCGACCTGATCGTCTTCGACTGGGACGGCACGCTGTTCGACAGCACCGGGCTGATCGTGCAGTGCATCCAGTCGGCCTGCCGCGATGTCGGTGCAGCGGTGCCGAGCCGCGACGACGCTGCGTACGTCATCGGCCTGGGTCTGCACGACGCGCTGCGCCACGCCGCGCCGGGCCTGAGCCCCGAGCGCTATCCGGAGTTGGGTGCGCGCTACCGGCACCACTACGTCGCACGCCAGCACGAGTTGCTGCTCTTCGACGGCACGCTGGACATGCTGCAGGCGCTGAAGGCGCGCAACCATCTGCTGGCTGTGGCCACCGGAAAGGGGCGGCGCGGGCTGGACGACGCGCTGGCGCTGTCGCAACTGCGGGGCCTGTTCGACAGCACGCGCACGGCCGACGAAACCGCCAGCAAGCCCGACCCGCGCATGCTGCACGAGCTGATGCGCGAATTGGGCGTGCCCGCCGAGCGGACGCTGATGATCGGCGACACCACGCACGACCTGCAGTTGGCCGTCAACGCCGGCACGCCGCGCGTCGGCGTCAGCTACGGCGCGCACGACGCGCAGAACTTCGACGCCTACGCGCCGCTGTTCGTCGCCCACAGCACGCGCGCCTTGCACGACTGGCTGGTGGCCCATGGCTGAAGACGCCACGCCGATGCCTGGCGCCGGCCAGGACGCCGCAGGCGCCGAAGCGCTCTGCCTGTCGGCCGATCTCGCCGAACGCGGCACCGCGCGCGTCTGGGACGTCCTGCAGTACGGCCGCCCGGCACGTGCCTTCGCGCTGCGCTTCGACGGCGCGGTGCGCGCGTACATCAACCGCTGCCTGCACGTGCCGGCCGAGATGGACTGGCAGCCCGGCGAGTTCCTCGACGCCGACAAGCGCTGGATCCTGTGCTCGATCCACGGCGCGGCGTATGAACCGGCCGACGGTCGCTGCGTCGGCGGGCCCTGCGGCCGCGGCCGGCTCACCGCGCTGGCGGTGGACGAGCGCGACGGGCAGGTGTATTGGTATCCTTCCCGCGACATCCGACCGGCGCTGCGCGACGAGCCCGCCGGCCCACCTGCCGTCGCCCCCCAGGCGTCGACCTGATTCCCCCGATGGGCCCCCAGCGATGAGCATGTCCGAAGACCGGCCCGCAGCGCCGTCCACTCCGTCCGCAGGGACGGCCGCCGCAGCGCCCGCAGCGACGGCCGCAGCAGTACCCGCAGCGACGCCCGCAACCTGGCCCGCGGGCAGCGGACTGGAGGCCGGCGCTTTCGAGCGGCTGGCCAGCCAGTTGCTGCGCCAGCAACGCAGCCAGCAGCAGTGGCGGGTGTTCTTCCGCCTGGCCTGGCTCGGCCTGGCGCTGGGGGTGGCCTGGGTGCTGCTGGCCGGCCGCATGGCGAGCAGCGCGCCGACGTCCCCGCACACCGCCCTGGTCGAGGTGCGCGGCGAGATCGCTGCCGACGGCGAAGCCAGCGCCGAAGCGCTGGTTTCTGCGCTGAAGAACGCCTTCGAAGACAAGACCGCGCAAGCGGTGGTGCTGCGCATCAACTCGCCCGGCGGCAGCCCGGTGCAGAGCGGCATCGTCAACGACGAGATTCGCCGCCTGAAGACCTTGCACAACAAAAAGGTCTACGCGGTGATCGAGGAGATCTGCGCCTCGGGGGCTTACTACATCGCGGTGGCCGCCGACGAGATCTATGTCGACAAGGCCAGCCTGGTCGGCAGCATTGGCGTGCTGATGGACGGTTTCGGCTTCACCGGCCTGATGAACAAGCTGGGCATCGAACGCCGCCTGCTGACGGCCGGCGAGAACAAGGGCATGCTCGACCCGTTCACCGTGCAGAACGCCAAGCAGACCGCTTTCGCCAAGGCCATGCTCGACCAGATCCATGCGCAGTTCATCGCCGTCGTGCGCGAAGGCCGCGGCAAGCGCCTGAAGGAAACGCCGGACACCTTTTCCGGCTTGTTCTGGAACGGCGAGGAAGCGGTCAGGCTCGGCCTGGCCGACCACCTGGGCAATCTCGATTTTGTCGCCCGCGAGGTGGTCAGGGCCGAGGACATCATCGACTACACGCCGCGCGACAACGTCGCCGAACGGTTGGCCAAGCGCTTCGGGGCTTCGATCGGCGCGGGGGCGATCAAGGCGTTGCGCTCCCTGCCGGCGCTGCACTGAAAGGCCGCGCCCGCGATGTCCGACCGCCTGGCGGTGCTGCCGCAGTACCTGCTGCCGCAGCAGACCTTGACCCGGCTGGCCGGCGCCTTCGCGCATTCGCGCAGCGGCGCGTTGACCACCGCGGTGATCCGCTGGTTCATCACCCGTTACGGCGTGAACATGGCCGAGGCCGTCGACCCCGACCCGGGCGCGTACGTCACCTTCAACGACTTTTTCACCCGCGCACTGAAGCCCGGGGCACGACCGCTGGCGGATGTCGACTGGATCTGCCCGGTCGACGGTGCGATCAGCCAGTTCGGCCGCATCGAGGCCGGCCGGATCTTCCAGGCCAAGGGCCACGACTACAGCACCAGCGCGCTGCTCGGCGGCGACCAGGCGCTGGCCGCGCACTTCCACGCCGGCCACTTCGCGACGCTGTACCTGGCGCCCAAGGACTACCACCGCATCCACATGCCGCGCGCGGGCCGCCTGCTGCGCATGCTGTACGTACCCGGCGCGCTGTTCTCGGTCAACCCGACGACGGCGCGGGGGGTGCCGGGGCTGTTCGCGCGCAACGAGCGGGTGGTCTGCGTCTTCGACGACCCCGTGGGCAGCGGCGGCCCCTGGGTGCTGGTGCTCGTCGGCGCGACCATCGTCGGCAGCATGGCCACGGTGTGGCACGGCACGGTCAACCCGCCGCGGTCGCGCATGCTGCAGGAATGGTCGTACACCGATCAGGCCATCACCCTGGCCCAGGGCGCCGAGATGGGCCGCTTCCTGCTGGGATCGACCGTCGTGCTGCTGCTGCCGCCGGGGCCGCTGCGCTTCGCCGCGGGCTGGGCCGCGGGCGGCGCCGTGCGCATGGGACAGTCGATGGCGTCGGTGGCCGACGTTCAGCCGAACAAGCCCGGCGCCCCTGCGGCGTCGTCGTCGCTGTAGAAGCACGACGGGCAGACGGCGCGGTAGCGCTCGTTGCCGCCGATCAGCACCTGATCGCCGTCCTTCACGCGCCGCCCCTCGCTGTCGACCCGCACGTTCATCGAGGCCTTGCGCGCACAGGCGCAGATCGTCTTCATCTCTTCCAGGTCGTCGGCCAGCGTCAACAGCGCCGCCGCGCCGGGAAAGGCCTCGCCGCGGAAGTCGCTGCGCAGGCCGTAGCAGATGACCGGAACGCGCTGCGCGTGGGCCAGCCTGTGCAACTGGCGGACCTGTTCAGGGCGCAGGAACTGCGCTTCGTCGATCAGCACACAGGCCACGCCCTCGCCGATGCCGGCGGCGTCGAAGCTGGTGTCGCAGCCGAAGGTGTCGACCTGGCGCTGCAGGCCCAGCCGCGAGCCGATCACGCCGACCCCGCCGCGGTCGTCGTGGTCGGCGGTGAACAGGCGGACGCGCATGCCGCGTTCTTCGTAGTTGTGCGCGACCTGAAGCAGGGCCGTCGACTTGCCGGCGTTCATCGCCGCGTAACGAAAGTAGAGCTTGCTCATCAGGCGGTTGGTGGGCGCATCGATTCTGCCGCGCCGCCGGCCCCGCCCCAGCCCTTGGGCAGGCCGCCGCCGGTGGCCCCAACGGGTTGAAAGGCGAGGAACTGGTTAATAATAAGAACCATTCTTATTTAACCCACGGCGCTGGTCACCCAGCCGCCATGGGATACCGCCCGTGCCTCCTCGTTCGCACCGCCGCCTGATTCCGCCCAAGCCCGGGCCACACCGCGGCGTGGCGCTGGACACCGTAGCCACCGGCCGACACTGCCGTGTGCTCGCCGTGCACGCCCCGCAGGACGCTCCTGACTGGGCCCGCTGGCTCGTCGAGATCGGCTTCCTGCCCGGCGAGGCGGTGACCGTGCGCTCGCGCAGCGCCTGGGGTGGCGACCCGCTGGCGGTGCGCGTCGGTCACTCGATCTTCGCCCTGCGCCGCGCCGAAGCCGCCTGCGTCGAGGTCGAACCCTTGTGACTGCCACGGCCGTCATCCATGTGCACCGCGGCGGGCCGCTGGTGGCCCTGGTCGGCAACCCGAATTGCGGCAAGACGGCGTTGTTCAACCTGCTCACCGGCAGCCGCCAGAAGGTGGCCAATTACGCCGGGGTGACGGTCGAGCGCAAGGAGGGCCAGCTGCGCACGTCTGCCGGCAAGGCGCTGCGTGTGCTCGATTTGCCCGGCGCCTACAGCCTGCACCCGCGATCGCCCGACGAACGCGTGACGGTCGACGTGCTGCACGGCCGTGCCCGGGGCGAGAAGCGCCCCGACCTGGTGGTCTGCGTGGTCGACGCCACCAACCTGCGCCGCAACCTGCGCCTGGTGCTGGCCGTCAAGCGCCTGGGCCTGCCTTGTGTGGTGGCGCTGAACATGGTCGACCTGGCGCGCCGCCGCGGCTTGCACGTCGACCCCGATGCGCTGGCGCACGAACTCGGCCTGCCGGTGGTGCCCACCGTCGCCGTGCAGGCGGGCGGGCACGACGCCCTGCTGGCCCTGCTCGAAGACCGCCAGCGCTGGCATCCGGCGGAGGGCGCGGACACCGCGACGCCCGACCTCGCGACGACGCCTCACGAAGGCGACCATGTCACGGTGCACGGCATTCTCGAACGCCTGGGCCTCGACGCGGCGCTGCCCGACACGCTGACCGACCGCATCGACCGCATCGTGCTGCATCCGCTGTTCGGCCTGCCGCTGCTGGCGCTGGTGCTGTTCCTCGTCTTCCAGGCGCTCTTCAGCTGGGCCCAGGCGCCGATGGACTGGATCAAGGCCGGCACCGAAGCCGTCGGCCAGGCGCTCAACGCCACGCTGGCCGACGGGCCGCTGCGCAGCCTGCTGGTCAGCGGTGTGGTCGCCGGCGCCGGTGGCGTGCTGGTCTTCCTGCCGCAGATCGTGATCCTCTTCTTCTTCATCCTGGTGCTCGAGGAATCGGGGTACCTGCCGCGCGCCGCCTTCCTGCTCGACCGGCTGATGGGCGGGGTCGGCCTGTCCGGGCGCAGCTTCATCCCGCTGCTGTCGAGCTTTGCCTGCGCCATCCCCGGCATCATGGCCGCGCGCACCATCGCCGACCCGCGCGCGCGCTGGCTGACGATCATGATCGCCCCGCTGATGACGTGTTCGGCGCGGCTGCCGGTGTATGCGCTGCTGATCGGCGCCTTCATCCCGGCGCGCAGCGTGTGGGGCGGGCTGCAGCTGCAGGGGCTGGTGCTGTTCGGTCTGTACGTCGCCGGGGTGGCCGGCGCGCTGGCCGTGGCCTGGGTGCTGTCGCGCTTCAGCGGGGGCGGGCAGGTGCGTTCGCTGATGATGGAACTGCCCAGTTACCACTGGCCGACGCCGCGCAACATCGCGCTGGGCCTGTGGCAGCGCGTGGTGATCTTTCTGAAGCGTGTCGGCGGCATCATCCTGGTTCTGACCATCGCGTTGTGGGCCTTGTCCAGTTTCCCGGCGCCGCCGCCGGGGGCGTCAGGAGCGGCGATCGAATACAGCCTGGCCGGCCTGCTCGGCAAAGGCTTGGCGGTGATCTTCGCGCCGATCGGCTTCAACTGGCAGATCAGCATCGCGCTGGTGCCCGGGCTGGCGGCGCGCGAGGTCGCAGTGAGCTCGCTGGGAACGGTCTACGCGCTGTCGGCGGCGGGTGCTGGCGGCGCGGGCACGGCCGAAGCGCTGATGCCGCTCATCGCCAGCCAGTGGTCGCTGGCCACCGCGCTGTCGCTGCTGGCCTGGTACGTGTTCGCACCGCAGTGCATTTCGACCCTGGCCACCGTCAAGCGCGAAAGCGGTGGCTGGACGATGCCGCTGGTGATGGCCGGCTACCTGTTCGCGCTGGCCTATCTGGCGTCGTTCATCACCTACCGCGTCGCGCTGGCACTCGGCGCGGGGTAGCGGTGGCGATGCCCTGCGGCGTCAGGCGGCGCGCAGCAGACCGCGGGTCTCGATGAACTCGACGATACGCGCCAGGCCGTCGAGGGTGCGCAGATTGCTCATCACGTAAGGGCGGCGGGCTTGCGCGCCGGCATGGTCGGGCCGCATGCGCTGCGTGTCGGCTTCCATCACCGCCAGGCTGGCGCCGACGTGCGGCGCCAGGTCGGTCTTGTTGATGACCAGCAGGTCGCTCTTGGTGATGCCGGGGCCGCCCTTGCGCGGAATCTTCTCGCCGCCGGCGACGTCGATGACGTAGATCGTCAGGTCGCTGAGCTCCGGGCTGAACGTCGCCGCCAGGTTGTCGCCGCCGCTTTCGATGAAGACGATGTCGGCATCGGGAAACTTCTCCAGCATGCGGTCGACCGCCTCGAGGTTGATCGACGCGTCTTCGCGGATCGCCGTGTGCGGGCAGCCGCCTGTTTCGACGCCGACGATGCGCTCGGGCTCCAGCGCGCCGGCCACCGTCAGCAGCCGCTGGTCTTCCTTGGTGTAGATGTCGTTGGTGACGACGACCAGGCTCCAACG
>JANMAP010000188.1:0-27996 GCA_031359905.1 Burkholderiales bacterium | reverse complement strand
CGGGCGGCGAGCGTCTCGGTGATGTCCATCAGGACGGCGCCGACGATGCCGCCGACATAGGCCAGGACAAAGCTGTTCACGGACAGGTTCCTTCGTTTTGAAGCTGGGCGGCATCGGCCCGCAAGGTCGGGGTGCCCGCGTCTGCCATGTGGCAGCCCTGTGGCAGCCGTGTGGCGACCGCCGGCGTGGTGCGGGATGCAACCCGGTTCAGGATGGGGCGCAGGGGGCGCCGGCGCCACACTGGCACTGCGCGCCGCACTGGCATTGCGGGCCGCATCGGCACTGCGGGCCGCAGGCGCCGGCGGTCTGCTCGGCGGCTTGCTGGCAGCCGCAGGTGCAGCCCGTACCGGGACAGGTGTTGCAGTGGCAGGCGAGTTGCTGGGTGGCGTTCATGGCGGGTTCCTTTGGGTTGCATCGACGACGGGATGTCTTCGATGGCTGCACTGTCGGCGGCGCAGCAGCGTGCGGGAAGTCCGATGAGACGAGCGGTCGGCACGCGTGCAGCAGTGGTCCCGCCGATCGACCGAGTGGTCGGGCCACGCCGCGAGCCGGGCCGTCGAAGCGGGGGCCCGGCGCCAGGCGCCGCCGGTCACCGTTCGAGCGGAGCTTCGGGCCCTTGCCGGACCGATTTCGACGCTTGGGCGCCTGTTGCTGTCGCTGCCAGCCCGCGCCGCCGACAGTGCACCGCGGCGAACACATGCCGCGTTCGCGCAAGCCAGGAGCACCGACGTGGATGAAGCCTACAAACAGGAAGTGAAACGGGCCAACCAGGCGCTGCGGCAGGACGACTTCGAGACTGCTTTCAGGCACCTCGAACGCGTCCACGTGCTGGCCCAGCAGCGGACGGGACGACACACGTTCATCCACTGGCGGATGCTGGTCGCCGGCCTGCGCCGCGGCGACGTGCGCGAGGTCGTCGGGCAGGCGCCGCGCATCGTGGCCTCGATCCTGTTCTCGCGCCTGTGGGTACCGCGAGGCAACAGCGGCCGGGCGCGCGTCGGTGCCTTCCAGCCGATGCCGGTGCCAGACGACCTGCGGCACTTCGTGCCGTGAGGCGGGGAGACGAAGCCATGGAAACCATCGTTTGGATCACCCTCGCGCTGCTCTTCCGCGCGCTGGCGTCCTTGGGTGGCCGCCGTCGGCCATCTGCAGGTACCCCCGATGGGCCGCTTCCGGGGCGAAACCCCACTGGATTCTTCAGCGACCGCCGATCATCACCGTCGGGCATCCGAGCACGATGGTGCCTCCATGCGCAGTTGCATCACCCAGACGCGCTGCCGGTCGACCACCGATCAACACGGTCGCCGACCCGCTGACGATCATGTCTGGCGGCCCGACGCACACTGCGTTGTCGCCGACTGCCGATGCCGGCAGCTTGCAGATCAGGACGGTGGGCACACCCGGCCCGATCAATGGGCCGCCCACGTGCGGAATCGGCGGCAACCCGGGGGTCACCATCGGGCAGGCGTGCATGTCCGTCAAGCGTGCGGCTGGTGGCATGGTGAGCTCCTCGTCGATCAGTTGATCATGACCATCGCACCCTTGACGATGGTTTGGCCTGCCGCCGACAACTCGGCCGACGCAATGCCCCTTCCACTGAAGCCAGCCTGGGCATCGCAGGCGATGTTCAGGCCGCTGCACTTCAGGTCTGCCGTCGAGGTGATGCTCACGGCGCCGACAGCCTCGATGGTGATCGCGCCCTGGGCCGCAATCTTCAAGTCCTTCAGCGTCTCGATGCAGACGCCGCTGGTGTTGAGCTCAACGCGACTGCCGTTCTGGTCCTTCAGCACGATCGACTGGTCCCTGTCGCTGAGCACGACCTTGTTGTTCGCCGGGGTGGTCACGGTGATGATCTTGTTCTTCTCGTCGAACTCGAGTTTGTGCCGGCAGCGCGTGACCAGTGCCTTGACGTCGTTCGACGTGTCCAGTCGATAGGCTGGCTTGTGACGGCTGCTGTACAGGCTGCCCAGCACAACCGGGTGCGAGGGGTCGTGGTTGAAGAAGGCCACCACCACTTCGTCGCCGATCTCGGGCATGAAGAACGCCCCGAAGTCGTCGGAGGCATGGAACTGGAGCAGCCGCGCCCAGACCGTTTCGCTTGTCGCCTGCAACACCGGCAGCTTGATCTGTATGCGCTGCTCATCGGCCGGGTCGCCATCGAGCTGGGTGACGATGCCGACTTGCAGCCCTTCGGCCCCTGGTAGCCAGCCGGCCGCAGCAGGGGCGACGACGTCGTCGCGCCCGCAGTGCCAGTCCGGCGCGAGGCCGAACTCGGCCGTCGTCAACCAGTTGCCGTCCGCGATCGTGTGCTCGACCGCACCGACAAACACGTTGCCGTTGTAGCGCGCACCGACTCCGGCGAGCTCGATCAGCGAGCCAACTTTGGCGTTGGCGCTGCCTTGGAACTTCATGCGGCCTCGAATTCGCGCCAGGCCAGCCTTGACCTGCTGCCCCTTGCCCCAGGCGCTGAGCTCAGCCGCCTGCAGCGGAACGCTTGTCTGCAAGCGAAACCTCGTCGGCCCGATGACGGCTGCAAGTGCGGCCGAATCGAGGTTGCCCTGCGCATTGAGCGTCTGCGGCTGCGCCGGTGCGCCTTCGATCACCGCCTGCGTGCGCGGATCCCAGGCCACCGTCTGCACCTCCTGCAGTTGGCTGAGCGAATCGACTTCGGCCTGGAAGTCGATCAGGTCCTGGCCGTAGGCGACCTGCAGCACCGCCTTCGCAGACGTGCGAGGCGCCTGCACCAGGATCTTGTCATCGTCGGCGATGACAAACAGCCCGTTGACCTCGGCGCGGGCAACGATGAAATCCCAGTCGGTGCAGTAGTACTGCGTCAAGGCGTCGTGCGTCTCGCCCGTGGAATCGACCTCGGCGTTCAACGCGTGGGCCTGCAAGAGGCCACGGATGATTGCGCTGTCGGTCACGTCGGCGTGATGGGCGTTCTTTCGTCCCACCGTCATCTTCACGGCCGGGTGGCGGCAATCGATCACCAGGCGGCTGTCGTTCTCGCCGCTGATCTGCATGCCAAGCTTGATCACGATGCCTTCGAAGAGAGTCTGCTCGTTGTCGCCATAGCCGGCTGCAATGCTGATCCGCGCACCGGGCTGGAAGGTCGGGCCATCGGCCGCCGGCCATTCGCCTTGGGCCATGTCGCCGTCGGCGATCACCAGCCGCGCCGTCGGGATGCTGCCCACGGCACGGTGCACGTGAACCGATGTCACGGCGATGCTGTCGGCGATCGGTTGCCCGTTGCTCTTGAGGCTGAGGCGAACCGGGCCTTCGCTGTTGAGCTGGGGGGAGTGGGGCATCGTTGGCTCCGGTGGCTGAAGTGGCCATTGTTGTCCGCCGCAGGCTCTGGACATGGAGCCGCGTGTCCACCGCCAGTCCCTCCATCAGGGCCGCGCCCACGCCCATCGTCATGCCGCCGATCACCTGGCTGCGAGCGGTCTTGGGGTTGAGGATGCGATTTGCAGCGCAGGCGGCCACGCTGAGCAATCAACCCAGCGGCGGGGGGTCCGTACGCTGAGCAACAGACCCGTCGTGTGCTGACTGCGACCATCCTTTTCGCAGAAAGTTGATGCCGCGCCGCTCGCGAATGTCGTATTCGGTGCTGCATGGTCAGTCGCCACGCTGTCACCCAGCGCGTCAACGTGCATGGGTTGCCCGTCCCCGCACGCACAGTGACCAAAGAGCCGCCCATGGCCGTCAGAAGGGAATCGCCATGACCAAGCCGTTTGAACAGTGGACCGTTTTGCCGCATGGCAAGCTGGTGCAAGTCGATGAGAACATCCTGACGGTGGTGGGCGAGATCCACATGCCGCTGATGGATCTGCCGCGGCGCAGGACCGTGGTCCGACTGGCCGACGCCAGCCTGGTGGTGTTCAGCGCGATCGCGCTCGACGAGGCCGAGATGTCCGCGCTGGAAGTCTACGGTCGTCCCGCGGTCTTGATCGTGCCGAGCGACAAACATCGGCTCGACGCGAAGACCTGGAAGGATCGCTACCCCGAGATCCACGTCGTTGCCCCTGAGGGGGCGCGGGAGAAGATCGAGAAAGTCGTCCGCGTCGACACCGTGACGCCCCGTTTCGACGACGCCCGGGTGCAATTCGTGACCGTTCCCGGCACGCGCGGCCGCGAGGCGGCGCTTGTCGTTCGCACGCCGAACGGCACGACGCTCGTGCTGAACGATGTGGTCGGCAATATCCGGGACGCAGCCGGCTTCGGCGGCTGGCTGCTGAAGCTGGCAGGGTTCGCAGGCCAGGAAGCGCAGGTGCCTGCTGTCGTCAAGCTGGCGGTGATCGAGGACACGAAGGCCTTGCGCGCACAACTGCTGCAGTGGTCCGAAATCGACACGCTGGCCCGCATCCTGGTGTCGCACGGGTCGCCGATCGAAGACAACCCGCGCCAGGTGCTGCGTGAACTGGCGGAGTCGCTGGAATGACCATCACGGGAAGCTGCCACTGCGGCAAAACGGCATTCCGCATGGATGCCGAGATCCCTGCCCAACTCACACGCTGCACGTGTTCGTTGTGCGCCAAGCGAGGGGCACTGCTGGCCTACTGCACGCCCGAACAGTTTCATGTGACGGCGCTGACAGCGCTCCAGGCCGACGATGCGGTCTACCACTGGCAGACACGGCAGGTGGCGCACCACTTTTGTGGCCATTGCGGCTGCGCCACGTTCAGCGACAGCCCGGCATTCGAGCCCGATGGACAGTGGGACGGCAGCACCCGGCGGATCGGCGTCAATGCCCGCCTCTTCGACGACTTCGATGCCGCGTTGGCCGAGGTCACCGTCATCGACGGCAAGCATCTTTGGTAGGTCGGGCCTCTGCCTGACCAGGAGCGCAAACATGAACCCGCAGCTGACACCCGCGACCGAATTGGCCACGAATGCCAGGACGCCGTTTCCTGGGGCGACGCCCGAATACGAGGCGGCCCGCCGGGCGCTGCTGGCCGACGAGATCGACTTTCGCCGCCACATGACGCGGCTGGGCGAGCAGCGCCGTGCCTTGCCACCAGGGCCGGTGATCACCAAGAACTATCGCTTCAAGGATGCGCAGGCGATCGAGGTCGGGCTGCAGGACCTCTTCGGCGACAAGAACACACTCGTCACCTACTTCTGGATGTACGGGCCGCAGCGCGAGCGGCCCTGCCCGATGTGCACGAACTGGCTCGGGGCGGTCAACGGCAACGCCGCCGACATCAAGCAGCGCGTGGCCCTGAAGATTCTGGGACGGTCTTCGGTGGAGCGGCAATTCGCGTTCGCCCAGGAAAGGGGCTGGCGCGATCTGGATTTCGTGCAGACGGTGGGCGACGACTACGCCAACGACCTCGGCATCCTGAAGCCGGACGGCAGCGAGTCGCCAGCGTTGATCGTCTTCAAGCGCGTCGGGGATCAGGTGCGTCTGTTCTGGGCCAGCGAGATGCGCCTGGAGATGGCCGATCCCGGCCAGGACCCGCGCGACGCCCCCGACATCGCATCGCTCTGGTCGATGCTCGATCTGACGCCGGACGGACGCGGGTCTGACTGGTATCCGAAGCTGAGGTACTGATCCGGCACCGGCACCGGCACCGGCACCGGCACCGGCACCGGCTCCGGCGCGTGCCGCGCGGCTGCCTCGGTCATCGGCGTGATGTTCCGGAGCGTGGCCGCCGGCCGGGCTGTCTTGTCAGCGCCCCGCCACGCGCGGGCCGACGAGGCCGAACGCTGCGCCTTGGGGGTCGCGCGCGTGCAGGCTGTATTCGCCGCCAGGGATTTCGTGCGGGCCGTCCAGCACCTGACCACCGCCCGTCTTGATCTTCCCTGCCGCCACATCGATGTCCTCGACCCCGATGTAGTAGGTCCACCGCGGCGCCTGCCCGGCGGGGCCGCGCATCAGCGCACCGATGGTCACCCCGTTGGCGGCGAGGAAGTGATAGTCGCCCATCTCGCCCATCGGCATCGAGCCGCCAGCCGCCCAGCCGAAACGGGCCTTGTAGAACGCGAGTGCCGCAGCGTCGTTCTTGACCGCGACTTCGTTCCAGCGCACATGGCGCGCGTCGGCAACGCGGAACACGGTACTGCTCGCATCGACGGCGCCGCGCATCACGTACAGCGGCACGCCGTCCGGATCGGCGAGCATGGCCATCCGCCCGACATTCGGGATGTCCATTGCGGGCATCTGCAGGCTGCCACCCGCCGCAGTCCAGTCGGCGACCGCGGCATCGACGTCCGGCACGGCGACATAGCCGAGCCAGACCGGCTTCGCACCGGGCATCTGATCGTTGATCTGCATCATGCCGCCGGCCATGCCGTCACCCGCGTCGAGAATGCGGTAGTCCATTCCTGGCTGGCCACTGTCGCTGATCTTCCAGCCAACAATATCGCCATAGAAGCGCTGCGCGGCGTCGGCGTCGCTGGTCAGCAACTCGTACCAGATGAAGTCGCCCTTGGGGTTGCCCATTTCGTTGCTCCAGTCGTGTTCGAGGTGAACCCAGCATAGATCATCCGCTGGGGGCCGAACGGCAATCAACAACCCGCTGACAGCGCGCGCTTTCTCTTCGATACTGGCACGCATCGATCCATCGGGTTCAGGGCGCATGACAATTGCTCTCACCGGCCGCAAAGGGCGTTACGCGTTCGAGGAAGAGTCGCCGCTGGCGGCGGGGCGCCTGGCCAACATCTACCTTGCACGCGACCTGAACTCTGGCGAACAGGTGGTGATCAAGCGGTTTCATCGCCACTTGTACGAAGAGTCGCTCGAAAGCTTCCTGCGGGAACTGGAGCACCTGTCGCAGCTCGATCATCCGAACATCCTGCCGGTGCTCGACTGGAGCCCGCAGGCCGCAGCAGGGCTGGATTCTTTCTTGGTGCTGCCCTACATGGAAGTCGGCAATCTGCGCTCGCTGATGCAAGGGCGCAAGTTCTGCCCACCGGGGGTGCTGCTGCCGCTCATTCGCGAAGTCGCCGCGGGCCTGGACCACGCACACGCCACCGGCATCATCCACGGCGACATCAAGCCCGAGAACATCCTGATCGGGGGCATTCCGCGCGCTGCAAGGCTGGCCGACTTCGGCGTGGCCAGGCACTTCGTGGTCGAAGACATGGTTGCAACGTCGACCCGGATCGTCACCAAGCCCCAAGGCGCTTCCGCGTATCTGAGCCCGGAGCAGTTGCTGGCGGACGAGTCGTCGCCACGATCGGATCTGTACTCGCTCGCGCTGGTGGTGTATGAGCTGCTGACGGGGCGATTGCCCTACGACATCCGGGCCCCGTTGTTCGTCCAGCTGAAGGCGCGGGTCGACGGCAATCTGGTGTCTCCACGGCTGGCCAACGACCAGTTGAGCGAGCCGGTCTCCGCAGCCTTGATGCGCGCCCTGGATGTCGATCCGGCCAGGCGTCCAGGTTCGGCCGGTGCATTTGCGAGGGCTCTCGAACAAGTGCCGAAGAAGTGGGACATCTTCATCGCACATGCTGGCGCTGATCTGGCCCCCGCCCAGGCGTTGTTCGGGCTGCTCGACAGGCACCTCAAGATCTTCCTCGACGATGAGCGCCTGCGGCTGGGTGACAACTGGGACCTGGAACTGGCCGCGGCGCAGCAAGACTCGCTGGTGACCGTGGTGCTCGTTTCGCGCCGCACCGATGCCGCGTTCTACCAACGCGAGGAGATCGCCGCGGCCATCCAGATGGCCCGCAACGACCCGCAGTCACACCGGGTCGTGCCGATCTACCTCGACGCTGAATCCGCCGCCCGGCCGCCTTACGGGCTGACGATCAAGCACGGGGTCAGGCTGGAACAGGGGGACGACTTGACGGCCATCGCGCCGCGGCTCGTCGATCTGGTGCGTGAGTTGAAAAGCGCTGCGTAGGCGTTCAGCGGTCCCCATCTCACGACGCAGCCTCAGGCCAGCAACTCGATCGGTGGCGTCAAGCCGAGACCCTTGGCCCGCGCCTGCGCCTGCGCATCGTCGGCGTCATAGTGCAGCGGTCGGTTTCTAGGTCCTTGCCCTTGGCGGAAAACGAGCGCACGATGCTTCGGCAGCGGTTGGCGAGTGGCTTGCTTCGCCAAGCCGTCGTCGGTGCGCTCCGAACTGCTCCGCAGGCGGGGCCGGATACCGTCCGGCGTCCGGGCGCCGATCCTCAACCCTTTGGCGAGGAGATGGACATGAGGCACAGCAGAACCCTTCTCGCGGCGAGCTTGATCGCCGCCTTCACTTCGGTGGCCGTCGCGCACGACGACGACATCGCGCAGAAGACCCGACGTGATCTCGGCAGCGTGTTGTTCGAAACATCGTGCACAGCCAAGGCCCAGCAGGAATTCGACCGTGCATTGGCGATGCTGCATTCGTTCTATTTTCCCGAGACCATCAAGGCCTTCAATGCCATCCCCGCGACCGATCCGGCGTGCGCCATCGCCTATTGGGGAATCGCCATCAGCCAGCGACCCAACCCGCTGGTCGGCCCATTTGATGCAGCCACCTTGAAGCGCGGGCTCGATGCCATCGAGAAGGGCGAGGCCATTGGAGCGAAGACGCAGCGCGAGCGCGACTGGCTGGCTGCGCTGAAGGAGTTCTACAAGGACTACGACAAGGTCGACCAGGACACGCGCACCAGAAACTACGAAGCAGCGATGGGCGCGCTCAGTCGCAAGTACCCCAAGGATGTCGAGGCCAAGGTGTTCCACGCGCTGGCACTCAACGAGATCTTCGATCACAAGTCGATGGCGCCGCTGATGCGGGCGGTGGCCATCCTCGAACCGCTGGACAAGAAATATCCGAACCACCCCGGCATCACCCACTACCTGATCCACTCGTTCGACTTCGCCCCGATCGCGCAGCGCGGCATTCCAGCAGCGAACAAGTACACCAAGATCGCGCCGGCCGCACCGCATGCACAGCACATGCCGTCGCACATCTATTCCATGGTCGGCATGTGGCAGCCCTCGATCGAGTCGAATCTGGCGTCGGTCAAGGTGGCCAATGAGTACGCGGTCCAGAGCAAGCTCGATGGTGTGCTCGCCGGCGTGCCGCATGCCTACGACTTCATGGCATATGCGCACCTGCAGCTCGGGCAGGATGCCAAGGCCAAAGCGCTGGTCGAAGAGAGTGCCACGATCAAGAAACTGATTGGCACGGTCTCGGCGGGCAACACCGCGCGTGCCGCCGTGCCCGCCCGCTACCACCTCGAGCGCCAGGACTGGGCCGGTGCCGCGCAGTTGCAGCCGCAGAACCTGCCGTTCGCGCCGGCCGAGGCGATCACTCATTTCGCACGCGCGATCGGCGCCGCGCGTCTGGGCGACGTGCCTGCTGCACAGGCCGACATTGCGAAGTTGAAGGCACTGCGCGAATCACTGCTGCAGGCCAACCAGGGGTACTGGGCCGAGCAGGTGGAGGTGCAGGTTCTCGGTGCCCAGGCGTGGGCCAAGCGCGCGCAAGGCGACAAGGCCGAAGCGCAGAAGCTGATGCGCGCCGCCGCCGACCTGGAGGACGGCAGCGAGAAGCACGTCGCGATGGAAAACCGCCTTTATCCGATGCGGGAGCTGCTGGCGGACATGCTGCTCGCCGACGGCGAGGCCGGTATGGCGCTGAAGGAGTACGAAGCGTCGATGAAGAACGCGCCGAACCGGCTGCGCGGCTGGTACGGCGCGGCCAAGGCGGCGACAGCGGTGGGCGACGCCGTGAAGGTGGTCCGGTACAGCCGCGCACTCGAGCAGCTCACCCAACATGGCGACGGGAATCGCCCCGAAGTCCTCGAGATGCGGACCTACGCGCGGCTGGCCCAACGTTGACGTGAGGCGGGCGGTCGTGGGTGCGCGCAAGACGCTGCTGGCGATGACGGCGATGACGGCGATCCTCGCCGCATCGCTCGTCTGCCTGCCCTCAGCCCACGCCGACCCGACCGACGAGGATCCGAGCGGAATCTCGTCCGATCCCGACGTGGTGTCGGGCAAGAAGGCCATCGACGAGAAGCGGTGGGCCGATGCGGTGAAGGCCTTGTCGTCGGCTGCCCTGCGCGACACGCGCAATGCGGACATCCAGAACTACCTCGGGTACGCCTACCGCCACATCGGCCAGATGGACAAGGCCTTCGCACATTACGAACGAGCGCTGAAGCTCAACCCACGTCACCGTGGCGCGCACTTGTATGTCGGAGAGGCCTATCTGTTGTTGGGCAAGCTCGCGCAGGCCCAGGAGCATCTGAAGGCCTTGCAGACCATCTGCCTGGTGCCCTGCGAAGAGCTCGACGACCTGAAGACGAAGATCGATCTTTACCAGCGCGACGCCCGGAAACCGTAGTGTCGTTGCTCAACCCCGGTGGGCATCGCGCCATGGCAGGTGCTGGCCGAATTCGGTCAGCACCCGTTCGAGCTGCTCGAAGTCTTCCTTCGGGATCGCGCGCACATTCGCCCCCAGGCTGGCCAGCCCGGACTTGAAGTCGTGGCCGGAGAACAGGATGACCCAACGCGACGCATCGGCTTCGAGCCAGCGGCGCGCCAGCTCGGTGCCCGACCAACCCGGCAGGTTGACGTCGGTGACCAGGACGTCGAAGGCCGCCTGCTGCATCTGCTGCCAGGCGGTCTCGGCGTCGGCGCAGGCCAAGACGCGCCGGTCGTCGTTCTCGATCAGCTCGAGCACCATGTCGCGGATGTCGGCGTTGTCCTCGACGTACAGGATGCGGACAGGGCTCAGGTCGGCCTCCAGCGGTGCGTCAGGCGGAAGGCCGGGCCGCCTCCGGCCGCCCCCGCAGTTGTTGCAGCAATGCCGGCATGTCGATCGGCTTGACCAGGAAGTCATCGAAGCCGGCCTGCTCGGCGCGCTGGCGGGTGTCTGTCGCCGAATAGCCGCTCATCGCGATCAGGGTCATGTCGCGGCCGTAGCGCCGGCGCAGTTCAGCGGCCAGGCCGAAGCCATCCAGCCCGGGAAGCCCGATGTCGATGATGGCAATGCCGGGCGGGTGATCGATCGCGGCGGCCAGGCCCTGCGGCCCGTCGCCGGCCATCGCGCAGGCGTAGCCGTGCATCCGGAACAGCTCGGCCATTGCCTGCAGCGCGTCGGCGTTGTCGTCCACCAGCAGCAGCCGCTGCGGCGTGCTGGTCTCCAGCGCGGGGGCGGGCAGCGGCGGCGCGGCGGGCCCGTCAGCGGGCGGCGCGACCGTCGGCAGGGTCAGGACGAATTCACTCCCGCAACCGAGACCGGCGCTGTGCGCACTGATGGTGCCGCCATGGTCGGCGGCCATCCGCTGGACGATGGTCAGGCCGATGCCCAGGCCCCCGTCCTCGCGCGCCAGGCTGTTCGGTGCCTGGGTGAAGAGGTCGAAGATCTTCGGCAGCATCGGCGCGTCGATCCCGACGCCGTTGTCCTTGACGCTGATGTGGACGGCCCCATCGGCAACGCGGATGCCGATCTCGATCAGCCCGCCCTCCGGCGTGTAACGCGCGGCGTTGTGCACCAGGTTGCTGATCACCTGTTTCATGCGCACCAGATCGACATCGACCCAGACCGCGTCGTCCAGGACGGGCATGCGCAGACGGTGCTTCTTTGCATCGACGAACGCCCGCGTCATCTCGACCGCTTCGAAGACCAGTGTGCCGACGCCCACCACGGCCCGCTCCAGTTCGACCTTGCCGCGCGAGACGCGCGACACGTCCATCAGGTCATTGACCAGCTTGGTCAGCTGCGTCGCCTGCCGGCCGATGGTGTCGCGGTACTTCTCGACGTCGGCCATGCTGAGGTTCTTCTTGCGTCGCATCACCTCGACGCTCATCGAGATCGCCGCGAGCGGGTTGCGCAGCTCGTGCGCCAGCATGGCGACGAATTCGTTCTTGCGCTGGTCGGCGAATTCCAGATCGTTCTTGCGCTGGCGCAACTCGTCCAGCGCATGCAGCATGTCGCGGTTCTGCTGTTCCAGTTCCTCGTGGGGGTTCTGGGGCTGGCGGCGGAACAGCTCGTCGATGCGCTGGCTGATGTCGGCGGCTGCCAGCCGCGCAGCGGTGCGTGGCAGCAGCATTTCCATCGACACGGCCGCACCCGCGCCAGGCTGGGTCTCGATCCAGAAGGCGTCGACCAGACGCTGGGCGCCATGCAGGCCACCGGCCCGGTGCAAGGCGCCGATCTGGCCATCGGACCAGATCGACGCCGGCACGCCCGGGCCCTTGTCGATGACGCGGATCAGCACCGACTGCGCGCCCGGCTGGCTGACCGAGCCACCGACCAGAAAACTCACTGTGGCCGTGCCCGCGTACTGCAGCGCGTTGCGGCCGATCTCCGAGACGGCCGTCGTCAGCCGCGTGCGCTGCAGCGCCTCGAGCCCGAACAGCTCGCTGACCTGGCGGCACCGGTGGCGCAACATCACCAGGCTCTGGTCGGTGTGGATCTTGACGGTCAATGCGACGATCTGCATCAATGGCCCCGGATGACGACGACCGTCGCGTCGTCGGTGTTGCGCGCGAAATCGCGGTGCAGCACCGCGGCAATCAGCACCGGATGGCAGGCCAGCAGTCCCGGATGCTTGGCCAGGTTCCAGCGTGAGCTGAGCCCGTCGGTGTTCAGGATCAGGATCGAGTTCGACGTCCAGGCCACCGAGGACTCGCGCGCCGCGCGCACGCCGTAGCCGACGGTGCCGTCGGTCGAACCCAGGCGCGCAGCCACGCCCTGCGTGTGGACCACCGCACTGATGTTGCCCAGGCCGGCGAAGCGCAGCGTCTGCGCCTGCCCGTCGATGCGGGCCACCACCATCACCGCGCCGCGGGTCGACAGCAGCGCCTGGTGGGCCATCTGGATCACCTGGGTCGGCCCGGCCTGGCGCGCGCTGCGGTGGAAGGCCTCGATGGCGGCCTGCGGGGCCTCGGGGGCCTTGGGGCCGTGGCCGAGGCCGTCGACGACGGTCACCGCCATCGTCTGCTCGAAGCGCAGGTACGACCAACTGTCGCCCGACACGCTTTCGCCACGGATCGGCGTCATCCGGCTGCCGACGGTGAACCCATCGTCCTGCGCCGCAGGGGCCTTCTTTTCCAGCAGACGCACGAGCAGCGCAGTGCCCACGCCCGGCGCGGAATAGACATCGAACAGCGCGGCGGCGCGGCGCATCGTGCCCAGGCCGATGCCCAGGCTGCCGCCGGTCGAGAAGCCGTCGGTGACCGCCGCGTCCAGGTTCGCGATGCCCGGCCCGCGGTCCAGCGCAACGATGTCCAGCCCGTAGGCCGTGCCGTTGGCGCACAGCGCGTTCAGCAGCACCTCTCCGCGCTCGGCGTACTTCAGGATGTTGGTGCACAGCTCGGAGATCACCAGCGCCGCCTGCGCCACCAGTTCGGGCGTCAGGCCCATCGTGTGGCCGAGCAGCGCCGCGGCGCGGCGCACCTCGGCAATGCGACTGTGGTCGTCGATCGTTACCGTCGTTTCCACTGCGCGATCCGCACATGGGTGCCGGCACCCGGGTGGGAGATGATCTCGAATTCATGCACCAGGCGCTGCGCGCCGCCGAGCCCCAGGCCCAGGCTGTTGGCCGTTGTGTAGCCGTCACGCAGCGCCAGCGAGACGTCGGCGATGCCGGGTCCCTGGTCTTCGAAATCGAGTTGCAGTCCGGGCTTGCCGTCGCGGTGGATGTGCCGCAGCGTCATCGTGCCGCCACCGCCATGCACCAGCACATTGCGTGCAAGCTCGCTGGCGGCCGTCACGAACTTGGTCATGTCCAAGGTCGACAGGCCGATGGCCGTCGCGCGGGACTGCACCTGTCTGCGCGCCGCGCTGACTTGCTCCGACGACCGGATCTCGACGACGACGATGTCAGTCACGACGCCTCGACGGTCCTTCCGGGCGCGTGCAGCGAACGCCGCAACAGGGCCAGTCCCTTGTCGACATTCAGCGCCGTGCGCACGCCGGCCATCGTCATGCCGAGCTCGACCAGGGTGATGGCCACCGCCGGCCGCATGCCGACGAGCACCATCGTCGCATCCATGATGCCGACGATGTCCGAGATCTGCGACAGCATCCGGCCAATGTAGGAATCGACGATTTCCAGCGCCGAGATGTCGATCAGCACGCCATGCGAGTTGGTCTTCATCAGCTTCTGCGTCAGGTCATCCTGCAGGCTGACGGCCAGCTCGTCGTGCAGCTCGACCTGGATGCTGACCAGCAGGAAGCTGTCGACCTTGAGAATCGGAATGTGTTCCACCGCGCGCGGCCTCTCTAGAGGCTCTTGGTGACCGGCTCGGCGCGCTGCACGCTCTGCCCGGTCTTGCGCAGGGCGGTCTGCAGGGCGCCGGCCAGGGTGGCTTTGGTGATCACGCCTTCGAGGTTCACGCCGAGGTGAACGATCGTCTGTGCGATCTGCGGGCGGATGCCGCTGATGATGCATTCGGCCCCCATCAACCGGGCGGCAGCCACCGTCTTCATCAGGTGCTGGGCGACCAGGGTGTCGACCGTCGGCACACCGGTGATGTCGAGGATCGCCACGGTGGCTTCCTTGTCGACGATCGCCTCGAGCAGGCTTTCCATCACGATCTGCGTGCGTTCGCTGTCCAGCGTGCCGATCAGGGGCAGCGCCAGGATGCCTTGCCAGAGTTCGACGACGGGCGTCGACAGATCCAGCAGTTCCTGGTGCTGCCGCTCGATCACCTCTTCGCGGCCCTTCTGGTAGGCCTCGATGCTGAACAACCCCAGCTTGTCGAGCATCAGCGACACCGCCCACAACTCGTCGCTCAGCCGCTTCGGGTCGTCGGCGAGCGCTTCGCGCAGCGCCACGAACAACGGCTGCTTGAGTGAAAACACGAAAGTGGCCGTCTCCGTGGGGCTGAAGCCGGCCACCGCGCGATCGCGCGACAGATCGGTCAGCAGCGCCCGAACGTCGTCCCACTCGCTGCCCACCAGATCAGCGTCGGTCGACGAACGGATCGCCGCGGCAAAGGCACCAAGAAAACCGCGTGCCTGTGCGTGGGTATCGCCGCCACCACTGCCGGGGCGCCGCCCCTCCTGCAACTCGCCGGTCCAGTCCTGCAAGATCTTGCCTTCCTGCTGACGCAGCACCGCCGCCAGTCCCTTGTGGTTTTGCATGGTCTGCTCCGAGGAGATAAAAAAACAGGCTGCACGAGGGCAGCCGATGGTCGATTATGGTCTGCGAGCGAAGACACCCGCGGAAAACCGCAGGACCTTGAAGCCCTGCCCGCGCAGGGGATCCAGCCAGGCCGGCGACGCGGCGATCCCCCCGGTCAGGGGTGCCGGCGGTCCGCCGCAAGGCCGCCGCCGACGCGCAGGGTTATCGACGGCACGCCGCACGGCGCGGTGCTGGGCAACCAGCACTGCGCGGGACGGCCGTCTCGCAACCCTTCAGCGCACTCAGCGCACTCAGCGCCCGTAGCGCGCCGTGAAGGACGCCTGGCCCAGCAACGCGGCGCCCAGGCCCTTGTTGATGACGAAGCCGAACAGCGCCGCCGACCCCGTGGCCGGGATGCCGCCGGCGGCTTGCACGTTCGGAACCGCCAGCGCATACAGCGTGAAGGTGTAGTGGTGCGGCTTGTCGCCGACGGGCGGGCAGGGCCCGCCGTAGTTGCCATTGACACCCGTGGCGCCCGTGTCCATGAAGTCGGTGTTGCCGCCGAAGGCGCCGGGCGGCAGCGCGGTCGGGCTGTTTCCCGCGCCTCGCGCCAGGCCGGTGGCGGTGGGCGGAATGTTGTACACGGCCCAGTGCCAGAAGCCGCTGCCCGTGGGCGCGTCCGGGTCGTAGACCTGCAGCGCGAGCGACTGCGTGCCGGGCGGCACATTGCTCCAGCGCAGTTCAGGCGACACGTTGCTGCCGGAGCAGCCGAAGCCGTTGAGCACGAACGTGTTGGAGAAGGTGCCGCTGGCCAGGTCGGGGCTGCTCAGCGTGAAGGCGCGGGGTCCGTGCCCTGGACCTTGTGCGAAGACCGAAGGCGGCAGCGCGAGCAAGGCCAAGGCGACGGCCGGGGCGAGCGATTTGATGGGCATGGGTGAATGTCTCCGGTGGGGGGTGAAGGCGAAATGGCGAAAGTCTGGATGAGAGCGGTCCAGTACGACAGATCATAGAAGGCAGTGCCCGAAATGGAGGGCAGAGCGCGAATGCCCCGGGTCCGCACGACGATGTCGGTGCGCCTTGGCTTGTTCCGGTCCATCGCCTGCGTCGTCATGCCGGTGCGCCGGGGTGTCGGTCACCCCTCGTCGCTGAGCGCAACGCGGGACACCTGCGGGTCGTCGGCGATCACGCGCGCCGCTCTCCTCAAGAGCGACGCCGGAACAGCAAGCCCGATCCGCCGCGCCCGACCGAGATCGACGACCAGGCGGTCGTGGCGCACCCGGCGTGTCGGCAGGCTCGCCACCGCAACGCCGCGTGCGATGGCACAGATGTACCCGGCCAGCGGATCGATGGCGTCGCGAAGGCTGGGTCCCAGCATCGCCACGCCAGGGTCCGACTGCCCCGGCGGGAAGACCGTCGCCAGGCGGCAACGCACGGCGATCTGGGCGATCTCGCCCAATCGGGCCAACACAGCGGGGACTTCCAGTGCCACCAGCGCCTGGGCGCCGGCCTGCCGCAGGGTGTCGGATGCGAGAGCGATGTCGGCGGGTATCTCGTGCATCGCCAGGCACCGCACCCGCAGCCCCTCGTGCAGCGCGGCCCGCTGCAAATGCGCGAGCAGCGGGTTGATGCCGACTGCGTTTCTGGGGGCGTCCTTGTCGACCAGGCATGCCACGGTGCGCAGGCCGGGCACGAGTTCCTTCAGCAGCCGAAGCTGGCGCAGACCGTGGTCTGGATCGAAGGTCGTGATGCCGGCGACGTTGCGCGCCGTCAGCCCGATGTCCTCGGGGTCGAGCACGGTCGCGTGCAGAACCGGAATCGTTGCTGTGGCCCGCTGCGCCACCAGCGCGGCCACACCGCCGATGGTGGCCACGACATCCGGGCCGCGCCCCAGCAATTCTTCGACGAGCCGGGGAAGCCGATCCAGCCGCCCATCCGCCCCGGCCGCGTCGATGATGCAGTGGTCGCCGTCGATCATGCCGCGCCGGCGCAGGCTGTCACGCAGTTGCGACAGCGCCGGATTCGTCTGCGGTCCATGGTGCAGCACGGCGACCCGCCACATCGCCGCTGCCTACTCGGCCTGGATACCGGCGGTGCGGATGATGCGGCCCCACTTCTCGCCTTCGGCCCTCATGCGGGCCGCGCTCGCCTGTGGCGTGCTGATGACGGCCTCGAAGCCGAGGGCGGGCAGTCGGGCCCGCACCGCTGCGTGCTGCAGCGCTTCCGACAACGCCCGGTACATCGTCTCCACGGTGTCCTTCGGTGTCGCCGCCGGCACGACGAACGCGAACCAGCCCTCGCCGTCGACCTCGCTGCGTCCGGCTTCCGCCATGGTCGGTATCGTCGGCAGTTCCTGCGTGCGCGTGTTGCCGGTGACGGCCAGTCCGCGCAGCTTGCCGGCCGCGATGTGGGGGATGGCCGGTGGCGTGCTGCTGAAGACGATGGGCACCTGAGCGCCGAGCGCGGCGGCCATCGCCTGCCCGGCACCGCTGTAAGGGATGTGCACGAGATCGAGCCCGAGGCCCAACCGCAACTGTTCCGCCACCAGATGCGGCGGCGTGCCGCTGCCCGGCGATGCATAGCTGTGACGCCCCGGCTGCGACTTGACCAGCGCAATCAGTTCATCCAGCGTCGTCGCGGGCACCGACGGGTGCACGCTCACGACGACTGCGGAGCGCACGGCGACGGTGACCGGTACGAAGTCGGCGTACGGGTCGTAGCCGGTGTTGCGGTACAGCGCCGGGTTGATGACGATGTTGGGCGCGACGACCGTCACGGTGTGGCCGTCGGGCGTGGCCTTCGCGCCTTGCGCCATGCCGATGTTGCCGCCGGCGCCGGGCACGTTGTCGACGATGACGGTCTGCGCGAGCCGTTCGTTCAACACCGGGGCGACGAGCCGGGCCAGGATGTCGGTCGGCCCGCCCGCCGCGTACGGCACCAGCAGGTGCAGCGGCCGGTTCGGCCACGCCGGCGATGCGCCGAAAGACGGCCCGACGAGCGTCAGCAACGGCAGGCTCAAGCAGGTGCGGCGGTTCAGGTTCATCGGGGGTCTCCTTGTCAGCGGTCGATCGAAGGTTAGGGCGTGCAAGCCATGCACGCCATACACTAATCCGATCAAAAACCATACATATATTGATATGGATCTGATCGACTGGCAGCACCTCAGATCGTTCGTCGCGGTCGCCGAGGAAGGTCACATCACGCGGGCGGCAGAGCGGCTGAACACGCAGCAGCCGCCGCTGAGCATGCGCATCCGGGCGCTGGAAAAGCGCCTCGACGTCCAGCTCTTCCGGCGCAAGGCACGCGGTGTGGAGATGACCGAGGCCGGACGGGTGCTGCTGAGCCATGCACGCACGCTGCTGGAGCAGCACGCCAAGACGCTGGACGCAGTGAAGCGGGCCGGCCGCGGCGAGCTGGGCCGCTTGTGCGTCGGCACGATTCCGACCGGGCCGCTGCACCCCTTGATGCCGTCGAGCGTGCGGCTCTTTCGCGAGCGCTATCCCGATGCCTCGGTGACGCTCGAGGAAAGCCTGCGCGACGAGCTGCTGCGGCGGCTTGGCGATGGGCAGATCGACGTCGCGTTCATGCGCTCCGAGCCGGTCGACGATGCAGGCTTGGCCGTCGAGGTCCTGCTCACCGAGCCGATGGTGGTCGCGCTCCCGCGGAGGGATCCACTGGCCAAGCGCGGCGCCACCTCGCCGATTGCGATGAAGGCGCTGAAGGAAGCAGCCTTCGTCGTCTTCGCACGCCAGCAGGGCCCCGCGTTCTACGACAGCACGGTGGCGGCCTGCCAGCGTGCCGGCTTCAGCCCGAACATCGTGCAGGAAGCGCCGCGGGTGACGACCGCGCTGGCCCTGGTGGCCGCAGGCCTGGGCGTCTGCGTGGTGCCGGCGTCGATGCAGCGCTTTGCGCTGGACGGCGTCGCCTTCCGCGCCATCGACGAGCGCGCAGGGCTGAAAGCGGTGCTGGCGCTGTGCTGGCGACGCAACGACCCGTCACCAGCCCTGCGGAATTACCTGCAGCTGGTGCGCCGCCTGGCGACCGAGCCGCGTGCCGAGCGCCGTGCGCGAGCCGATCGTTGACGGCTCGGCGCGGCAGCTTCAAGGATGGAAGTCGGGCATGCGCTGCCGCAGAGGGCGCGCCGGAGCGCCGGGCTGCTTCAACAAGAGATGAAACTGCTGCGCGCTGACGATTGATGTTGCTGGTGGACACCAACGTCCTGGTGGACGTGTTGCAGAACGATCCGCTGTGGGCAGATTGGTTCATCGCCCAGTTGCGCGCCCAGGCCAAGCTGCACGCCTTGGTCATCAATCCTGTCATTTACGCCGAAATCTCCCTGTCGTTCTCGACCCTCGAAGCACTCGACGATGTGGTGCTGAAGATGGCGCTGGAACTGCGTGAGATCCCGCGGCCGGCCCTGTTCCTGGCAGCAAAGGCCTGCGCCCAGTACCGCCGGCGCGGCGGCAGCAACGGGCAGGTGCTGCCCGACTTCTTCATCGGCGCGCATGCTGCTGTGGAGGGCCGGCCCTTGCTGACACGGGATGCTGGTCGCTTCAGAAGCTACTTCCCCACCCTCGAGGTCTTGGCGCCTTGAGTTCAAGAGTTGTGCGCTGACCTTCTTGGCAAATCACGCCTCACGATGACCGCGCTTGGGGCGTTGGCGCCGACGGCGGCTTCTGGGCCGCGGGGTCAGCGGCAACATGGGGTCGTCAGCCGGCGATCAAAGCCGCCGATCGAAGACCGCCAGTCGGGTCGAAAGCCCTGGAGCTGGCTTTGCTCAGCGCAGCCTGGTGGCGGCGGCTTGACCGGTCTCGGTCTCCGGGGCAGCCGTGACAAGCGCAGGACGCATCGCCTGGTCGATGCCCAGGCCAATCGCTGCCCCGATGCACTGCGCGATGACGAAACCGGGTGCACTCGCCGGGGCGATGCCGGCAAAGCTGTCGCTGAACATGCGACCGAACGCTGCGGCCGGATTGGCGAACGAGGTCGACGCCGTGAACCAGTACGCCGCGCCGATGTAGGCGGCGACCATCGGCGCCGCCCGGCCCGCCGGTGCCCGCAGGATGACCAGCAGCAGCCCGGCCGTCGCCACGGCCTCGGCGATCCATGGCCCCGCGCCGCTGCGCACCTTGGTCGAGAACTGCAGGATCGTCATGTCGAACATGGCGTGGGCCAGCCAGGCACCGAGAATCGCACCGATCAGTTGGGCCAGGACATAGGGCAGCCAGGCGGCCTTGGGCAAGTCGCCCCGCCAGGCCATCACGGCGCTCACCGCCGGATTGAAGTGCGCGCCGCTGACGGGGCCGAACACCTCGATCAGAACGTACAAGCCGCCGACCGTGGCCAGCGTATTGGCCAAGAGGGCGATGGCCCCGTTGCCGCCCGACAGCCGCTCGGCCATGACGCCGGAGCCGATGACGACGGCCAGCAGCAGCGCGGTCCCGAGGGCCTCGGCAAACAGCTTGCGCGGGAGACCAGTCATGGCCTTAGCGCTGCCCGATGGCGATGAGTTCGGACTGGAGGTCGGCCCGGCCCATCGTTTCCAGCGGCAGCTGCAGCAACTGCAGCATGCGGTAGCCGATCGCCTGGCGCGTGAGTTCGAAGGCGCGGCGCCTGCCCTCGTCGCCACCCGCGCCGCCGCCCTCGGCGTTCGACGGGTCGGGGTAGCCCCAGTGCACCTTCACCGGCGGGCCACCCCGCCCAGGGTTCGCGCTGAAGAACACCGGGCAGGTTTCGGCGGCAGCGTTGTCGCAGACCGTGATGACGACGGACAGCGGTGGTGCGCTGTCCTGGCTGAACTCATCCCAGCTCTTGCTGCGGTACCCGCCGGTGTCGATGCCGGCGTTGCGCAGCGCTTCGATCGCGAACGGGTTGATGCGGCCGCTGGGGGCGCTGCCCGCGCTGTGGGCCCGGACGTCGCGGCCGAGTCGGGCGGCCCAATGGTTGAGCATCCCTTCGGACAGCACGCTGCGCGCCGAGTTGTGGGTGCACAGAATGAGGACGTGGAAGGTCATGGCTTCAGGCTCTCAGGCGCGCGTTGCGGCCGGTCGTCGAGACGGCCTCGCAGGCCGCACCTTGGCAGCAGTGCGCGGTGAGGTAGGCCAGCAAGTCGTTCATCTGCCGGATGGACGGGCGGTAGATCAGGTTGCGGCCTTCGCGCTCCTGCGTCACCAGATCGGCGTGCATCAGCTCCTTCAGGTGGAATGACAGCGTCGAGCCAGGCACGTCCAACGTGGCCGACAACTCCCCAGGCGTCATGCCCTGCGGCGCAGCGCCGATCAGTGCGCGGAACACGCGCAGGCGCATGCGCTGGGCCAGGGCAGCCAGAGACGCAACGGCGGCTTTTTCTTTCACATTTCTATGCTGTTGGAAATATGGACCGCCGTCAAGGCGCGTTGAACAGACGTCAGCTGAATGTGCTCAGCGCTGGCGCATCGACCGGGACCGCCGAGCGAATCTTCGAGGGCATGCTCACGCCTTGCCCTCGCCGACCGGCCGGCGGGTGGATCGGGCGTCGGGAGCCACCTCTGGCTGCACCGCTGCCGTGAACAGCCGACCCGCATCGGGCCGCTTCAGCGGCAACAGCATGCCCACGCGCTGACGGTAGTCGGCATAGCGCTGGCCGAAGAGTTCCACCAGATCACGCTCTTCGAACCAGATGCCGATCAGGATGTAGCCCGTGGTGGCCACCGCAAAGAGCAGGTGCCCGGCGGTCATGGTCGGCGCCGCCCAGAAGGCGAGCATGAAGCCCAGGTAGATCGGATGCCGCACATGTCTGTAGAGCATGGGCGTGCGAAAGACCGGCGCCGGCAGCGGCCGGCCCGACAGGCGCGCCAGCACCTGCTTCACGCCGAAGAGCTCGAAGTGGTCGATCATGAAGGTGCTGGCCAGCACCAGCAGCCAGCCGCCGGCCTGCACCGCCAGCACGGCCGCGGTGGCCGCGCCTTCAGGCACCTGCCAGACGGCTGCGGTGAGCGGACGCCACTCCGCGAACAGCAGCACCAGGGACAGGCTGGCCAGCAGCACATAGGTGCTGCGCTCCACGGCCTTGGGCACGAAGTGGGTCCACCAGCGCTTGAACCCCGGCCGCGCCATGACGCTGTGCTGGATGGCAAAAACGCCCAGCAGCAGCGTGTTCAGCCGCCCGGCGGCCGGCCGCGGCAGCGTGGCATGGGGCGGCGCTCGCCGCGCATCACCGCGCCCAATGCCGGTTGTCCAGCACCGCGGCGATGCGCTGTGCCGCCCGCACGGCGCCGTCGGTTTCCACCGGGCGGTAGCGCACCGGCGCCTGCATCTGTGCCAGCGCGCGCCGCGCCAGCGTTTGCGCATCGGTCTCGGCGTAGTCGACTGCATTGTCGGCCTCGTAATTGAAGAGGCGCCGGCGCACGTGAATGCACTGCTCGAAGTGGTTGCGCAGCGGAAAGCTCAGGAACGGCCGGCGTGTGGCCACCAGTTCCATCGTCGTCGACAAGCCGCCTTGCACCAGCGCCAGGTCGCTGCAGGCCAGATGCTCGAACAGGTTGTGCACGTAGGGGCGCACCTCCAGCCCGTCGCTGGCGGGGAAGTCGCCCGCATTCAAGCGCGGGCCGGCCACCAGCACCATGCGCAACTCGGGCACCTCGCGCTTCATCAGCGGAAATGCCTGCGCAATGCGCTGCAGCAGCGGCTTGCCGACACCCGTGCCGCCCACCGCCGCGATGACGATGCGCTCGTCGGCGCGGTAGCCATGGCGCTGGCGCAGCTGCTCGGTGTCGGCCAGGGCCCGCGGGTCGAAGGGCAGTGCATAACCGCAGTAGCAGAAGTTGCGGTCGGTCCAGTCGCGGATGCCGGGCAGGCCGGGGCCGAAGGTCTGCTCGGGCACGTCGTCGCGGTTGCCGACGAAGATGGCCGCGTCCCGGATGTAGGGGTAGCGGCCCACGAGCTCGATGTCGTCGGCGTTGCGGTCGGCGCACAGGCAGGCCTCGCGCTCGTCGCCCGGGTTCATCGGCAGGCAGCCGACGAAGTCGGTCAGGAAGACGAAGGGCTGGCGCTTGAGCTCGGGGTTCTCGTGGTACTGGTGGTCCACGTCCCAGGCCTCGTCGCCGATCACGATGTCGTAATGCGCGGCCTCCATCAGATCAAAGAACACCAACGCATTGCGCGCCATCACTTCGTCCATCGTGCGCAGTGCGAAGAAGGCCGACAGGTCGTGCTCGCCGGCCATGCCCTCGAAGTGGCGGCTCTCGTTGGCCAGCCGGGCGCAGATCGGGTGCACGGTCTCGCCCTCGCGTTCCAGGTAGGTGGCCGCCGGGTGGGTGGTGAACCAGTCGATCTGCAGGTCAGGCTGCAGCAGGCGCAGCGCGCGGGCGATGGCCAGGTCGCGCTGGGCATGGCCCAGGCCAATCGGGCTGCAGATGAAGAGCGCCCGGCGCGGACGGGCCATCGCGCGCGTCCAGGTGCGCTGCGCCGGCGCGCCGGCGACGAAGTCGCGCAGCGCGCGCCCGAACAGCACCGGGTCGCGCGCCGCAGTGACATGCCCGCCGCTGCCGATCGTCAGCAGCTTCGCGCCGGGCACCAGCGCGTGCACCTCCTGGCCGCGGGCGTACAGCACGCGCTTGTCCTGGTCGCCGTGGATCACCAGCGTCGGGCAGCGCACGCGCCGGGCCTCGTCGCGCACGTCGTTGTTCAGCCAGCCGCGGTAGCACCAGGCCAGCACCTCGCCCGTGGTGGCCCAGCCGAAGCGCACGCCGTCCTCATAGGGCTTGGTCGAGTGCGGTTCGTTGAAGATCGTCTGCATGAAGCCGTCGACGTAGCCCGGCCAGTCCTGCGCCATGGCGGCAAACTCACCGTCGACGCGGGCGGCGACCTTGGCGTCGGCGACCATCGAATGCGCAAACCCGCCTGCCGTGACGACGTGGGTGACCCGCTCGGGTTGCTCGGCCGCGGTGCGCAGCACCGTCATGGCGGCGGCGGAAATGCCCACCAGCGCCACGCGGTCGGCACCGGCGGCGTCCAGCACGGCCTGGAAGTCGCCCACGTACAGGTCCAGCGCATAGTGCTGCTGGCCTTGCGGACGGCCGGAGCGGCCGTTGCCGCGCGGGTCCATGGTGATGACGCGGAAGTGCTGCGACAACCAGGGCACCACGCCCTTGAGCAGCTCGGCATGGACGATCTGGAATGGCGGCGCGAAGGCGATGAACGGGCCCTCGGTGCCCCACACCGCGTACCAGATGCCGACGCCGTCGCGGTCCAGGACGCCCTGCTGTGCCGGCTCCACGGTGTCGTAGGGCGCGGCATCGGCGGCTGCCAGCCGGCCCGCTTCGGGCAAGGCACCGGCGATGCGGTCGAAGCGCTCGGGCCAGTTGGCGTTCATACGCGTCTCCCGGAGCGCGTGGTCTTTCGGGGTTTCGCTGGATCGGCCCGCGGCTTGTCAGGACGCGGCGCGATGCGCTCGTCCAGCGTGCGCAACAAGGCCTCGATGGCATCCAGCGTGGCGTCGTGCCGCCCGGTCTCGCCACTGGCGCCGATCAGCTGCGAAAACTCCATGCCGAGCCAGAACTCGGACAGCAAGGTGGCGATGGCCTCGGCGCTGAAGGCCGGCGGCAGGTCCAGCCGGTAGGCCTGCAGCGCTTCGCGCACGCCTTCCAGCACCAGTTGTTTCCAGGCCTGGATGCGCGGCAGGAACTGCTCGCGCAGCTCGGCGTTGGACAGGCTGGCCGCCCACAGCTCGGCCTGGACGCGGACGAAGCCCGAGGCGAGGTCGCTCTCGTAGAAGCGGCGCGCCCGCGCCCACTTCTCGGCAAAGCCGACCGGCGCGCCGTACAGCTGCTGCTGCCGGTCCAGCAAGCGGCGGTTGGCGTCGTCGAGCACGGCGATCACCAGCCGGTCCTTGCCGCCGAAGTAAAAGCTGATGAGCGCGTGGTTGACGCCCGCATCCTTGGCGATGTCGCGCACGCTGAGCGAGGCATAACCCCGTGCCACCAGGCAATTGAATGCCGCCGCCAGGATGCGCTGACGGGTGTCCGAACCGGCGTCCTGTGTCGGCGGCTGAGGCCGGGCTGCGGTGAGCGTGTTCATCCTTAACCGCTTGGTTTATCCATACGGTTAAATGTTCCGCTTTTGGGGCTGTGTGTCAAGCCAGGGTGTTTGCGCGGCCCGCGGCGCTGCCGATTTCCAGCTGCCGTCGCGCGATGCCTTTCTGTCGCCATTGGTCGGCGGCAACACGCCGCTCTACGACTCGGTGGACCTGCTGCGCCAGCAGTGGCTCGGGCCCGTGCTGCCCGACGGGCTGGGCAAGGCCCATCGTCGAGCGTCGGCAAGCCGATGAGCCTGGGTTTGGGCACCAACCGCCTGCGCTGCACGGTGCGCACCCATTCGCCGGGCGGCTTCCGCGCCGGCCACGCGCTGCTCCGTCGTGTGCAGGTGAGCGCCGGCGGCAGCATCTGCGACGTGCCGTTCGTCGTCGGCGTGCCTTGATTCCTTCAGACGAACGGGTTGCCCTTGAGTCCGCGGCCTACAAGCGGGCGATGTCGGGCGCCGCGCCGCCCAGCCAGGTCCGCTCGTAAGCCCGGCGCGCCGAGGCCTCGGCCTTCGTGTCGCCCTTGCGCTTGTAGACCTCCGCCAGGCCCGCCAGCGCCCAGCCGTTGCTGCGCACGCGGGCCAGCGAATCGCGCAGCGCCTTCTCGGCTGCATCGAGCTTGCCCTGGCGCAGGTAGACCGAGCCCAGCGACTGGCGGATCGGGTAGTTCCAGTAGGGCGGCTCCATGTAGGCCAGCGCGTCTTCGACCGCGATCGCGGCCTCGTAGGCCTTCGCTGCCCCGGGCAGGTCGCCACGCGCATCGGCCAGGCGCGCGCTGGCGACCAGGCGCGCGGTCTGCACGATCTCCTTGCCCGGCACCGCCCAGTCGGCGTAGGGCTTGAACTCGGCCTTCTGCTCGATCGCGGCGATGGCGTCGATCTCGCGCTGCGCGCCGGTCAGGTCCTTCTTCGCCGCGAGGGCAAGCGCGCGTGCGTAGTGCGCCAGCGCGGACACCAGCACCTGCTCCTTCGGTGGCGCCTTCAGGGCCAGGACGGCCTCGGGCGCGCTGAAGAGCGCATGCGCCAGGTAGGGTGCGGCCTTGATGGGTTCGAGCACCGCGAATTGTGCGATCACCGCGTCGGACAGCGACGCGTCGAGCTTGCCCGCGGCAGCGATCGCGGTGGGGCCGTCGCCACCCATCTGCGCCGAGACCAGCACGAAGTGGATGTTGTGCGGGTAGTAGGCCGACTTGTACATCGGGTCCGAGGGCGAGGTGCTGAAGTACTGCTCGTCGACGGCCATCGCCCGCTTGTTGATTTCAAGCGACTCCTTGTACAGGCCGATGCGGTAGTAGATGTGGGCGGGCATGTGCACGACGTGGCCGGCACCCGGCATCAGCGCGGCCAGCCGCCGCGCGTGCGGCAGCGCGCGTTCCGGCCTCGTCGACGCCTCGACCGCATGGATGTAGAGGTGGATCGCTCCCGCGTGATTGGGGTTGCGTGCGAGCACCTTCTCCAGCGTCGCGATCAGCTCGGCGGCGCGGCCCTTGGGTTTGGCGCCCCCTGCTTCCCAGTAGTCCCAGGCCTGCGTGTCCATCACCGACTCGGCGTAGAGCGTGAGGACCGTGTCATCGCCCGGATACTTGCGGGCCACGGCCTTCATCGCGTCGGCGAAGGCCGCGTCGAGCGCGGCGCGGTCGGCCTTCGGGTCCGCCGAATAGCGCGTCTGCAGCGCCGCGATCAACGCACGGTCCTTCGCTGGCGCGCCGGGCGCCAGGTCGACCGCCTTGGCCAGCGCGGCAAGCGCCGGCGCCACCGCCTCGGGCATCATCGGCGCGTTGATGTTCGGCCCGAGCACCAGCGACTCGCCCCACCAGGCCATCGCGAGTTGCGGATCTGCCTTCTGCGCGACCCGGAAGGCGCGCTGCGCCTCGGCGTGGTTGAACGCGAAGGCCCAGCGCATGCCCTGATCGAAATAGGCCTGCGCCTTCGGATTGCGCGTTCCCACCTTGAACGACAGCGTGCCCAGGTTGTCGTACAGCGGCACGTCGCCGCCCGCGGCCTGCATCGGCTGCGGCTTGAAAGGTTGGGTCTCTGCTTTCGCGAGGATCAGCTTCTGAAGCAAGGGCGGACGCCCGGTGACGGCCGGTGCGCAGACCGCGCCCGCTTCGGACAGCAGCGGGTCGTCGCTCCTGTCGCGGGAGGGATCGACACCGCGGCTCGCCGTCAGATCGGCCGAGCCGAGCAGGCCAGCCAGCGCGACAGCCCCGGCCGCGATGTCGGACACCCGCAGGCGACGCGTTGTCGTACGCGTTGTCGTGCGTGGGCAGGCTGCCGGTTCGAGTGGCCGACGGGCTCCGGTGCGCGTGGAGAGTGCATCCATGCTTTCCTCCTTCAGGCCGTTGAAAGCGCATGCCGAGTGGCGGCGAGCCTTTCGGGCACACGCCGATCGCTGATCGCGCGCGTGGTGCGCTGTGACGCTGCTCCCCGCTACTCCCGGCTGCGGCCAGATCGATCTTGCGCGTGGCGGACACGACAGTCCAGTCGGGCAGCGGCCCGCGCCCGCGCCATGGAGGCTTGTAGCTAGGGGGTCCCGCGACCGGAGCTGAAGGGCGGGTGCCGGTGTTCGTGGTCGGCCAGCCGACAGGCCGCAGGGACGTCACACCCGGAACTTCGATGCCGTGTGCGCCAGCAGGACCCGGTCCGCCTCGGGTCCTGGATTCACAGTGGCACGGCGTCTGCGATCACGCGTTCGCGCAGCGCAGGGTGCAAGCTCGATTCGGTGACGACATCCACACGGCGGCCCAGCAATTCCTGGGCATCCAGCAACAAGCCGCCCAAGGCAAGCGCGCTAGTCCCCGGGGCCAAGGTGACGAGCAGATCGACGTCACTCTGGTTGCTGGCGTCGCCACGGCTCATCGAGCCAAAGACCCGTACACCCGTGACGCCGCGCCTGCGTGCCAGGGCCAGCAGTTCGGCGCGGTGGGTTTCGAT
>JANMAP010000174.1:0-1985 GCA_031359905.1 Burkholderiales bacterium | reverse complement strand
CGTGTGGCCCGGCGGCAGGCCGCCGCAATGTTCGTCGACCAGTTCGCGCAGCGTGATCCCGGCCGGGGCCAGCTTGACGCCGGGGGAACAGACCCGGCCCGACACCGAGAAGCGGCGCAGGCCGGCACGGCCATGCCGGCCTTGGGCGGCGAACCAGTCGCCACCGCGCTCGACGATCTCGCGCACCCAGAACAGCGTTTCCAGGTTGTGGGCCAACGTCGGCCGGCCGACCAGGCCGACCTGGGCCACGTAAGGCGGGCGCAGCCGCGGCAAGCCGCGCCTGCCCTCGATCGATTCGATCATCGCCGACTCTTCGCCACAGATGTACGCCCCGGCGCCACGCCGCAGCTCGATCGTCGGCAGTGCCCAGCCCGCGAAGCGCAGCCCGGCCAGCGCGGCGAGTTCACCTTCCAGCATCGCGCGGTGGCCGTGGTATTCGTCGCGCAGGTAGATCACGACATGGGCCACGCCCACCGCCCACGCGGCGATCAGCAGGCCTTCGAGGAAACGGTGCGGATCCTGTTCGAGGCACGCGCGGTCCTTGAAGGTGCCGGGTTCGCCTTCATCGATGTTGACGGCCAGCCAGCGCGGCGCCGGTTCGGCGCGCACGATGCGCCATTTGCGGCCAGCCGGGAAACCGGCACCACCCAGCCCGCGCAGCGCGGCGTGCTCGAGCGCGCCGATGACCTGTTCGACATCACGCCGGCCTTCGACACAGTCGACCAGCAAGGCGTAGCCGCCGGCGGCGCGGTAGGCCGCCAGGTCGACCAGCGGATGGACCGTGTCGCGCGTCTGTCCCGTCGCCACCGCCGCCTGCACGCCGGCCGGCGTGGCGTGGTGAACGAGATATTGGTGGACCACCGCTGCGGGCGCGGTGTCACAGCGGCCGACACACGGCGCGGCACGCACACGCACTGCCGGGCCGAGGAGCGCCGGCAGGGTGTCGAGCAGCTGCGACGCCCCGGCCAGCGTGCAGCTCAGCCCGTCGCAGACCCGCACTGTCAATGGGGGCGCGGCGGGCACGCAGCCGGTGTCGTCTTCCTTCACCACGTCGAAGTGGTGATAGAAGCTGGCGACCTCGAAGACCTCGGCCTGCGACAGCCGCAGGCAGTGCGCCAGGGCGGCCAGATGCGGCGTGCCGAGCTGCCCGAAGCGGTCGTTGATGCGGTGCAGGAATTCGATCAGCAGCTCGCGCCGCGGGCTGCCGTCCCCCAGCAGGGCCTGCACCTCGGCCAGGGCCTGCGCATCGACACGCCGACCCTTCGGAGCGCCGCGGCGCCGATCGCGCCCCGGGGCCACGGCGATGGGGATGATGGCAGGATTCACGCGATGCGCATCGAGTTCGTTTCACGATCGCCGGCGTGACCGCGGCTGTCAAGTGGCTTCGTCGATGGAGGCGATTCGCCGGGCTGATCGGGCGCCGCCTGGATCAGGTCGCCTTCGACACGCTGATGGTCGGAAACTTGGCCGAGAAGTCCTTGGCCTTCTGCGCGATCTTCACGGCCGTGCGGCGGGCGATCTGGCGGTAGGTGTCGGCAATCGCGCTGTCGGGATCGGCGACGACCGTCGGCCGGCCGCTGTCGGCCTGTTCGCGGATGCTCATCGTCAGCGGCAGGCTGCCGAGCACGTCGACGCCGTACTTCTCGGCCATGCGCGCGCCGCCGTCGGCGCCGAAGATGTGTTCGGTGTGGCCGCAGTTCGGGCAGTGGTAGACGGCCATGTTCTCGACGATGCCGAGGATCGGCACGCCGACCTTGTTGAACATCTCGACGCCGCGCTTGACATCGAGCAGGGCGATGTCCTGCGGCGTGGTGACGATCACCGCGCCGGTCAGCGGCACGCGCTGGCTCAGCGTCAGCGCGATGTCGCCAGTGCCCGGCGGCATGTCGACCAGCAGGTAGTCGAGTTCGCGCCAGTGGGTCTGGCGCAGCAGCTGTTCGAGCGCCTGCGTAGCCATCGGGCCGCGCCAGATCATGGCCTGGTCG
>JANMAP010000118.1:0-6573 GCA_031359905.1 Burkholderiales bacterium | reverse complement strand
TCGCTGCAGCACTTCGCCGAAAGCACCGTGCGCGCCTACAAGATCGCCACCACGCCGCCGATGGAGCCGGTGCTGGTGATGGCCGACATCGAGCTGCAGGAAGACGGCGTGCACGACAGCACGCTGAAGATCCCGAAGCTGTCGCGCAGCATTCCGCCGATGGGCGACAGCGCGGCGCTCGCCGAGGCGGCGAAGTGGCTGGTCGACGCCAGGTTCCCGGTCATCGTCGCCGACCGCATGGCGCGCGACCAGGCCGGTGTCGACGCGCTGGTGCAGTTGGCCGAAGCGCTGGGCGCAGCGGTCGTCGACATGGGCGGGCGGCTGAATTTTCCGAACCAGCATCCGCTGGCCAACAGCGACCGCCGGCGCGCGCTGGTGCGCGAGGCCGATGTGGTGCTGCTGCTCGAGGTGGCCGACCCCTGGGGCCAGTTCAACACGTTCAGCGACCCGCACAAGATCCAGCGCTTCGTCGCCGCGCAGGGCGTGAAGATCGTCAACCTGTCGATGCAGGATGTCTACATCCGCAGCAACTACCAGGACTTCCAGCGCTACCAGGCGGCGGACCTGTCGATCAACGGCGACGCGCAGAGCAGCCTGCCGGCGTTGACCGAGCAGGTGCGCCGGCTGCTGACGCCCGAACGCCAGCGCCTGGCACGCGAGCGCAGCGCAGCGCTCGGCGACCAGGCCAGCAGGGCCCGCGCGCTGTTGCTCGAATCAGCGGCCCGCGGCTGGGATGCCGCGCCGGTGACGACCTCGCGGCTGGCGATGGAGACCTACGACGTCATCAAGAACGAACCCTGGGCCCTGGTCGTCAGCGACCGCATCCCCTGGGCCCGTTCGCTGTGGCCGGCGACCAGGTACCACCAGATGCTCGGCGGCAGCGGCGGCCAGGGCGTGGGCTATGCCGCGCCGGGTGCGGTGGGCGCGGCGCTGGCCAACCGCGACAAGGGCTTGCTGAGCGTGACCTTCCAGCCCGACGGCGACCTGATGTACGCCCCCGGCGTGCTGTGGACCGCGGCGCACCACAAGATCCCGCTGCTGATGGTGATGCACAACAACCGCGGCTACTACCAGGAAGTGATGCACCTGCAGCGCATGGCCGCGCTGCACGGCCGGCGCCCCGACCGGGCGCTGATCGGCAACGAGATCGACGACCCGGCCATCGACTACGCCAAGCTGGCGCAGGCCCACGGCGTCCACGGCGAAGGGCCGATCAGCGACCCCAGGCTGCTCAACGCTGCATTGAAGCGGGCTTTGACCGTGGTCAAGAGCGGCCGGCCGGCGCTGGTCGACGTGGTCTGCCAGGCGCGGTAAGGAATCACCCCCGGAGCGGCTTCGCCGCTGCCCCATCGAGGGTGCCGAGCCCGGACGAGCAAGGTCCAGTGGACCTTGCTTGCCTGGCGAGGAGCGGAGCCGCGAGGCTCGGCGCGGTCTGCAAGACACGCCAGTGGCCCGGCGAAGCCGGTTCCACGGCGGCCGCTCGGTACGCCTGCCCGTTTCGCCGAGGTCAGCGCTGCGCGGCCATGTAGACCGCCAGCAGATCGATGTCGTCCGGCGTCAGCGTCTGCGCCGCCGACGTCATGTTGCCGTCCATGTCGAAGCGCGTCTGCGCCTTGAAGCCCTGCAGCTGCGCGCGCAGGTAGCCGGCCTGCTGGCCGGCCAGCCGCGGGATGTGCTGCTGACCCTGCAGCGCCGCACCGTGGCACTGCACGCACAGCAGCTGCTCGGCGCGCGCGCGGCCGGCCTGCGCCTGCGTCTCTGGCAGCGGCGCGCCGACCGGAGGCGACAGCCGCTGCGCGGCGAAATAGCCGGCCAGATCGTTGATCTCGGCGTTGCTCATGTCCGCGGTCAGCGCGGCCATCGCGGCGTTGACGCGCCGGCCCTCGCGGAACATCACCAGCTGCGTGGCGATGAACTGCTTGGGCTGGGCAGCCAGCGACGGCATCTCGGTGTTCGTCGAATTGCCATCGACGCCATGGCAGGCCGCGCACAGTTCGGCCTTGCGCCGGACAGCTTCGGCGTCCGCCGCGCGGGCGGCCCCGAGTGCTGTGGCCAGCAGCGCGGCGGCCACCGCCGCAAGCCGGGCAGCGTGCTTCATTTCTTGTAGCTGACGCGGTAGACGATGCCGTTGTAGTCGTCGGAGACGAGCAGCGCGCCGTCCTTCATCACCAGCACGTCGACCGGGCGGCCCCACATCGGCGGGCTGGCCTTGGCGTCGGTCAGGAAGCCTTCGAGGAAGGGTTTCATCACCGGCGCGCCCTTGGCGTCGAGGCTGACCTGCATCACGTTGTAGCCCTGCTTCTCGCTGCGGTTCCACGAGCCGTGCATGGCGATGAACATCGAGTCGCGGTAGGCCGCCGGGAACATGCTGCCGGTGTAGAAGCGCATGCCCATCGGGGCGATGTGGGCACCGAGCTTCAGCGCCGGGGCTTCGAACTCGCTGCAGCTTCGGCCCTTGCCGAAATCGGTGTCGATCAGGTCGCCCTGGTGGCAATACGGGTAGCCGAAATGCATGCCCTTGCGCGGCGCGCGGTGCAGCGTGTCATGCGGCAGATCGTCGCTGACCCAGTCCCGCGCATGGTTCGTGAACCACAGGTCCTTGGTCTTCGGGTGCCAGTCGAAGCCCACCGAATTGCGCACGCCGACGGCCACCTGCTCCATCACGCCGGTCTTCGGGTCGACACGGTTGATGCTCGCCTGCTGGTAGCTGGGCATCACGATGTTGCCGGGCGCGCCGATGTTGAAATACAGCTTGCCGTACGGCCCCATGGCCAGGAACTTCCAGAAGTGGCCGGCCTGGTTGGTCGGGTCGAGGTTGTCGATCACCACCTTCGCCTCGGGCGGGTTGTCCAGGCGGTCTTCGATGCCGTCGTAGCGCGTGATGCGGTGGCGCTCGGCGACGTACAGCGTGCCTTTGTCGAAAGCAATGCCGTTCGGCGACTTCAGGCCCTTGAGGATCTTCTTGGCTGTCCGCTTGCCGTCCTTGTCGACGATGGCGTAGACATCGGTGAGGTTGCGGTTGCCGACGAAGACCGTGCCCTTGTCGCCCAGCGCCAGCGAACGCGCCTCGGGAATGCCGTCGGCATAGACCTCGACCTGGAAGCCGGCCGGAACCTTCAGCGTGCCGACCGGCAGTTCACTGGCCGGCCGGCCGGTGAAGATCGGTGCGATCGGGTGCAGCGGCGATGCGTTCTGCTCCGCGGTGCGCCCCTGTTGCCAGGACGGTGCCGGAGTGGCCGCCGGAGCCGCCACAGCCGCCGGCGCCGCCGCTGGCGGCGTGGCCGGTGCGGTCTGGGCCAGCACGGCACCCGCCGCGGTGGCCAGCCCGGCGCCGAGCGCGGCCGCCCGCAGATTCAAGATCAAGCCTGTCTTCATGGGGTCATCTCCTGCAAATTTTGATCAACGCCTGTTCACTTGCCCAACGCGTCGACGCCGGCCTTGGCGACCACGCCGTCCTGGTCGGACGTGCCACCCGACACGCCGATCGCGCCGATGATCTTGCCATCGATCGTCAGCGGCACGCCGCCTTCGACGGCGTTGGCATTCGGCAGCGTCAGGATCCGCAAGCCGGCACCGCCGGCGGCCAGCACGTCCTGGAAGGCCTTTGTCGGGCGGCGGTACATCGCCGCCGACACGCCCTTGGCCTGCGACGTAGCGATGCTGCCGGTCTGCGTGTTGTCCATGCGCTCGTAGGCCACCAGCTGGCCGGCGGTGTCGACCACCGCCACGGCCATCGGCAGGTTCTGCTTGCGGGCTTCAGCCAACGCGGCCTGCAGCGCCTTGCGCGCCTGCTCGAGGTTGATGTTGTTGCCGTATTGGGGAACCTGCGCTTGTGCGGTCAGTGCGGTGAAGGCGATGCCCAGCAGGGCAGCGGCGGTGCAGAGCTTGTTCTTGATCGACATGAGGAGGAATCCTTCTGGAGTGGGGAGACTTGGGAAAACGCGGGAGGAGAGCGGGGGAGAGCGGGGATCAGCGGGCGGCGGTTCAGCGATGGCGCTTGCCGACGGGCAACGGCAGCCCGGGGATCGCCAGACGCTGATCGAGGCACGAGATCTTGCCTTTGGCGCTGCCGGTGCCGGTGATCTCGCCGCCGCTGGCGGGTGCGTTGTCGCGCCGGCCGCCGTCGGAATTGGCCGTGCACAGCAGGTCGCCGAGCAGGAACGGGCTGGTCGGGAATTCCAGCGGCCCGGCGTTGCGCAGCCTGGTGGTCGGGTCGGGCGGGTTGCGGAAGATCTCGATCACGTTGCCGCCGCGCGCATCGCCGCCAGTGACGAGCACCATGGCGTTGCGCTCGTTGGCCGCCACGAAGACGTTGCCGGCACGGTCCAGCGCGATGCCGTCGGCGCCTTCGAGCAAGGGGTGGGCGACCCACACGCTGTCCATGCACAGCGTGTTGAGGGTCAACGTGGTGTCGCAGCCGAGCGGGCTGAGCAGGCCGCCTTGCCGGTCGAATCGCACGCGCCACAGCGCCCCGCGCGCGGTGTCGGCCACCAGCATGTCGCCGCCGCGTTCGAAGGCGATGCCGTTGGCCACCAACGCTTGCGGGTTGGGCGTCGTGCCGGCGCCCTGCAGCGTGGCGTTGCTGCGGCCGACGCCGGCGGCGTTGACCATCGGCGGGATGCGCAGGACTTCAGTGACCACGCCGGCCGGCGTGATCCTCCAGACCCGGCCCTGGCCCGTGGTGCCATCGCCCGTCCAGAGGTTGCCGAAGCTGTCGAATGCCAGGCCGTTGGTGCCGGGAACACCGTCGGCAAACAGCGTGGCGGTGGGCGGCGCCAGGCCGTTCGGCACCAGCGTGTAGACCTTGTCGGCTTCGGAGATGAACAGCGCACCGTTGCTGCCGAAGGTCAGGCCCGACGGACTGCACTGCCCGGTGGTACTCGGCGCCGGCACATAACCGACGACCACCGGCGTGACGCTGGACAGCGCGATGCGCCCGACCGGGCACGGCAGGCCCGGCCCCGGGCTGCGCCCGGTGGAATACAGGTTGCCCTGGTGGTCGCCGGTCAGGCCTTCGATGGCCAGCGGCACGGTCACCAGGGTCGTGAAGCTGGCGTTGGTCGGCAGCAGGTGCCGCCCGTCGGCCTGGGCCGCGGCCGACAGGCCCAGCAAGGCAGCCGTCAATGTCGCGCAGGTGAAGCGCTGCAGGGTCATGGTCGTCTCCGTTTTCGGTGGGGCACCGGCGCCGCGTACGTCCGGTAAATCCGGAAGGAATCCGGTCAATCGAGGATGATCACGACGAACCGGTGGCGCGGCAATGCGGGCCGCACCTACGGCCCAACGCGGACCAGCCTTCAGCTTGGCGTCGCCGTGGGCGCCGGACGCCGCGATTCGCGGCGCGCGATCCACAGCGTGGCGCCGCAGATCACCGCACCGCCGATCAGCGTGGTGCGGCTGGGCAGGTCGGCGAAGACCATCCAGCCGAGCAGCGCCGACCAGACCAGGTCGAGGAACTTGACCGACTGCGTCGACGAGATGTCGGCGATCTTGAACGACCGCGTCAGACAGAAGTGGGCGCTGCTGCCGAGCAGGCCGCAGACCGCGAAGCCAATCCACTGCGTCGCCGTCGGCGCCTGCCAGTGCAGCAGGGCCAGCGGCAGGCTGAACAGGCTGACCGTCAGCGCCTGCCAGAGCAGGATCACGCCGGTGGTTTCGTAGCGCGTCAGCGCCTTGGTCAGCAGGAACGAGGCGGCGAACACCGGCGCCGACGACAGCATCAGCAGGTGCCAGCCGCCGCCCGCGCCCGACAGCTTGGGGGCGACGACGATCATCACCCCGCCCAGCCCGATCAGCGCTGCCGCCCAGCGGTCGGCGTGCATCGGTTCGCGGAAGAAGAAGCCGGCGCCGAGCATGATGAAGATCGGCGTCGTGAAGCCGATCGCCGTCATGTCGGCCAGCGGGATGCGCGGCAGCGCCGCAAACCACAGGCACAGGCCCAGCGTGTGCAGCGCGCCGCGCGTGAACTGCCCGCCCAGCCGCTGTGGCCGGTAGGCGGCGATGCCATGGCGCCAGACCAGCGGCAGCAGCACCAGCAAGCCGAACAGGTAGCGCAGGAACTGCGCCTGGAAGGTGTCCATCTGCAGGCTCAGGCTGCGCATCAGCGTGTTCAGCAGGCAGAAGATCAAGCCCGCGGCGGCCGACCAGCACAGGCCGCGCAGCGTCGGGCTCCAGTGCCCCGTGCGCTGCCGACACCAGGCCAGCGGCTGGCGGTACCAGACCAGCGGCTGGCGCTCGCGGGCCGGCGCCGGACCCGGCTCGCTGTTCAGCGCTTCACCGCCTGCAGTTGCGGAATGTCCTGCGCCGCTGGTCCCTTGGCGATCGACGCCAGGTAGCGGTGGATGGCTTGCAGCTGCTCGTCGCTGACGTGCCTGGGGTCGACGCGCGGCATGGCTTCGCGCGGCGTTCGCACCAGGGCGCGGAAGGCTTCGAACGGATAAGTGTCAGGCGCCAGCTTGGGCGCGCCGCTGCGTTCGCCGCCCTGCCCCACGGTGCCGTGACAGCTGTAGCAGCCGTTGGCCATGTAGAGCTGGCGGCCGCGTTCGATCTCGTCGCGCGCCCTGGCGTTGGCGTTGG
>JANMAP010000093.1:0-1597 GCA_031359905.1 Burkholderiales bacterium | reverse complement strand
TCGTAGGCGGCCCGGTCGTCGAAGTCACGGTGTCCACGCAGCAGCAGGGCTTGCTCGATCGCCTCCTTCAGGTATCGGTGCGAGGACTCGACGCTGCCGTTCTCGTTGCTCACGCCGCGGTTGTTGCGCGTGCCGGCCATGCCGTAATGGTCCAGCAGCGCCGTATAGCGCACGGTGAAGTCCTGTTCCTCAGTCAGGTTCTTGAAGGCCGCTGATAGGCTGTCGGTGCGATGCTCTTGCGGGGCACCACCGGCCTGCCACAGCGCGTTCTGCAGCCCCTTGGACAGGGCCTCGAAGCTCTCGCCACCTTCGACCACTTCGACATGCTCCCAGCGCGAGAACGCCAGGACGAAGTGGTACAGGATGTGGGCGAACGCAGCGCCCGCGATCGTGACGCGCAACTTGCCCATGGCGGTGAAGTCCGACAGGCCTCGGTGACCCGGCGCATGCTCCTGGGGAAAGAACACTTCCTTGGGCGGCCCTTCCAAGGCGCGCCATTGGCGCACGTGACGCTGCAGGGTACGCAGCATGCCGTCGGGGAAGCGCTCCGGGTGATCGTCCTGCAACTTGCGCAGCAGCGTGATCGCCATCAGCGTGGGCGCGCCCTTGAGCAGCGGCACGATCTCGGTGTCCCAGACATCGATGAAGGGATCGGCTCGCGAGCGCCAATAGCGCCGGGGGTTCTGCGAGGGCAGCGTGACCGAGCTTTCGATGCGGCGCGCGCTGCGCTCGCTGATGCCGGCCTTGGCCGCGGCCAGTTCTTGGGACTTGTTCTTGCGGATGTTCATGTAGAGGCAAACCTGTTGATCGGTGATTCGGGTTCCTGGCACTGGGCCGACCTCTTGTTGAGACCTGAGCCCGCCATCCTGAACCCCACCACCCGGCGCCGCCGGTGGTTCGTCGTCTACGGCGGCTACGCCGCCTTCGACTCCTCACCACCGGCCATCATGTTTGTCGCTCCACCGGCCAAGATTATTGTCGCGCCCCATGGACGTGCGCGGCTCGATCCCGAGCTTCATTCACATCAGCGATGGCAAGATGCACGAGGTCAACGTGCTGGAGGTGCTGACGCCAGAGCCCGGCGCGTTCTACTTGCTCGATCGCGGCTACATGGACTTCGCCCGCCTTCATGCGCTGCACGAGGCCGGCACCTTCTTCCTGATCCGCGCCAAGCGCGGGCTGCGCTTCAAGCGTCGCTACTCGCAGCCGGTGGACAGAACGCACCCAGGTCTTGTGCGATCAGATCGGCACGCTGGAGGTCTACTACTCCAAGCAGGGCTACCCAACCGCGTTGCGCCGCGTAGTGGTCAGGGACGAGGACGGAAAGCGCATCACGTTCCTGACCAACAACACGAGCCTTGCGCCAGAGACCGTGGGCGAGTTGTACCGGCTGCGCTGGCGAGTCGAGCTGTTCTTCAAATGGATCAAGCAGCACCTGCGCATCAAGACGTTCTTCGGCACCAGCGAGAACGCGGTGAAGACGCAGATCTGGATCGCAATCGCGACCTACGTGCTGATCGCCATCGTCAAGAAACGCGCATTGCTGCCTCATACGCGAGCCCTGGCTTCAGCCGCCGCCGAAACTTTGACCTTGGTT
>JANMAP010000087.1:0-5317 GCA_031359905.1 Burkholderiales bacterium | reverse complement strand
GGCCTACCTGTCGCGCTACACGCACCGCGTGGCGATCTCCAACAGCCGGCTGCTCGCGATGGACGCGCGGGGCGTGACCTTCCGATGGAAGGACTACCGCGCCAAGGGCAAGACGCGCTACAAGGCCATGACGCTGTGGCCGCAGGAGTTCATGCGCCGCTTCCTGCTGCACGTGCTGCCGGGCGGCTTCCATCGCATCAGACACTACGGCTTGCTGGCCAACGGCGGTCGCAAGGCCAACCTGGAACTTGCCCGCGAGTTGTTGCACGTCGTTCCTGCACAACCGCTGACGGCCGGCGTCGATGAGCACGGCGGTACGTTGCCCGCCGCAGCGCCACCGGCCTTCGTCTGCCGGCACTGCGGCCACGCCATGGTCATCCTGCAGGTCTTCGTGCGCGGTGAGGCCATCCGAGCCCCGCCAGCATCATGAACGGCTGTCTCCATGATGACTGGCCCACCATGTCGATGCCCATGAAGTCGTCGGCAGCGTCGGCACGCGCGTGCACCCGAGATTGGCGCCGCGGTGCGCCCGCCATGTTCACCCACAGGTTCACCACCGGCGCCGTGGTGCGCCTCGCGGACGCGCGAGGTAGCGGCAACATTGCCAACGCCGGTGACTCCGTCGGTGCAGCGGAGCCCGATTCTCCATAGCATCTGCGCGGTGAAGACCGGCTGCGGCGTCCGCCGCGGTTTCCTCCCTCGAGGCTTGTGCGACACCTGCCCTCGGGTCGTCAGTGCTCGGCACTGTGCGGCGCGCACGGGCAGGTCCCACAACCCTAAACAAATCCGGGTACACGCTCGACGCACCGTGCGCTGACGTTCGCGTGTGACGAAGCCGATGCAGAAGGCTGTTCCGGGGCTACGAGCACGAGTTCGTGTGACGGGAGCTCCGCCGCCTGCCTTGGCGTGGCCAGCTACCAGCTCCCTGCCTCATGTGACGCAATTGCGATACACTAGTTCGATGAAGACGACCACGATCCCGTCCATCCGCGTCGAGCCCGACTTTCGTGCGGAGGTGGAGGCGGTGCTGGTCGAAGGCGAGACGCTCACCCAGTTCGTCGAAGCCTCGGTGCGGGCCAGCGTCGAACGCCGCCGTCTACAGGCCGAATTCATCGCGCGCGGACTACGCTCGCGCGACGAGGCGCGCCTCACGGGGGATTACGTCGACGCCGACGTGGTGATCGACAACCTGCAACGCAAGCTCGACGCCGCGCGCACGCGCCTGGCGAAGAAGGGCAAGTGACGTTCAAGATTCGGCTGACCCGGGACGCCGAGGCGGACCTGGATCGGCTCTTCGACTTCCTGCTGGAGCGTGAGCTGTCCCGCGACGGCGGCGACCTCACCTTGCCGATTCAGGCCATCGCGGCCTTGCGGTCCGGCATCGCTACGCTGAAGACGTCTCCGTTCACCTGCCGCAAGGCCGGGCAGAGCCCGTTCCTGCGGGAACTGATCGTTCCTTTCGGTCGATCGGGCTATGTCGCGTTGTTAGAGATCGAGGACGAGGGCAACGTCGCCGTTCTCGCCGTGCGCCACCAGCTCGAAGACGACTACCACTGACGCGCGCCACTGCGTCTTGCGAGGGGAGGGCGGCCGAAGTCGCGATACCGTCCTCCAGAGCGAGACTACCGTCATGGGGTTGCGGAACCAGTCGATCGATACCGTCAATGTCGCCAGCTTCGATCCCAATCGATCCCAAATGCTCCGCCCGGACGGGCCATGCCATCCAAGATTGGGGTAATGGGGCGCAGAAATGGCAAATGAACCTTTGGCAGGGCGGGGGTCATCGGCGGGGTGGGCGCGGGGCGCCAAGCGTCTTCAGGTTCACTCATCCGCGTTCAGGATGGCGATGATGTCCTGGCGGTCGCCGAGCAGGCGTACGACATCGAGGTGGTCTTTCGCCTCGAAGTACAGCCACTGCATGGGGAAGTCGGTGACGCGCCAGGAACGCAGGCCCGGGATCTCGCAGAGCTGCCCCAGGCGGGGCGACCCCATCGCCGGCATGCGCTGGATCGGTTCGAGTGCGGCGATGGCCGCGTCGAACATGCGCTCGGCCAGTGCAGGGCTGCCCTTTGTCGCGTAATGCCTCGTGGCCTCCAGCAGGTCTGACTCGGCCTGCGGACGCAGGTGCGCGCGCTTCAACGCAGTTTGCCCAGGGCCTGCTTCTTCAACTGCGCGGCACGCTGGGGCGTGAGCGGCTGGCCGGGGCCGGAGTTCAGGCCCTCTTCGATCAGCTCGCGCAGGCGCTTCTTGGCCTGATCTTCCTGGTCGCGTCGGATCAGCTCACGCAGGTATTCGCTGGTGTTGCCGTACTGGCCCGAGCGCACCCGTTGGTCGACGTAGCTGCGCATGGCCTCGGGCAAGGCAAAGCTCATGGTGTTGGTGCTCATGGACCTGATGATCCAACGGACTATCAATAGTTGTCAAGATTGCCTCTGGCGATCCTGGCTGAAGCGCTGTCGGTGTGCCACCGCTGATGTCAGACCAAGGATCGGCCGCGTCGCTCGAAAGCGCGCTGATCGACCGACGGGTGCCGCTACAGCGCCGGCTGCTGCCCTTACTGCCGTTCGAGATGGGTCAAGTCGACAGTTGCTCGAACTGCATCAAGGCGTCGATCAAGGGGCAGCTCACCTTCCGCTTCGTCGCCGCGCAGCGGCTCACCAGGTCCTGCAAGGCCGCTTCGAGGACCCGCAGGGCCTGCAGTCGTTGCCGAACGTCCGCCAGTTTGTGCTCGCCGATCTGCCGTGCTGCCGAACATCCTCGACCATCGTCGAGCGACAGGAGTGCTTGCACGTCGTCGAGCGAGAAGCCCAGCGACTGCGCACGCTTGATGAAGCGGAGTCGCGTCAGCGCCGATGGCGCGTACTTGCCGATCCCGCCAGCGGGGCGGTCGGGGACGGGGAGCAGTTCGCGACGCTGGTAGTAGCGGACCGTCTCGACGTTGACCCCTGCCGCTGCAGCCAACTGGCCGATCGTCATCTGTTCCATCATGGGCTTGACTCCGTACTCAGGTACGTACCTAGACTAGCGGCAATCGATCTCCACAGGAACAGGCATGTCACGGCCCTGGACGACTTCCGGCTCACTGCTGGGCGGCACTGCCGCAGCCATTGGCGCATCGGCCTGCTGCGCAGGTCCGTTGCTGCTGGTGGTGCTCGGCGTCGGTGGCGCGTGGGGTTCGCGGCTGGTGGCCCTGGAGGTCTACCAGCCTTACTTCGTCGCGGCCGCGCTGGCCTTCTTCGGCTATGCGTTCTTCAAGCTGTACCGCAAGCCCGAGCCCTGCGCGCCCGGCGAAGCCTGTGCCATCCCCGAGGTGCGCCGGCGGCAGCGCGTCATTTTCTGGTCGGTCGCTGCGGCAGCCGCGGCCCTGATGGCGTTTCCGCTGTACGCCCCGCTTTTCTATTGAGGTGACCCCATGAGATTCGTTCCTGTCCTGATTGGCGGCTTGATCGCTTCCGCGGGCGTCATGGCCGCCGGTTCTCGCACGGTCACGCTGGACGTGACCAAGATGGACTGCGCGGTGTGCCCGATCACCGTCCGCAAGGCGCTCGAGAAGGTGCCCGGGGTGGACTCCGCCACCGTCGACTTCAAGATCAAGCGCGCGGTCGTCGCTTTCGACCCCGCGAAGACCTCGCCCGAGGCACTGACCCGGGCGACCGCTGACGCGGGGTTCCCTTCGTCGATGGGGTCAGTGAAATGAGCGAGAGCCTTCTTCAATCCGTCCTCACCTGTCCGCAGTGCGGCCAGGCCAAGGAGGAGACCATGCCGACCGACGCCTGCCAGTGGTTCTACGAGTGCGAGAGCTGCAAGGCGCTGTTGCGTCCGAAGGCGGGCGACTGCTGTGTGTTCTGCTCCTACGGCACGAACCCATGTCCGCCAATCCAAGCCGATGGATCATCGTGCTGCTCGCGCTGAGCGCCTGATTGAGCGCCTGAGTGAACGCCTGAAGCGGTGCGTGTGCCCCGGGGGAGGGCTCTTCCCGATCGGGGCGGTCAGCGCAGTCGGACGAGGTGATCCTTCTCGCCCTTCTTGATCTCGATGACGGTCCAGTCTGACGAGGCGCCATGGCAGCACGCGGCGGATCGAATTCGCTTCGGCTGCGATTCGATCCCGACTCAGGCCTTGGCCAACAGTTGAGCGCCGTTGACCTTGGAGGCACTCTTGTCGAAGGTCCACAGCGGCTGCTCGCCAGCCTGCGTGGCCAACGCGACGTGGAGGCAGTCCGCGAAGTCGGCCGATCCCTTGCGGAACAAATGAAGCGCGACCTCGAGCGCGCGTTCAGATTCGAGGGTTAGTTCGGCTGCCGAGAAGAGGGCGGACAAGGTCATCAGCACGTCGTCCTTGCCGAATGCGAAGCTGGATCTCAGCACCCATTCCAACTCGAGCACGACCGTCACGGGGATGAAGAGCGTCGAGCCTTTGGCCACGCAACGGCTGATGAGGCGCTTGGCAGCGGCCAGCTGCGAGGGATCGTCCTGGACGACGTAGCGCACCAGGACGTTGGTGTCTAGCGCCGGCATAGCGGTGCCGAAGTCAGCGCCAAGGGTTCATGTCGTCGACGCTGACGTGCTTGCCATTCTTGGCTTTCGGCGCCTTGAGCATGCCGGCCATGTCGAGGATCGACTTGGTCTTGGCCCGAACGATGATGGTGCCATCGGGCATCGCCGACCAGACCAAACGCGTGCCCGGCTTGGCGTCCACAAGAGCCCGGATGTCTGCGGGCACGGTGGTCTGGCCTTTCGCGGTGATGGTAGATTCAGTCATGTCTACGCTCCTTACAAACAGCTAGATTGTAAGGCGGACGCGAGGTCGAAGGCTGGCTAGATCGCAATCCCGTCAAAGTGGGCGGCTGATTGATCCGGGCAGTCCTTCAATGGGAAGCGCCAGACGCGACGCGAGCGGTTTTTTGCCGAGATGAACACGGTAGTGCCGTGGGCCCGGCTGGAAGCGCTGATCGAGCCGCACTGCCCCAAGAGCGGCAAGGTCGGCCGGCCGCCGCCGCGAGAACGTGCCCGACGCCACCACGCTCTTGAAGTTCCGCCGGCTGCTGGAGCAGCACGACCTGACCGCCGCCATCCGAGGACGTGGCCAGCACCGTGTACCCGTCCGGGGTGGCCTTGGCTACTGTGCTGGTGCCCAGGGTCATGCCGGCGCCAGGCACGGCACGTGCCGTCGCGGTGTACGACCTCGGACCGTCGCTGTCGCCGTCGAGGTAGGCGGCCTGCACGGCGTTGCGGATGACGGTCTTCCTGGCCGGCGAGAGCACGCGCAGATAGTCGGCATAGGGACCGTCTCGGCCATCGATGGACAGCCAGTAGTC
>JANMAP010000521.1:0-6579 GCA_031359905.1 Burkholderiales bacterium | reverse complement strand
CGTGCACCGCAAACTCGTCCAGGCGCTGCGCCACCGTGTCCGGGTCGGCCTGCTGCAGCGCGCGCACGCATTCGACGAAGTCGCGGTGCTCGGCGTCCATCACCGGGAAGCCGAGCAACAGGCGATCGCTCCAGGCGATCGTCGTCTCGCTGGTGGCCGGCGGGCAGGTGGCGGTGGTCGCGGTGGTCATGGCGCGGCATGCTACGCGCGGGTGGCTGAAGCGGCCGGAGCAGACGGAGCGGCCGACGCGCCATCCGCCTGCTGCTTCCACAGATGCCACGGCCGGTCGACCTGGCCTTCGACGTTGACGCGTGCGGTCTCGGCCTCGCCGGCGCTCAGCGTGACGACATCGCCCAGCGCCAGCGCCTGCTGCAGCAGGCGCGCGGTGACCTCGGTGTAGACGGCGCGGTAGACGGCCAGCCGCAGCGTGTCGGCGACCACCGTGCAGCCATGTCCGCGCATCAGCACCACGCGCCCGTCGCCCAGCGTGCGGGCCAGCGCGGCGCCGAGCTCGCGGTTGCGGATCAGCAGGTCGCTGGCGTCGCCGGCGGCGTCGCGGATCTCGAACAGCGGCGGCCCGTCGGCGCCGAGGAAGCCGCACATGTGGCAGACCGGCCGCAGCCGCGCGTGTCGCGCGACGGTGAACGGCAACACCGCCGGCGCGTGGTGGTGGACCACCGCCATCACGTCGGGCCGGGCCCGGTAGATCTCGCTGTGGATGTAGCGCTCGAGATAGCCGCGCGGCGCGTCGGCGACAACGGGCTCGCCGCTGGCCACCGCGTACTCCACGATGTCGGCCGCCGTGACCTGCCCCGGGGCGAGGTTGCGCGCCAGCAGGAAGCGCGCCGGGTCGGCGTCGTGGCGGACGCTGACATGGCCGAAGGCGTCGACGATGCCCTGGTGGAAGAGGATGTGGTTGGCATCGACGAGATCCTCGATCCATGCCGGGGCAGCAGGTGCGATGTTCATGCAGGCCAGGGTAAACGGAATTGCGGCGCGCGCGGCCGAGCGACTACCCTCGCGGCCTTCCAGCCGATGCGAGCCCGACGATGAAACTGCTGCGCTTGATGCTGACTTCGCTGGGTGGCTTGGCCGGCCTGGCCGCCCTGGCCGCCCTGGTTGGTCTGGGAGGTCTGGCCGCTGCCGGCAACGCGCTGGCCCAGGCCCCGGCGGCGGACTGGCCGGCCCGGCCGGTGACGCTGGTCGTGCCGTCGTCGCCCGGTGGCGGCACCGACGCCTACGGCCGCCTGCTCGCCCAGGCGCTGACCGAACAGCTCAAGCAGACCTTCATCGTCGAGAACAAGCCCGGCGCCAGCGGCGCCATCGGCGCCACCGCGGTGGCCCAGGCCGCACCCGACGGCTACACGCTGCTGGTCGCGTCGAACTCGTCGCTGGGCATCAACCCGGGCCTGTACAAGACGCTGGGCTACGACGTGGCGCGCGACTTCGCCCCGGTGACCCGCGGCGTGATCGCGCCGATGGTCATCGCCGCGCATCCCGGCGCCAGGGTCAAGACCATGGCTGAGCTGATCGAGCGCGGCAGGAAGGAGCCCGGGCAGATCTTCTACGGCACCGCCGGCGTCGGCAGCCCGCTGTACATCGGCGTGCGCATGATCGAGGAAGCCACGGGTGCGCGCTTCAGCCACGTGCCCTACAAGGGCGTGGGCCCGGCCTACCAGGACCTGCTGGCCGGCCGCCTGCAGTTCATGCTGACCGACCTGGCCAGCGTGCGGCCCTTCATCGACGCCGGCAAGCTGACGGCGCTGTCGATCACCGACAAGAGCGCGTTGCTGCCGGGCGTGCCGACCTTCGCCGAAGCCGGCACCCCGGGCATCCAGGCGTTCACGGCATTTTCGGTGATGGCACCGGCCAAGGTGCCGCCGGCCATCGTGCACAAGCTGGCCGCGGAAATCGCCAAGGCCATGAAGCAGCCGGCCAACGCCGCCAGGCTGGAGCAGTTGGCGCTGCTGCCGGTGTTCGACACGCCGGCGCAGTTCGCGCTGTCGCTGAAGGACGAGCAGCAGAACTGGGCGGCGTTCATCAAGCAGCACAACATCCAGCCGGAATAGCGCCGGGTGCCGCCGGGTGCCGCCGCGGCTAACATGCCGCGCCATTCCCGACAGGAGCCCCCGCATGCGCCAACGCACCGATCCGCACTGGCTCGAAGTCCAGTACAACAACCGCGCCCGCGTGCCGGACCACGCCCGCATCTTCGGGCGCTGGGAAGAGGCCTCGGCGCTGGTGCGCGCGCAGACCCCGGCGCAGATCGACGTGCCGTATGTCGAAGGCGCGATCGCCGGCCGGGCCGCGGGCGAACTCGCCAGCATGGCCACGCTGGACGTCTTCCCGGCCAGCGCCGCCAATGCGCCGGTGCTGCTGTTCATCCACGGGGGCTACTGGCGATCGCTGGACAAGTCGCAGCATTCCTTCGTCGCCCCGTCGTTCAATGCCCACGGCGCTGCGGTGGTGGTGCCCAACTACGCCTTGTGCCCGGCGGTGAGCATCGAGCACATCACGCTGCAGATGACCGCCGCGCTGGCCTGGACCTGGCGCCACGCGGCCCGCTTCGGCGGCGACCCGTCGCGCATCGCGGTGGTCGGGCATTCGGCCGGCGGCCACCTGGCGGCGATGCTGATGAGCTGCCGCTGGAAAGAAGTCGCCGACGATCTGCCGGCTGCGCCGATCGCCGGCGGGATGGCCATCTCCGGCCTCTTCGACCTCGAGCCGCTGCGCCACGTGGCGTCGCTGCAGGCTGACCTGCAGCTGACGCCAGCATCGGTCAAGCGGCTGAGCCCGGCGTTCTTCCCTCGGCCGAAGAGCGGCAAGTTCTACACCGCAGCGGGCGCCGACGAAAGCGAGGAGTTCCTGCGCCAGAACGACCTGATCCGCGACGTCTGGGGCCCGACCGCGGTGCCGGTCTGCGAAACGGTCGTCGGCAAGAATCACTTCGACGTGATGGAGAGCCTGGTCGACCCCGACGGCCGCCTGCACGACCTGGCCTTGCGTCTGCTGGGCCTGCGCTGAAGCCGCGCGGCTGCGACGCGCGAACGGTTGGGCACCCGCCTGGCTGGCGAACGGAGGTCAGGTGAACGGAGGTCAGCCGCGACCCGGCCTGCGCCTTGACGCGCTGCGGCGCGAGGCCTACAACCAAGCCCCGATCGACCTGCTTCGGAGGCTGCGCATGAACGCATCGACCCTCAGCGACGTCACCTGCATGCTGCCGGTGAAGGACATGGCGCGCGCGCGCCGCTTCTACGAGGACCAGCTGGCGCTGGTGCCGCAAGGCCTGCGCCCGGACGGCAAGTTCACCTACCGGCTGGGCGGCACGACCTTGGCGCTGTTCCCCAAGCCCGAGGGCACCAAGGCCGAGCACACCGCACTCAGCTTCCGCGTCGAGCACATCGAAGGCGCGATCGCCGAGCTGAAGAGCCGCGGGGTGCGGTTCGCCGACTATGACTTCCCGGACTTCAAGACCGTCGAGCATGTCTGCGTGCTGGGTTCGGAGAAGGCAGCCTGGTTCGAGGACCCCGAAGGCAACATCCTGTGCCTGCACGAAGACATCGCCTGAGCCGGAAAGGGGCCGTGCCGACCTGAGCCGTTCCTGCAGGGCCCGCGCTCTGTGGGGCTGGGAGCCGAAGAGCCCCGGAGCCGATGAGACGCTACAGGCGGCACCAAAATCACCGGAGACTTCTATGACGGCCTTCGACTACATAGTTGTTGGTGCAGGCTCAGCGGGATGCGTTCTTGCGAATCGCTTGACGGAAGACCCCGCCTGTCGCGTACTGCTCATTGAAGCTGGCGGTGAAGACAGTTCGGCCTTGATCAGAACTCCGGCCATGTTCACGCTTCTCCAGGACTCGGAGTTCGATTGGGGGTACAGAACCGTACCGCAGACGCATCTCAATTCCCGACGAATCTTCAGTCCTCGAGGGCGGGTGCTCGGCGGTAGCAGTTCGATCAATTACATGATGTATGTCCGCGGCAACTCACGTGACTTTGACAACTGGCGTGATCAGGGTAGCCCGGGCTGGGGCTATGTTGAGGTTCTTCCCTATTTCAAACTGGCGGAAGACAGCCGTGACGTCCGCGATCAATGGCACGGCGAAAGCGGGCCCCTTGTCGTAACCAACTCGTTGAACCCGCATCCACTCGTCCATCGATACCTTGATGCTGCACAACAGGCGGGGCTGTCACTCAACCCCGATTTCAACGGTGCCTATCAAGGCGGTTGCGGTCTTTACCAGCGAACAATCAAGGAGGGGATGCGGTGGAGTACCGCAGACGCGTACCTGCGGCCGGCCATCTCACGCATGAACCTAGTTATCGCCACGCGCGCCCAAGCAACCCGCTTGCTTTCTACTGGTGACCGATCGATTTCCGGGGTTGAGTACATCCAAAATCACGGGTTGCACAGGGCTCATGCAAGCCGCGAGGTTATTCTCTCGGGCGGCGCTTTCAACTCACCGCAATTGTTGATGCTCTCTGGAATTGGCCCTGCGAAGGAACTTGAAAGATTGGGTATCAAGGTCATCCACGACTCACCGGCCGTCGGCAAGAATCTGCGCGACCATTTAGCCGTACGGTTAGGTTGTGAAATCAACGAGCCACTCAGTTTCCCCGCGCTCCCTGCAGCCGCCAAGGCCGCCGCGATGGCTGAATACACAAAGACCCGTACCGGTCCGATGGCTAGCAACTTCCTCGAAGCGGGGGCCTTTGCCACAACGATTGACGATGAGAATTGGCCGTCACTGCAACTTTTCTTTTTTCCTGCGATGCCCACCCCGTACCCAGAAGCCGGCTCAAGTTCCAGGCACGGCATGACTTTCGTGAGCAGCGTCAACCGGCCGCACAGCCATGGCGAAGTAACGCTGGCATCGGCCAACCCGCTGGACCGACCGATGATCAATCCGAATTATCTTGGCGACCCAGAGGACATGAAAGTGGCGGTGGCAGGCGTTCGCTGGAATCTTGAAATAATGCACGGGCGCGCCTTCGACTCGGTCCGCGCCGACGCAACATTTCCGCAAACCCTTCCGGACACTGACGCCGAGTTAGAAGCACATATCAGACGCGATGGCACGACGATTTGGCACATCAGCGGTACCTGCAAGATGGGCACCGACAGTGCGGCGGTCGTAGATGCAGAACTGCGTGTTCACGGCCTGGATGGCCTGCGCATCGTTGACGCGTCAATCATGCCGCAGGTCGTTAGTGCGAACACGAACGCCACCGTCATCATGATCGCGGAAAAGGCGTCGGCCATGATCCGCGGACAGTCTCCCCTGCCAGCAGATGCCGGTGCCGCCTAATTAAAGCCCTCTACAGGACTTCTGAGTCACCCGGTCAGTTCGGATGGCATTGCCTTTCTAATCTTCTCGAACTCGGTGTCCTGAAGGCGCATCGCCACAGCGAACAGATTGCACATCGGCTTTGTTGCGCTCGTTGTTGGCGCGGGCCCAGATGCCAACAAGGCCTCGCCATCCACCCGCCCCACGCGTGAGCATCCGCCCGATCACCGCTGCCGACATCTCGGCACTGTTCCACATCAGGCCGCGCACGCGCGAGAACGCGCTGACGATCGAAGAGCTTCGCGCCCTGGGCATCACGCCAGAGAGCGTCGCAACCTGGCTCGACGATTCAACGAATGGCTGGCTGTGGGAAACGTCGGCCAGCGGCGTTGTCGGCTTCTGCATGGCAGACCGAAGCACAGGCGAGTTGCTCGTCATCGCACTGCTGCCGGAGTACGAAGGTCGGGGCATCGGAGGACTGTTGATGCAACGCGCTGAGCGCTGGCTGGCTCAATCGGGCTGCACCACCGCTTGGCTGACGACCGACGTGGATCAAACCCTGCGCGCCTACGGGTTCTATCGGCATCGCGGATGGACCGACTGGAAACTCGAACGAGGGCTGCGCTGGATGCAGCTCGCACTCCCACGTGGATGAGGTGCGCGCCTTGCGCACCGACCGCATCGAACTGCTGCTGATCCACGGGCCCGATCTGCTGATGGATCCCGACGAACTGGCCGAAGCTGGTGCTGGCGCTGGCGATCGACGCGCTGAGCTACGCGGTGTCGGCACTCTGCCTGCGCGGGGTGCGCGAGGTGCCGCCGGTGATCGCGCCCGTTGCCCCCCGCGCCGCAGGGCCGGCGTGGCGCAGCGCGTTGGCCGAAGCCGGCGCGGGGCTGCGCGTCGTTGCGGCGAACGCCGTGCTGCGCAGTCTGGCCGGCATCGAAGGCCTGATGGCTTTCGGCATGGGCTTGCGATCGCGGCGGCCTGCATTTCCCTGGCCGGCGTGCTGGGTGGTGCCGGCATCGCGGGTGCGCTGCCGAGGATCGCACTGGTCTTGTTGTCGACCCACCAGATCGTCGGCGACGGCGGCCAGACCCTGCTCGACGTGCACGACCGCAGCCTGCGCCAGACCGTCGTCGCGCCGCATCAGCTGGCGCAGGCCGACGCCGGGCTGCGCGGCGTCGGCCTGCTCAGCGGCCTGGCGGGTGCTTTGGGCGGTGGGCTGCTCGGCGATGCCTCCGGCGCGGCCGCGGTGCTGGGGGCCGCGGCCGCGGTCGGCGCCGCGGCGAC
>JANMAP010000008.1:0-2575 GCA_031359905.1 Burkholderiales bacterium | reverse complement strand
ATGGGCCTGGTCGGCGCGGTGGTCATCGTGCTGTGGTCCAAGCGGCTGATCGCCGACACCGCCAAGGTGCTGCTCGATCGCGAGATGGATCACCCGGTGGTCGAGGCGATCCGCCGCACGGTGGCCGCCGATGGCCGGGCGAGCGACACCGAGATCACCGACCTGCACGTCTGGCGTGTCGGCAAGTCCAGCTACGCCTGCACGCTCAGCCTGCTGACGCACGACCCGGCGCTGACCGCGCGCCAGGTGCGGCGCTGGCTGGCGCCGCACGCTCAGGTGGTGCACGCCACCGTGGAGATCGAAGTCTGTGGCGGGCAACCCGGCCCCTCGGTCCGATGAAGATCGACGAGTACGGCGAGGATCGCGAAGACCCGGTCCACACCGCGGCGCTGCGGGCTGCCGCGGCGGCCCGCAGCACCTGGGTCAGCGTGGTCGTCAACCTGGTGCTGTCGGCCACGCAGATCGTCGTCGGCCTGCTGGCGCGGTCGCAGGGCCTGGTCGCCGACGGCCTGCACTCGCTGTCCGATCTGATCGCCGACTTCGTCGTGCTGTTCGCCAACCGCCACAGCCAGAAGGACGCCGACGAGGGCCACCCCTACGGCCACCAGCGCTTCGAGACCGCCGCTTCGCTGGTGCTCGGCCTGCTGCTGCTGGCCGTCGGTGCGGGCATGCTGTGGTCGGCCTTCCTCAAGCTCGAGGAACCCGACAAGGTGCCGCAGGTGCATGTCGCCGCGCTGTATGTCGCCGCGGCGGCGCTGGTCGCCAAGGAAGCACTGTTCCGCTACATGCTGGGCGTGGCCAAGCGCGTCAAGTCGAGCATGCTGGTGGCCAACGCCTGGCACGCGCGATCGGACGCGGCGTCGTCGCTGGTGGTCGGCATCGGCATCGCCGGCAACCTCGCCGGCTACCCGATCCTCGACCCGATCGCCGCGCTGATTGTCGGCTTCCTGGTCGCCAAGATGGGCTTCGGCTTTGCCTGGGATGCCCTGCACGACCTGACCGACAGCTCGGTCGACGATGGCGAGGTGGAAGCCATCCGCAAGACACTGACCGGCACCCCGGGCGTGCGCAACGTGCACGACCTGCGCACGCGCAAGATGGGCGACATGATCATGGTCGACGCGCACCTTGAAGTCGATGCCATGCTGACGGTCGAGGCCGGGCACGACATCGCCGTGCTTGCCCGCCAGCGGGTGATGCAGCGTCACCGGGTGCTCAACCTGATGACGCACCTCGACCCCTGGCACCGGCCGGACCTGGACCACGCGGCGGGCAGCCCGAAGGCCGAGTCGGCCGGCTGACCGCGCGGCGACCACAGCGGCTGCGCATGCTCGACAACGACCCGCTGTGGAAGCTGCGCCATGCCCTGGCCGGGCTGGCGCTGGCTCTGGTGATCTCGGTGCCGCTGGCGGCACTCGGCGGGCGGCTGCTGGGCAGCCTGTTCAGCGACAGCTACGCGCTGCGCGTGACGATCTACAGCGGCCTGCTGCTGCACGTGCTGATCGGTTCCGGCGTGCTGTTCGCCAAGGTGGCGCGGCACGAGACCAGGCCGCTTTCGGCGACCCGGCTGGTGTTGTGGACCGCCAGCCTGTGGGTCTGGCCGCTGCTGCTACTGGCCCGGCCCGCCAGCCGCCAGTAGCCACGCCCGTCAGTTGGACTGCAGGATGCGTCGTCCGCTGGCGCTCTGGACCGGCCGCGCGTTCATCGGATACAGGCGGGCGAAGATGTCGATCTGCTCGACCGACGCCGTCACCGGCTGGCGCAGCACCACCCACTGCACGCCTTCGGAACACGGCGGCGTGGTCAGCGAACCCATGTAGGTGTAGTAGGCCTTGTCGGCGGGCAGCAGCAGGCTGGGGTCCAGCGTCGCGCGGACCTGGGCTTCCTGGTACCGTTCCAGCGGCAGGTTGTTCCAGACCGTCTGCACCACGGGATGCACGCTGCCGCGGCCAAGCAGCACGCCGACCACCGCCAGCCGGCCGTCGGCGTCCCTGTGCACCAAGTGCACCGAGAGGTCGAACTGGCGGCCGTCGATGCGCTCTTCCGATGGCCGGTGGAAGTGGAACTGCAGCAGCTCGAAGCGCCGCCCGCCGAGCTCGATCGAATTGCCCGGCGCGACGTTGACCTGCACGGTGTGACCGCTGTCGATCACCGCGAATGCGCCCGGCTGGTAGTGGAACTGGATCGGTTCGAGGTCGACGGCGATGCCTTCGCGGATGTCGATCGGGCTTTGCCGTTCGCCCTTGGCGCACAGCCCGAACTCGGGCTTCAGCCCGCCCCAGGCCTGCGGGCCGACGTCGCCGCTGTAGGCCCAGAGCGCGCTGCCGTGGGCCGTGCCTTGCGCGCTGCCAGCCTTCGGCGCCTTGACCGATGCAGCGGCCTGCGGCGCGGTGGTCTTGACCGCCGCCGGCGGTGTGCGCGCCGGCAGCTTCAGGTCGTGCGGGCTGGCCGTGCTGCTGAGCTTGACCGCCGCCAGGCGCTGCGCGAGGCGCTCGCGAAGCTGGTCGACCGGGTCGACCGGAACGACCGCCGCTGCCTCGGCCAGGGCCGATGCAGCGGCGGTCGGCGGGTGGGC
>JANMAP010000547.1:0-2312 GCA_031359905.1 Burkholderiales bacterium | reverse complement strand
GAGTTCCACGACATCGCGGTGGCCATCGGCGTCGATCCGCACGGCCCGGCCGACTGCGCCGGACCCGGTGGCGCCGGGCCGCCCCAAGGCACCGGAGCCCCCTGGGGGGGTGGCGACGGACGCGAAGCGTACGAGCCTGGGGGCGTGCTTGCCGGTTTGCGCTACGGCAAGGTGTGCATCCTGTCGGATGCCGATGTCGACGGCTCGCACATCCAGGTCCTGTTGCTGACGCTGTTCTTCCGCCACTTTCCGAAGCTGGTCGAACGCGGCCATGTGTACATTTCCAAGCCGCCGCTGTACCGCATCGACGCGCCGGCGCGCGGCAAGCGGCCGGCAGCCAAGATCTATGCGTTGGACGACGGCGAGCTCGAGGCCGCGCTCGACAAGCTGCGCAAGGAAGGCGCGCGCGATGGTTCCTGGACCATCAGCCGCTTCAAGGGCCTGGGCGAGATGAACGCCGAGCAGTTGTGGGACACCACGCTGAACCCCGAGACGCGCCGCCTGTTGCCGGTCGGCTGGGGGCTGGAACCCGGCGGCTTCGACGCCACTGCCAGTGCGCTGACCCGCCTGATGGGCAAGGGCGAAGCCGCGGCGCGCCGCGAGTTGATGGAGCTGCGCGGCGACGCGGTCGAGATCGATGTCTGATCCCGAGGACGGAGCGGACGCCGACGCCGATGCCGATGCCGGCAGCGCTGCGGCGCTGTCGCTGCGCCTGCGGCCGACGATGCTGTCGGACCTCGACTTCGTGATCTCGGTCGAGAACGATGCTCGAAACCTGCCCTTCATCACGCCCTGGGAACGCACGCAGCACGAAGGCGCGGTGCGCTTTCCCGACTTCCGCCACTTCATCGTCGAGCAGGGCCAGGGCGGCGGCGGCCGCGACGGCTTCGTCATCCTGCAGGGCTGCAAGAGCCAACATCGCAGCGTCGAGCTGAAGCGGCTGGTGCTGCAGACCAAGGGCCAGGGCGCCGGCCGACGCTGCGTCCGCTTGCTCAAGCAGATGGCCTTTCGCGATCTGCACGCGCACCGCTTCTGGCTCGACGTCAAGTCGCTCAACACGCGTGCGCTGGCGCTCTACGCCAGCGAGGGCTTCGTCGAAGAAGGCCGGCTGCGCGAAAGCGTGCGCATCAGCAGCGACCGCGCCGACGGCTACGACACGCTGGTCGTGATGAGCCTGCTCGATCGCGAATACCAGGCGCGCCTGGCGCTCGGCCTGGAAGGCCCCGACTTCACGGCCTGACGCGGCGCCACGCCGCGTCGGCATCGTTTCCCGATCGCCAACCCGATGACCGACCTGTTCACACCCGAACCCGCCGCAGCACTGCCGTTGGCCGACTACGCCGAACGCGCCTACCTCGAGTACGCGCTCAGCGTCGTCAAGGGCCGCGCGCTGCCCGATGTCTGCGACGGCAACAAGCCGGTGCAGCGTCGCATCCTCTACGCCATGTTCCGCATGGGGCTGGCCTACAGCACGGCCGGCGGTGCGCCCAAACCGGTGAAGAGCGCACGGGTCGTCGGCGACGTGCTCGGCCGCTACCACCCGCATGGCGACACCGCGGCCTACGACGCGCTGGTCCGCATGGCCCAGGGCTTCAGCCAGCGCTACCCGCTGATCGACGGCCAGGGCAACTTCGGCAGCCGCGACGGCGACGGCGCGGCGGCGATGCGCTACACCGAAGCGCGTCTGGCCCCCATTGCGCGCCTGTTGCTCGACGAGATCGACGAAGGCACGGTCGACTTCCAGCCGAACTACGACGGCAGCACCGAAGAGCCGCGCCAGTTGCCGGCGCGCCTGCCGTTCGTGCTGCTCAACGGCGCCAGCGGCATCGCGGTGGGCCTGGCCACCGAAGTGCCCAGCCACAACCTGCGTGAAGTCGCCGCGGCGACGGTTGCGCTGCTGAAGAACGACAAGAGTCACGGCGAACTGAGCGACGACGACCTCTTCGCTCTGTTGCCAGCCCCCGACTACCCCGGCGGTGGCCAGATCATCAGCCCGGTGGCCGACATCCGCGACGCCTACGCGTCGGGCCGCGGCAGCCTGAAGGTGCGCGCCCGCTGGGTCATCGAAGACCTGGCGCGCGGCCAGTGGCAATTGGTCGTCAACGAACTGCCGCCGGGGGCCAGCGCGCAGAAGGTGCTCGAAGAGATCGAGGAGCTGACCAACCCGAAGATCAAGGCCGGCAAGAAGGCGTTGTCGGCCGACCAGGTGCAGTTGAAGGCCGTGGTGCTGGCGGTGCTGGATGCGGTGCGCGACGAATCGAGCAAGGACGCGCCGGTGCGCCTGGTCTTCGAGCCGAAAAGTCGCACGATCG
>JANMAP010000495.1:0-8210 GCA_031359905.1 Burkholderiales bacterium | reverse complement strand
GCTGGTCTGCACCCTGCAGGGCCGCACCAGCGACGACGACTGGCTGGTGGTGCTGCGCGAGGTCAGCGACGCCGCCACCGTCGAAGCCACCATGCTGGCGCTGCGCCTGACACTGCGCGAAAGCGAAGTCCTGTACTGGGTCGTCAAGGGCAAGACCAACCGCGACATCGGCGACATCCTCGGCGCCAGCCCGGCGACGGTGAAGAAGCACCTCGAACGCATCTACGAGAAGCTGGGTGTGGAGACGCGCACCGCGGCGGCGTCGGTGGCGATGCAGAAGGTGCGGGCGCTGAATCCGGGGTAGGGCGCTGGCTTCCTCACTCTCACGATCGGACACCATCATCGACCTTCAAGAACGCATCGCATCGAGCTTCGATGCGCAGGGCCTGATGTCGACGCTCGGCGCCCGGCTGGCGCTGGTCGCCGCCGGCGAAGTGCACATCGCCCTGCCCTTTTCGAAGCATCTCTCGCAGCAGCACGGCTATGTGCATGCCGGGGCGATCACCAGCGTCGTCGACAGCGCCTGTGGTTATGCGGCGCTGACCCGCGCCGCCCCCGGCCACGAGGTGGTGACTGCCGAGTTCAAGATCAATTTCATGCGCCCGGCTGTCGGCGATCGCTTCCTGGCCATTGGAACCGTCCTCAGTGCGGGCCGGTTGCTGACGGTCTGCACCGGCGAAGTTCGGGCCTTCACCGGCACTGCAGCGGACTACAAGGTGGTTGCCGTCATGCAGGCGACGATGGTCAGCGTGGCCCCCTGACGCGGCGCCCGGTCAGGCCGGCGCGGATGGCGCGTGGTCCGGCGGCGGCGGCGCCGGCGGCACGATGACCTCGGCCTTGCCGCCCAGGCAGCGGCTGTCCTGACCCGGCGCGCAACGTGCGGCGTCGGCCGCGATCGGCCGCTTCAACCCCGGTGCACCCGGGCGTTCCAGGAGCAGCCAGCCGACCGTGATGGCCGTGCTGACCGCCAGCCCGGCGATCAGCAGACGGCGGCGCGCTGTCGGTCGCGGGTAGTCGTCGTTGGATCGGGAGCGAAGGAGCATGCGGCGGGCAGCGAGCGGCGGGAGTGTCGCGGCGACTATCTCACGCAGGCAGCATGCAATGCAGCACGCGGCGCTGCACGGGGCGCAACGCCTCGCAGCACGGGACGCATCGCTGCATGCCGCGCGGCACACAGCGCAGCAAGCAGCGCGGCAACGACGGCCCGGCGCCGATCACGCCGACGTCAGCAGTGCAGTGGCGCTGTCGTCCTTCAACGCCACCCCGCTCAACCGCAAGCGCAGCGCTTCGCCGGCCAGCCAGACGATGCGCGCGGCCGCGCTGGCCAGCGGCAGGCCGGCCGGGCGGATGTTGCTGACGCAGTTGCGCTCGGCATCGCTGCGGCCGATGCGGGGGCCGTGCGTGAGGTAGGCGCCGACGCTGTCGGGCGAACTCAGCCCCGGCCGTTCGCCGAGCAGGATCAGCACCACGCCGGCCTGCAGCAATTCGCCGACCTCGTCGGCCAGCGCGACCCGCGCCTGGGTGGCCAGGACCAGCGTCGCGGCGTCGAGCGCCGCGGCCGCCGGCTGCGCGCGGGCCCAGGCCCCGCGAAGCGCGGCGAGCAAAGGCACGGCATGGGCTTGCACGGCCGATGCCGACAGACCATCGCCGATGACGATGCGCAGCGCGGGCGAGGTGTGGTCTGGCGCCGCGGCTGGCTGCGCGGCTGGCTGCGCGGCAGACAGCGCGGCCAGGCGCGCCGCGCTGTCGGCGTCGAGCCGGCGGCCGAGGTCGGGCCGGCGCAGGTAGATGTCGCGCGTCGCGGCGCGGCTGGCCACCTGCAGCGTGGCCCAGCCGTCGGCCTGCAGGGCGGCAGCCAGCACCGCCACGTCCAGCGGCACCTGCACCGCGTCGCGCGCCTGCGCGTGGGCGGCGGCGAAGCGCAGCACCTCGGCGGTCGGCAGGCTGCTGCCGCTGCGGCCCAGCGCGATGCGCGCCGGCGTGTGGCGGCGCAGGTCGGCCCAGGGGTCGGGCGGCGGGCCGGCGGCCGCCAGCGCGCCGTCGCTATCTGGTTGCTCTGCTCGCTGCTCTGCTCGCCGTTCTGCTCGGTGTTCTGCTCGCTGCTCGTCGCGCTGTCTTTCGCGCTGTCCTTCGCGAGGACCTTCGCGCTTTGCTTCATGCTGTTCTTCGCGCTGACCCTCTCGCTGTTCTTCGCGCGGCAGGTCGTCGTCGCCCGGCGCGGCGGTGGCGTTCACGCTGTCGCGCCCGGCAGCAGGGCCTGCATCGCGGCGGCCAGCGCCGGCCGGCCGCTGGTCGGCCGCAGCGCACCCTGCGTGTCGGTGATGCCGCGGCCGTGCAGCCAGGCTTCGAACTCGGGCGCGCGCTGCAGGCCGAGCAGGCGGCGAACGAACAGCGCGTCGTGGAAGCTGGTGCTCTGGTAGTTCAGCATCACGTCGTCGGCGCCGGGCACGCCCATCATGAAATTCAGCCCCGACGCCGCCAGCAGGACCAGCAGGTTGTCCATGTCGTCCTGGTCGGCTTCGGCATGGTTGGTGTAGCAGATGTCGCAGCCCATCGGCAGGCCCAGCAGCTTGCCGCAGAAGTGGTCTTCGAGGCCGGCGCGGATGATCTGCTTGCCGTCTTACAGTTATTCCGGGCCGATGAAGCCGACCACCGTGTTGACCAGCAGCGGCCGGTAGCGCCGCGCCACCGCATAGGCCCGCGCTTCCATCGTCTGCTGATCGACGCCGTGGTGCGCGCCGGCCGACAGCGCACTGCCCTGCCCGGTCTCGAAGTACATGCAATCGTCGCCCACCGTCCCGCGTTGAAGCGCACGCGCCGCGGCATGGGCTTCGTCGAGCAGCGCCAGGTCGATGCCGAAACTGCGGTTGGCGTTTTCGCTGCCGGCGACGGACTGGAACACCAGGTCGACCGGCGCGCCGAGCTCGATCGCCCGCAGCGTGTTCGTCACGTGCGTCAGCACGCAGCTCTGCGTCGGGATGGCGTGCTGCTCGATCAGCGCGTCGAGCAGGTGAAGCAGCCGGATCAGCGCCGGCACGCTGTCGGCCGCCGGGTTGATGCCGATGACGGCGTCGCCGGCGCCGTACATCAGCCCGTCGACGATGCTGGCGACGATGCCCGCCAGGCTGTCCGCCGGGTGGTTGGGCTGCAGGCGCACGGCGAGGTGGCCGGGCAGTCCGATCGTCGAGCGAAAGCGCGTGACGACGCGGCAGCGGCTGGCGACCAGCATCAGGTCCTGGTTGCGCATCAGCTTGCTGACCGCGGCCACCATCTCCGGCGTCAGGCCCGGGGCGATGGCCGCCGTCGCGGCGCTGTCAGCCGCATCCGACAGCAGCCAGTCGCGGAACGCACCCACCGTCAGATGCGCCAGCGGCGCGAAGGCCGCGGCGTCGTGGCTGTCGACGATCAGCCGCGTGACTTCGTCGGTTTCGTAGGGCACCAGGACCTGCTCGACGAACGTGGCCAGCGGCAGATCGGCCAGCGCCTCGCGCGCGGCGACGCGCTCCTGCGCGCTGCCGGCAGCGATGCCGGCGAGCTCGTCGCCCGACCGCTCGGGCGTGGCCTTGGCCAGCAGTTCGCGCAGGTCGGCGAAGGCGAAGCCCTGCAGGCCGACACGGGCGCGGTAGGCCATCGGCGCGGCTTCGAGTCAGCCCGGCGCGGCGGCGAGGGCGTCGGCGACGGTGGCAGCGATGGCGGCCGCGGCAGCCGCGGCAGCCGCGCCAACGCGCGGCGCGCGCCCCGCTGGCCGCGGGCGCCTGTCGGGGTCAAGGTTTTGAGGTGGGGGCATCGTCAAAGCCTGGCGCGCATCCGCAGGCAGCATACCCGCGCACAGCCGGGCGCCGCGGCGGTCGCGCGAACCGGGGCTGCGCTCAGATCTGCACGCGCGTGCCCAGTTCGACCACCGCGTTGCCGGGCAGGCGGAAATAGTCGATGACATCGCCGGCGTTGCGGCTCATCGCCGCGAACAGCCGTTCGCGCCAGGCGGCCATGCCGCCGCCGGGTGTCGGCACCACGGTTTCGCGGCTCAGGAAGTAGGTCGTCTCGAAGACCGGGATGCGCAGCCCGGCGGCCTCGGCGCCACGCAGCGCCAGCGGCACGTCCGGGGTGTCCATGAAACCGAAGTGCAGGCTGGCGCGCCAGAAGCCGTTGCCCAGCGCGCGCAGCTGCAGGCGATCGGCCTCGGCGACCCACGGCCGGTCGTGGAAGACCACCGTCAACACCACGTTGTGCTGGTGCAGCACCTGGTTGTGCTTGAGGTTGTGGAGCAAAGCCAGCGGCACCGTGTCGGGGTCGGCCACCGGGTAGACCGCCGTGCGTTCGGCGCGCCGCGGCCCATCGATGTCGATGGTGTCGACGAAGCCCTGCAGGTCCATCCCGTCGCGGCGCAGGCTGTCCAGCAACAGCGCGCGGCCGCGCGACCAGGTGCTCATCAGGCCGAACAGCAGCAGGCCCAGCGCCAGCGGGAACCAGCCGCCGTCGAAGAACTTGACGGCGCAGCCGGCGACCAGCAGCGCGTCGATGAGCAGAAAGAACCCCGTCGCAGCGAAGGCCAGCGGCGCCGGCAGGCGCCAGCCGTCGCGCACCACGAAGAAGGTCAGCAGCGTGGTGATCAGCATGGTCAGCGTGACGGCGATGCCGTAGGCACCCGCCAGCGCCGACGAACTGCCGAAGCCCAGCACCGCCGCCACCACCCCGGCGAGCAGCAGCAGGTTGACCATCGGCAGGTAGATCTGCCCGGCTTCGTGCGCCGACGTGAAGCGCACCGTCATGCGCGGCAGGAAGCCGAGCTGGATCGCCTGGCGGGTCATCGAATAGGCCCCCGAGATCACCGCCTGCGACGCGATGATCGCCGCCAGCGTGGCCAGCAGCAGCACCGGCCAGAGCGCTGCAGGCGGGAACAGGCGGTAGAACGGGTTGTCGATGGCGGCCGGGTCGCTCATCAGCAGTGCGCCCTGCCCCATGTAGTTCAGGGCCAGCGCGGGCAGCACCAGGCCGGTCCAGGCCCACTGGATCGGCCGGCGCCCGAAATGGCCCATGTCGGCATACAGCGCTTCGGCACCGGTCAGCGCCAGCACGATGGCGCCGATGGCCGCAAAGACCTGCCAGCCGCGGCCGGCCAGGAAGCGCGCCGCCTGCAACGGGTCGAGCGCGGCCAGGATCGCCGGCTGGCGCGCGACGTGGACCGCGCCGATGGCCGCCAGCGTCACGAACCAGAGCACGATCACCGGCCCGAAGCAGCGGCCGACGACGGCCGTGCCCAGCCGCTGCACCGCGAACAGGCCGACCAGGATCAGCACCGATGCAGGCACCACGTAGGGCTTGAATGCCGGCGTGACGAGCTCCAGCCCTTCGACCGCGCCGAGCACCGAGATCGCCGGCGTGATCACGCTGTCGCCGTAGAACAGCGTGGCGCCGAACACGCCGAGCAGCAGCAGCGCCGAACGCAGCGCCGGCCGGTCGCGCACTGCGCTGGCGGCCAGCGCGGTCAGCGCCAGGCCACCCCCTTCGCCGCGGTTGTCGGCGCGCAGGATCAGCAGCACGTACTTCAGCGTCACCACCAGCATCAGCGCCCAGAAGATCACCGAAACCGCGCCGACGATGTGCGGGGCGTCCAGCGGCACGCCGGTGGCTGGGCTGAAGATTTCCTTGACCGTGTACAGCGGACTGGTGCCGATGTCGCCGTAGACCACCCCGATCGCGCCCAGCGTGAGGGCCGCCAAGCCGCTGCGCGGCGGCGTCAGCGGGATGGGTGTGTCGGGCGGCGCCGACCCGGCGGTGTGGGCGGTGACTGCGGGGGCTGCGGCAGCAACGACAGCGCTGGTCGGCATGGCGGAATCCGGGCTTCGTGGAGGAATCCCGAGCCTGCGCGGCAGCGCATCAGGAACGCATAAGGGCCGCGCGGTGCATGAGGATCACGCCAGCGCCGCAGGGCGCTGCAGGACACCATCGGCGCCCGCTCAAACCGCGCCGTTGTCCGCCAGCCGGTAGCCGACGCCCGGCTCGGTCAGCAGGCGCTGCGGGTCGGCCGGCTCGGTCTCCAGCTTGGCCCGCAGCTGGCCCATGTACAGGCGCAGGTAATGCGTGTGATCGGTGAAGTCGGGGCCCCACACGTCGGCCAGCAGCTGGCGGTGCGTGACGACCTGGCCGGCGCTGCGCACCAGGCGGGCCAGCCGCTTGAACTCGGTCGGCGTCAGGTGCACGTCGGCACCGGCCAGCAGCACGCGGTGGGCGGCCAGGTCGACCAGCAGCGCGCCCTGTTCGTAGCGCGTCGTCGCCGGCTGCAGCGACGTGCCGCGGTGGCGCAGGGCCACGCGCATGCGCGCCAGCAGTTCGCCGACGGCGAAAGGCTTGACCAGGTAGTCGTCGGCACCGCCGTCGAGCAGGCGGATCTTCTGCAGATCGGCATGGCCCGCCGAGATGACGATCACCGGCGGGCCGCCGTGCCGGCGCAGTTCGGCCAGCAGCGTCTCGCCGTCGCCGTCGGGCAGCGTCAGGTCGAGCAGCACCACGGCCACCTCGTTGCCGCCGTCGGCCGCGGCGTGGGCCCACAAGGCCCGCGCATCGGCCAGGCTGGCGGCGGCCAGCACGCGCCAGCCGGCGACCTGCAGGGCTTCGCGCAGCGTGATGCGCAATTCGCGATCGTCTTCGACGAGCAGGGCGGTCAGCGTCACGGCGTGGTCCACGGCGCCGCGTCGGGGGCCGCGGGCGCCGGCGGTGCCGCGGTTGGTGTCGCAGGCGGTGTTGCGACCGGTATCGCGTCCGGCATCGTGGGCGGGGCCATGGGCGGAACAGCGAGCGGCAGGCTGCATTCGAAGCTGCTGCCCCCGTGACGGCGCGTGCGCAGGGTCAGCCGGCCACCATGGGCCCGCGCGATGGCCCGACACAGGGCCAGCCCGACACCGGCGCCGCGCCGGGCCGGCGTGTCCGGCGATGGCGTCGAGGTGGCCGACGCGCCCGGCCCGGGCGCAGCGCCGCGCTGGAAGGCGTCGAAGACGCGTTCGCGCCAGGCCGGCGGCACACCGGGGCCGCGGTCGCGCACCGCCAGCAGCAGCATGTCGCCGCTGCGCCGCACGACGATCTCGACCGGCGCCTCGCCGCCACCGTACTTCAGTGCGTTGTCGACCAGGTTGTCGAGCAGTTGCACCAGCAGCACGGCGTCGCAGCGCAGCAGCGGCAGGCCGGGTTCCAGGCGCACGCGCAGGCGCCGCGCGGGATCGCGCTGGCGCAGGCGGCGCAGCACCGAACCGACGATCTCCTCGGCCGATTCCCAGTCGCTGCGCAGCACCAGGCCGGGCGCGTCCAGCCGCGCCAGCTGCAGCGTGTTCTCGGTCAGCCGCGAGAGTTGTTCGACCTCGTCGACGATGGTCGCCGCGACCCGCGTGCGCTGCGCCAGCGACAACCGTTCGCCCTGGTCCTGCAGCGACGACGCCGCACCCAGGATGCTGGCCAGCGTCGTGCGGTAGTCGTGCGAGATCGACGCCAGCAGCGTGTTGCGCAGCCGCTGCAGCTGGGCCTCGTCGCGCGCCACAGCGGCCGCGCGCAGCGCCGCGGCGCGTTCCAGTGCCAGCCCCATCTGGTCGCACAGCGCCTGGGCATGGGCACGACGGGCCGCGGCCTCGACCGGCGCGCTGCGCCCTGGCGACCACGGCAGCAAGGCGGCCCCGAAACTGCCGCCGCGCCCGCGCAACGGCAAATAGCAGTCGCCTTCGTATTCGTGCCGTCCGCTGCCGGGGCCGAGCGCGACCGACTGGCGCAGGCACAGCCACAGGCCGGTCTGCTGATCGGCGCTGACGCGGCCCAGCAGCAGCCCCGCGGCCATGTCGTCGTGCGCCGGCAGCGGGCCGGTCAGCACGAACAGCGCGGCTGCACCGTCGGGCCCGCCGGGCGCGGTGGCCGCCAGCGCCTGCTGCAGCGCGCCGGCCTGCTGCAAGGGATCGTCGGTGTCGCGCAGCGCGTCGCCCAGGGCCTGCAGCTGCGCCGCCTGGCGCGCGTGCTGGGCTTCGCGGCGGGCCAGCGCGCGCTGCCGCGTCATCAGCCCGGCGACGACCCAGCCGACGGCCAGCATGGTGGCCAGCAGCAGGCTGTGCTGGCGCAGATCGACATGCAGGCTGCCGCGCGGCGGCACGAAGAACCAGTTGAAGGCCGCGATGGCCAGCGCATTGCCCAGCACCGATGCCCACAGCGGCCACCACACGCCGGCCAGCGCCGCG
>JANMAP010000494.1:0-2385 GCA_031359905.1 Burkholderiales bacterium | reverse complement strand
CGGGAGAGGACGTTGCCACTTTGCTCACGGCCGGAGCGGAAATGGTGCCGCTTCGATCTCAGTCCAAGCCTGGCGGCCTCGCGCTCAACCGAGGCGAGGTTGGCCATCCGGTCATAGAGATCGAACAATGTGTGCGCCGTCTCGGCTTCAACAGGGTTCAGAGCCAGTTCCCGAACTTTCGGATCTGGGGGAATGTCATAGCCTAGCGGCGGCACACCGCCCATCCAGAGCCCCTTCTTCTTGGAGGCCGCGATCTTGTCGCGGATGCGCTCGGCGGTCACCTCGCGTTCGAATTGCGCGAAGGAGAGAAGGACATTGAGCGTCAGGCGGCCCATTGAGGTGGCGGTGTTGAAGGATTGGGTGACGGAGACGAAGGAGCACTTGGCCGCTTCGAGCCGCTCGACCAGCTTGGCGAAGTCGGCAAGCGACCGGGTCAGCCGGTCGATCTTGTAGACGACCACCTTGCCGATCCGGCCCGCGTCGATCTCGGCAAGCAGGCGTTGCAGGCCTGGCCGGTCGAGTGTGCCGCCTGACACGCCGCCGTCGTCGAAGCGGCCCTTGGCGAGGATCCAGCCTTCCTGTTTCTGGCTCAGGATATAGGCGGTGCAGGCTTCATGCTGGGCGTCCAGCGAGTTGAAACCCTGGTCGAGCCCCTCGTCGGAGGATTTGCGCGTATAGATCGCGCAGCGGATTGTCGGCCCGGCGGACATCAAATGCCCTCCCTGAGGCCGAAAAAGCGCGGGCCGGACCAGCGGGCGCCGGTGATGGCGCGGGCGATCGCCGAGAGTGAACGATAGCTCCGCCCGTCCCAGTGATATCCCTCAAGGGTCACGTCGACGACATGGGTGACGCCGTTCCACTCGCGCAAGAGCCGTCCGCCGGGCGCGGGTCCATGCGAAGCCGCGCGGGATCGCGGCTCCGCGAGCTTTGCTGCAAAACCTGCCGGCAGACCGCCTGCGTGTCGGGCCTGAACTTCGAAGGCGATGAAGCGCCGAAGAAACGGTTGGCTCAGCCCCTTTGGCACCGGGGATCCGAAGAGATCCGACCAGGCGGCGATTAGTGCCGCCCGGTCCATGCGTTCGATCTCGGGCACTGCAGGCTTCACGCCCGTGCTTCCGGCCGTGCCGCGATCCGGTAGACCGGTCCTCCGGTCTCGGTCTTGGCGGGTTGGCGATCGAGCGTGTAGCCGGCTTTGCGCAAGCCGCTCAGAACCGCGCGGACCGAATGGGCCTGCCAGCCGGTGGCGTCACGCAGCGCCCCCATGTCTGCGCCGGCCTTGCGCGACAGGAGCTTGATGACGAGTTCGGACTTGGTGGGGCGGGGTTTGGCTTCAGATGTATCGGACATTAGGGTCTCCTCGGTGTGCTGGGCGGCACCATGCCGTCCTACCGAGGCAGGCCCGGACGGATCCGGGCGCAATGTGACTGACGCTTGGTTCCGCGGCGAAGTCCAGTCGAATGAGCGGGCCAAACCCCTCTGCCGCGTTTGTCAACCTTATCAATACTTTAACTGTTGACGCCTCACTTGTTATGTGAGAGTTTGATCGCAATTCGGGTCGGGAGCCTTGGTTGAAATTGCTCCGTCACCACCGTCCGAAGCGTCGTCGCGGTGGTACGTCAGGCCCAGTCTTTCTCCACCGCCAAAGCTGAAACCTTGCGGTGGAGTCATCATGACAAGAAACCTGACCGAAGCAGCAATCGCCGACTATCCTCCGGAGTCGAGCCCGCGCGAGACGCCCGCCCGCCTTCGACGAAACGATGCATTCCCGCAGATTCACATCAAGTGGATCAAGACCGACGAAATCGAGAAGGCGCAGCGGCAGGTCCGGAAAGCGCTGAAGGGACAGGTCGCCGCGGTGAAGCGCTCGATGCATCTGTTTGGCAATCGCATCCCGATCCTGGTCCGCGGCCGGAATGGCCGCGACCGGCATGAGGTCATCGATGGTCACGCTCGCCTTGCCGCAGCCCAGCTGCTGGGCGCCGAGGAGATCCCCTGCATCGTGGTCGATGACCTGCCGGACGCAGAGATCCGCCGCCTGGCACTCTCGCTCAACAAGATCCAGGAGACCGGCGAATGGGATTTGGCCGAGCTCAGCCTCGAGTTCGGGGAGCTGATCGCGCTGGATGAGGACTACGACTTCCCAGGCTTTGAGGTTCCGGATGTCGAAGCCCTGCTTTTGGGGGGCGACGATGAGGCGACCGACCCGGCGGATGACATGGCTGGCGAGGGCGCGGACCTGGCGCATGTCGTCTCCCGACCTGGCGATCTGTGGTGTGCCGGGGATCACAGGATCCTCTGTGGCTCCGCGCGAGATATGGCGGCCTATGATCGGTTGCTCGGCGGGCAGATTGCCGACCTGGTCTGGACCGATCCGCCTTACAACGT
>JANMAP010000460.1:0-2645 GCA_031359905.1 Burkholderiales bacterium | reverse complement strand
ATGCCCACACCGCAGAGGCCCAACGCTTCGTCGATCAGGTGTTCGCGAACTGATCGACGGATGGACCGAACGTCACCACGGGTGCTTTGAATCGTTTCGCGACCCATGCGTGGAGGGCGCCAATGAGTTCATCCGGTCCGGGATTTGCCGTCTTGTATCGCTGGCGTCTGCACGCCGGGGCGGAAGCGTCGTTCACAGAAGCTTGGTCGCGCATCTCGGAACGCTTGCGTTCCGAGCGCGGCTCGCTGGGCTCCAGGCTTCATCGGGGGTCCGATGGCTGGTGGTACGGCTACGCGCAATGGCCAAGTGCACAAGCAAGGAAGCAGGCTTTCGCGGGCGAGCCTGTCGATCCAGAGGCCAGTCTGCAGATGCACGACGCCATCGCAGAGGGCTTGCCCGAACTCGTGCTGGAGTCGATCGCCGATTTCTTGGTTCTCGAACTCCAGCGCAATGATTCGGCGAGTTCGGCGAACGGCGACGGCAATGACAGCCTGATCTGATCTCTTCAGGTTGACAGGTTGATCTGGCGGAAAGGGAGGGATTCGAACCCTCGGAACAGGTGAACCTGTTCACCGGATTTCGAGTCCGGCGCATTCGACCACTCTGCCACCTTTCCTGTGCGGTTCGCGTGGTGCGAAGCCCGCAATTCTAGCGGATCAAGCGCGCAGCACTTCCAGGCCGCCGAGGTACGGGCGCAGCGCGGCGGGCACCTGGATGCTGCCATCGGCCTGCTGGTGGTTTTCCAGCACCGCCACCAGCGCGCGGCCGACCGCCAGGCCCGAGCCGTTGAGCGTGTGGACGAGTTCGGTCTTGCCGTTCGCATTGCGAAAGCGGGCCTGCATGCGCCGCGCCTGGAAGGCGTCACAGTTGCTGCACGAGCTGATCTCGCGGAAGGTGTCCTGCGCCGGCAGCCAGACCTCCAGGTCGTAGGTCTTGCTCGCGCCGAAGCCCATGTCGCCGGCGCACAGCAGCACCACGCGGTAGGGCAGTTCCAGCTGCTGCAGGATGGCCTCGGCATGGCCGACCATCTGTTCCAGCGCCGCGGCGCTGTGCTCGGGCTGGACGACCTGCACCATCTCGACCTTGTCGAACTGGTGCTGGCGGATCATGCCGCGCGTGTCGCGGCCCGCGCTGCCGGCTTCGCTGCGAAAACACGGGCTGTGCGCGGTCAGCTTGATCGGCAGTTGCGCGGCATCGAGGATCTGCTCGCGAACGATGTTCGTCAGCGAGACCTCCGAGGTCGGGATCAGGTATTGCTTCTGCGCGGGCGTGCCCGTGCCGGCGGGGGTCGTCTGGTCGCCGCTGCGGACTTCGTACAGGTCCTCCTCGAACTTCGGCAGCTGGCTCGTTCCTTCCAGGATCTCGCGGTTGACGATGTACGGCGTGTAGCACTCGGTGTAGCCGTGCTGCTGCGTCTGCACATCCAGCATGAACTGCGCCAGAGCGCGGTGCAGCCGCGCCGCCGGCCCGCGCAGAAAGGTGAAGCGCGATCCCGCCAGGCGCGCCCCGGTCTCGAAGTCCAGGCCCAGCGGCGCGCCGAGGTCGACATGGTCGCGCGGCGTGAAGCCCAGTGCCGGCGGCGTGCCCCAGCGGCGGACTTCGACATTGCCGCGTTCGTCGGCGCCGTCGGGCACATCCGCCTGCGGCAGATTGGGCAGCGCCATCAGCAGCGCCTGCAGTTCGGCCTGGATGGCGTCCAGCCGTTCGCCACCGGCCTTCATCTGCTCGCCGATGCCGCCGACCTCGGCCATCACCGCCGTGGTGTCTTCGCCCTTGCTTTTCAGCTGGCCGATCTGCTTGCTCAGCGCGTTGCGCCGGGCCTGCAGGTTTTCGGTGGTGGTCTGGATCTGCTTGCGTTCGGCTTCCAGCGCGCTGAACAGCGCAACGTCGAGGAAGGGCTGCGGGTGCTTGCGGCGCTGCAGTTGCGCGACCACGCCGTCGAGGTCGCGGCGCAGCAGGTTGATGTCGATCATGGTGTTCCCCGGGTCGGTCTGGTCGTGTCGTGCGGACAAGTGAAACGGCGCCGATGGGCGCCGTCTTCGTCAGGGTGGGAAGCGGCGAGCGTCAAGATCGGGCGGACGACGATGCACCCGCCATCTCGGCCATGCTGCGGTCGCCCAGGCCGCGCGGCAACGGGAAGTGCACCGTCTCGACCACGCCGTCCATCTTGCGGATGCTGATGGCGCCGAGTTCGCGCAGGCGCTCGATGACCTGCTGCACCAGGATGTCCGGCGCCGAGGCCCCGGCCGTCAGGCCGATGCGCTGGCAGCCCTGCAGCCATTCGGCACGCAGGTCTGCGGCGGCGTCGACCATGTACGCGGCGGTGCCCAGCCGCTGCGCCAGTTCGCGCAGGCGGTTGCTGTTGCTGCTGGTCGGGCTGCCGACGACGATGACCACGTCGACCGCCGGGGCCAGCATCTTGACCGCGTCCTGCCGGTTCTGCGTGGCGTAGCAGATGTCCTGCTGCTTGGGTTCGCGCACCCCCGGAAAGCGGCGCTTGACCGCCGTCAGAATCTCGGCCGCGTCGTCGACGCTCAGGGTGGTCTGCGTCACCACGGCCAGCTTGTCGCCGCGCGGCTGTACGTGGGCCACGTCGGCGACCTCCTCGACCAGGTAGATGCCGTGGCTCAGCTGGCCCATCGTGC
>JANMAP010000457.1:0-4862 GCA_031359905.1 Burkholderiales bacterium | reverse complement strand
GCCATGGTGTTCCAGAACTACGCGCTCTACCCGCACATGAGCGTCTACGACAACATGGCCTATGGCCTGAAGATCGCCAAACTGCCCAAGGCCGAGATCGAGGCGCGGGTGCAGAAGGCGGCCAAGATCCTGGAGCTGGGTGCGCTGCTCGAACGCACGCCGCGGCAGCTGTCCGGCGGCCAGCGCCAGCGGGTCGCGATGGGCCGCGCCATCGTGCGCCAGCCGCAGGTCTTCCTGTTCGACGAACCGCTGTCCAACCTCGACGCCAAGCTGCGCGCGCAGACCCGGCTGGAGATTCAGAAGCTGCACCGCGAACTCGGCGTGACATCGCTGTTCGTGACCCACGACCAGGTCGAAGCGATGACGCTGGGCCAGCGCCTGATCGTGATGAACGCCGGCCGCATCGAACAGATCGGCACGCCGGAGCAGGTCTACGGCCAGCCGGCCACCACCTTTGTCGCCGGCTTCATCGGCAGCCCGCCGATGAACCTGCTGGCCGGCCAGGCCGAGGGCGCGCACTTCCACGTCGGCGGTGTCAGCCTGCCGCTGTCGCAGGGCGCACCGCGCACAGGCGCCCTGACCCTGGGGGCGCGGCCGGAACACGCCGCCATCGTCGGGGTGAACGGCGTGAACGGCGCGAACGGCGCGAACGGCACGAACGGCACGAACGGCACGAACGGCACGGCCTGGCCGATGCAGGTCGAGATGCTGGAGATGCTGGGCGCCGAGCGGCTGGTCTACGGGCGGCTGGGCGGACAGGGCGGACAGGGAGGACAGGGCAGAGACAGCGGAGCGGCCTTCACGCTGCGCATCGAGGGCACGGCCGTGCCGCCGAAGGCCGGCGAGGTCATCGCGGTGCAGGTGCTCCCGCAGCATCTGCATTGGTACGACAGCGCCAGCGGTCAGCGCGTGGGGTGACGATGAGCCCGCCGTGTCGCCCGAACATCGCAGAGCGGACTGCCGGTCGCGAAAGGTCAACCCGGTGAGCCCTTGGCCGTACCCGCTGTGGATCGCCCACCGCGGCGCCGGCAAGCTGGCACCGGAGAACACGCTGGCGGCCTTCCGCGTCGGGGCAGCGCATGGCTACCGGGCCTTCGAATGCGATGTCAAGCTCAGCGCTGACGACGTGCCCTTCCTGCTGCACGACGCCACGCTGGAGCGCACCACGCCCGACCGCGGCACCGCCGGCGAGCGGCCTTGGGCCGCGCTGTCGCGGCTGGACGCGGGCCGCTGGCATTCGCCGGCCTTCGCCGGCGAGCCCCTGCCCAGCCTGGACGCCATCGCGGCCTACGTGCAGGGCAACGGCTTCGCGCTGAACATCGAGATCAAGCCGACACCGGGGACTGCATTGCACACCGGTCGCATCGTCGGCCAGGCCTGCCTTCGCCTGTGGGCCGGCGACCGGCTGCCACCGCTGTTCAGCAGCTTCCAGCCGGACGCCTTGCAAGGCGCGCGCGACGCCGCACCGGCGCTGCCCCGCGCGCTGCTGCTGGACCGCCTGGCACCGGGCTGGCTGGACCGTGCGCGGTCGCTGGGCTGCGCGGCCGTTGTCACGCACCACCCGCTGATGGATGCGACGGTCATCGGGCAACTGCGCGCGGCCGGCCTGCGTGCGCTGTGCTACACGGTGAACGACCAGGCCGACGCGCAGCGCCTGCTGGCGCTGGGCATCGACGGCCTGATCACCGATGCGGTCGACCGCTTCGCACCAGGCGACGCTGCGCTGCCGGGCTGAAGACCGCCAACCGGTATCAGCCTTCGCGGCGCACGCTGGCTTCGACACCCAGCCAGTCCGAGTCATGCTCGAGCACCGGCAGGGCCTTCAGCCCGCGGATCAACGGCAGCCGCCAGGCGACGACCACCAGCAGCACCGACACCCCGCCGGCAAACGCCAGCGACGCCCGCAGGCCGACATATTCGCCCAGCCAGCCGCCGAGCAGCGCACCCGGGCCGGCTCCCAGCAGCGTCAGCCAGCGCATGGTGCTGGTCATGCGGCCGAGCATCGGCTCGGGCGTGGCAGCCTGGCGCAGCGCCAGGAAGTTGATGAAGATGAAGACCGCACCGGTGGAGAACAACATCATCATCCCCGCGAAGGCGGCCACCCCCCAGGCATTGGCCGGTGCGGCGGCGAGCAGCAGCCAACCGCTGCCGCAGACGGCATACCCCAGCACCAGGCAGGGCCCGGGGCCGATGCGCTGGCTGATGCGCCGCCCGAACACGCTGCCGGCGATGGTGCCCAGCCCGACACCCGCATAGCACAGGCCCACCGCCTGTTCGGACAGGCCCAGCGTGCGGGTGGCGAAGAGAATCTGCACGACCATCGCCGCGTGGTGGCACATCTGCCAGACGCCCATCAGCACGCCCAGCGTCACGAGCAGGCGGTTGCCTGCGACGAAGCGCAGGCCAGCCAGCAGGTCGCGCCAGAAGTGCGCATCGGGGCGTGCGTCGCGCCGCTCGTGGATCGTGATGCCACGCAGGATCAGCGCCGAGCCGAGCAGCAGCACGGCGTTCAGCAGCAGCGCCAGCGGCGCACCCGCCAGCTTGATCAGCAGCCCGGCGAAGCCCGGCCCGGCGACTTCAGCGCCCGACGAGGCGAGTGCGTTCTTGGCATGCGCTTCGACCAGCCGGTCGCGGGCCACCACCTGCGTCAGAACGATCTGCGCTGCCGTGCCAGCCACCGTGTGCACGGCACCGATGACGAAGCCGACAAGGTACAGCCAGCCCATGCTCAACCAGCCCAGCCACCAAGCCAGCGGCACGCTGGCCGCGACCAGCGCCAGCAGGGTCTCGCCGCTGGCATACACCGGCAGCTTGCGCACGCGATCCAGCCAGACCCCGGCCGGCAGCGACAGGATCAGGAACGGCGACAGCTCGATCGCCGTCAACAGGCCCATCTGCGTCGGCGACGCGCGCAGCAGCACCGCGGCCGTCAACGGCAGGGCCAGCAGCATCACCTGGTTGGCCAACGAACTGGTGAGGATCGAACTCCACAGCCGCAGGTAGGCCGGGTCGCGCCAGAGATCCTCTTCGGGCAGTCGGCGAAAGATCAGCAGGTGCCGGCCCTCCCGGGTCGATCCGGCTCTGCCGGGCTACTCAAATCCCCGCGGGGGACGGCCGGCCAGGCTGGCCATGGGGCGCTCCATACCGAACGCCGCGGAACCGGTTTCGCCGGGCCGCTGGGGTTGCCTTGCGACCTGCATGTCGCAATGCGCTCGCCAGCCACTTGCGAGCGCACCGGCGCTCGCTCGGCGGGTGCCCGCCCCCCTCGAGACGAAGCGCCGAAGGCGCTTCGGGGGTGGGTCATGACCGGTAGTCGGCGTTGATGCTGACGTAGTCGTGCGACAGGTCGCAGGTCCAGACCAGCGCTTCGGCGCTGCCGCGGTGCAGGTCCACGCGCACGGTGATCTCGCTGCCCTGCATCACGCGCTGGCCGTCTTCTTCGCGGTACGCCGGGTGCCGGCCGCCCTGCCGCACCACGTGCACGTCGTCGAGGAACAGGTCGATCAGGCTCTGGTCGAGATCGGCGATGCCGGCGTAACCCACTGCGGCCAGGATGCGCCCGAGGTTGGGGTCGCTGGCGAAGAAGGCCGTCTTGACCAGCGGTGAATGCGCGATGGCGTAGGCCGCCAGCTTGCACTCGGCGGCGTCCCGCCCGCCCTGCACCTGCACGGTGATGAATTTGGTCGCGCCTTCGCCATCGCGAACGATGGCCTGGGCCAGTTGCTCGGCCACGGCCACCACCGCGTCGCGCAGCGCACGGCCGTCGGCCGAGTCCAGGCTGGTGATCGGCGCATGGCCGGCGCACTGCGTGGCCACCAGGACAAAGGAATCGTTGGTCGACGTGTCGCCGTCGATGGTGATGCGGTTGAAGCTCAGATCGGCAGCCTCCGTCACCAGGGGCTGCAGCAGCGCCGCGTCGATCACCGCGTCGGTGGCGATGAAGCCGAGCATCGTGGCCATGTTCGGGCGGATCATGCCGGCGCCCTTGGCGATACCGGTGATGTTGACGCTGCGCCCGCCGATCTGCACCTGGCGCGAGGCCGCCTTGGGCACGGTGTCAGTGGTCATGATGCCTTGCGCGGCCTCGAACCAGGCCGCGCCATCGGCCGGGCGCAGCGCGGCGATGGCCGCCGGCAGCGCGGCTTCGATGCGTTCGATGGGGAGCGTTTCCATGATCACACCGGTCGAGAACGGCAGCACCTGCGCGGGCTGCAGGCCCATCAGCGCCGCCAACGCCGAGCAACTGCGCCGCGCCCGCGCCAGGCCGTCGGCGCCGGTGCCGGCGTTGGCGTTGCCGGTGTTGATCAGTAGGGCACGCACGCCCGCGCCCGACGCCAGGTGCTGTTGACAGATCTGCACCGGAGCGGCACAGAAGCGGTTCTGCGTGAAGACGCCGGCGACGGCGGCGCTCTCGTCGAGTGCGAACAGCACCAGGTCACGTCGGTTCGGCTTGCGTACTCCGGCCATGACGACACCGAGACGCAGGCCATGCACGGGCCACAACTCATCCGTCCGGGCCAGTTGCAGATTGACAGGCATGGTGATCGCGCTCGTGGAATCACCTGGATTGTAGAAGTGAGACATGAACAGGCCGCCGCCCGTCACACGCGCGCTGGCAGCCGGCATTGCCGCCTTTATAGATTGCTGCGCAAACAGAAAAGGGCCGCATCACTGCGGCCCCGTCGTTCGAGGGTCAACCCGTCAAGCGTTCAACCGAGTCCTGTCACGGCAGAGCGACCCGGTATGCGCTGCGCCCGTGCGTGTAGGCGTAAAGGTAGCGTGGCGCATCGTTCTTCAGGCTCAAGGCTTCCACGATCACATTTGCGAAGCCGGTGTTCTCCCGCGCCCAGCTGACGCCGTTG
>JANMAP010000421.1:0-7913 GCA_031359905.1 Burkholderiales bacterium | reverse complement strand
GCTGGTGCCCAGCGTTTCCGCGGCGGCGTACAGGTACAGGCCGTGGCCGGCCTCGTCCTGCACCTTGGCCAGCAGGATCGTCTTGCGCTTGAGCGTCGGCGCACGGGTGATCCAGTTGCCCTCGGGCAGCATGCCGACGATCTCGGAATGCGCGTGCTGGCTGATCTGGCGCACCAGCGTCTTGCGGTAGTGCTCGGGCATCCAGTCCTTGGCTTCGATGAAGTCGCCGGCGTCGATGCGCGACTCGAAGCGCGCTTCGAGCTGCGCCTCGCCAGCGCTGCGCAGCGCAACGCGCTCTTCACGCGGCGCGGTGTCCATCGCTTGGGTGTACATGGCTTTCCTCGATAGGTCCGATCAAGCAGCCGCCGTGGAACCGGCTCTGCCGGGCCGCTGGAGGCGCCCCCTTGAGGGGGAGCGCCGCAGGCGCTTCGGGGGTGGGTTCACTTCGGTCGTTGGTCGATCACGCGCCGCGCCTTGCCGACCAGCGTGCGTTCGATCGAATCCGGCAGGCCGACGTCGACCGTGGCGCCGACCCCGATCAGCGTCTTGATGCGTTGCTGCAACTCGCGGGCGATCGCGTCGCGGTCCTCGTGGCGGTGTTCGGGCGCCAGTTCGCAGCGCACCAGCACCTCGTCGAGCAGGTTCTCGCGGCTGACGACGAGTTGGTATTGGCCGGCCAGCCGGCCCTGCTGCAGCACGAGTTCCTCGATCTGCGTCGGGAACAGGTTGACGCCGCGGATGATCAGCATGTCGTCGCTGCGGCCGACGATCTTGCCCATGCGACGCATGCTGCGCGCGGTGGGTGGCAGCAGGCGTGTCAGGTCGCGCGTGCGGTAGCGGACGACGGGCAGCGCTTCCTTGGTCAGCGTGGTGAACACGAGTTCGCCCTCGGATCCGCCCTTCGATTCGTCATACGGCAGCACCGCGCCGGTCTGTGGGTCGATGATCTCGGGGTAGAAGTGGTCTTCCCAGATCACCGGGCCGTCCTTGGTCTCGATGCATTCGTTGGCCACGCCCGGGCCCATCACCTCGCTCAGGCCATAGATGTCGACGGCGTCGATCGCAGCGCTGTGTTCGATCTCGCGGCGCATGGCCTCGGTCCAGGGCTCGGCGCCGAAGATGCCGACGCTGACCGACATCGCCCGCGGGTCCTTGCCCTGGCGGCGGAACTCCTCGACGATGACCTGCATGTAGCTCGGCGTGACCATGATGATGTCGGGCCGGAAGTCCTCGATCAGCTGGACCTGCTTCTCGGTCTGCCCACCGCTCATCGGCACGACCGTGCAGCCCAGCTTCTCGGCGCCGTAATGCGCGCCCAGCCCGCCGGTGAACAGGCCGTAGCCATAGGCGACGTGAACGATGTCGCCACGCCGCCCGCCACTGGCGCGGATGCTGCGCGCGACCAGGTCGGCCCAGCGGTCGATGTCGCCCTGCGTGTAGCCGACGACGGTGGGCTTGCCGGTGGTGCCCGACGATGCGTGGATGCGGACCACCTGTTCGCGCGGCACGGCAAACATGCCGAACGGGTAGTTGGCGCGCAGGTCAGCCTTGCTGGTCGTCGGGAACATCGCCAGATCAGCCAGCGTGCGGCAATCCGCCGGATGCACGCCGCGTTCGTCGAAGGCGCGGCGGTAGTGCGGCACATGCTCGTAGGCGTGGTGCAGTGTCGCCTGCAGGCGCTGCAACTGCAGGGCCTGCAGTTCGTCGCGGCTGGCCCGTTCGATGGGTTCCAGATCGCCGGGCGCCGGGGTCTTGACGGGCATCGCTTCAGTCCACCGGGCACTGCACGCCGACCGGCAGGCCGTCGACGAGCGCCCGGCCTTTCATGGTGTACGAGCGACCGCGGAACGCGGCGACTTCCTCGCCGCGCTGGTTGCTGACAGCGACGTCGTAGACGCCGGTGCGCCCGGCCCTGCTGACTTCGCGGGCCACCGCCGTCAGCACGTCGCCGAGCCGCGCCGCGGCGATCAGGTTGACGTCGAAGCCGGCTGCGACGGTGACTTCGTTGTAGGCGTTGCAGGCGAAGGCGAAGGCGCTGTCGGCCAGCGTGGTGACCAGGCCGCCGTGGCAGATGTCGTGGCCGTTGAGCATGTGTTCGAGCACGGTCATGCGCAGCGTCGCGCTGCCCGGGCCGACGGCAAGCACCTGCATGCCCAGCCACTTCGACGCGCGGTCGCCGCGCCACATCGCAGCGCACGTGGCGTCAGCCACTTGCTGTGGACGGGCGTCGGCGACTTGCTGCGGACCGGCGTCCATCAACGGTCCTTGAACACCGCCGGCCGCTTGGCCAGAAACGCCGCCACGCCCTCGGCGAAGTCGTGCGAATGGCCACGTTCGCGCTGGGTGTCCGCTTCCAGCGTGATGGCGTCGGCGAAATCCATCACCATCGCCGCGTCGATGACCCGCCGGGTCTCGGCCAGGGCCTTGGACGGCATGGCGGCCAGCCGCTGGGCCAACGCCAGCGCGCTGTCCATCAGCGCGGCGTCGTCGACGCATTGCCAGATCATGCCGATGCGCTGCGCTTCCTCGGCCGGCAGGCGGTCGCCGGTCATCGCCAGGCCGATGGCGCGGGCGCGGCCGACCAGCCGCGGCAGCAGCCAGGTGCCGCCGGCGTCGGGCACCAGGCCGATCTTCGAGAAGGCCTGGATGAAGCTGGCGCTGCGCGCAGCGACGACGAAGTCGCAAAGCAGCGCCAGGTTGGCGCCGGCCCCGGCGGCCACGCCGTTGACGGCGGCGATCACCGGCACCGGCATCGAGCGGATGCGCAAACCCAGCGGGCGGTAGCTGCGCTCGATGACGTCGCCGACATCGACATCGCTGCCGGCCATTGCCGGGTCCGACAGGTCCTGCCCGGCGCAGAAGCCCCGGCCAGCGCCGGTGATGACCACCGCACGCACCTCGGCGTCGGCGGCCGCAGCGTCCAGCGCCGGCATCAGCAAGGCGTGCATCGCCCCAGTGAAACTGTTCAGCGACGCCGGCCGGTTCAGTGTGATCAGCCGGATCGGACCGTGGTTGGCCACGAGAACGACGGGTTCGACAGGTTGAAGAGGCTGAGCAGGTTGAACAGGCTCGGACATGTGGGTCTCCGTGATGCGACTGTGCGGTCGCGTCTGTGCGGTCGCGTCTGTGCGATTCGTCCATGCGGCCGAGTCTCGGTTATTCGACCGTGCGGTCGATGAAGTCTAGGCCTCGGCGCGCTTGTGGATCCAGGGTTTGCGAGGGCCGGCGACCATTTTGATCACGGCGCGCTGGCCGCCCTGCGACCTCCGTCCCTCAAGCCTGACCAGCGCCGAAACGGTGTTCCAGATAGGCCAGCAGCGTGCGCAAGCCCTGCGCTTCGCCGCCCACCGGGCGGCCTGGCCGCGCGGTGTCGTTCCACGCAAACAGGTCCAGGTGCAGCCAGTCGAGCGTGTCCGGAACGAAGTCCTCGAGGAAGATCGCCGCGGTGATCGCCCCGGCCAGCGCGTTGCGCCCGGTGTTGACGATGTCGGCGATGTCGCTTTCGATGCCGGCGTGATAGTCGCGCCACAGCGGCAGGTGCCACAGCGGATCGTTCAGCGCCAGGCCGCGGTCGACCAGGTCGCGCGCCAGGTCCATCCGCCGGCAGAACAGCGCCGGCAGATGGCTGCCCAACGCGACGCGGGCCGCGCCGGTCAGCGTCGCCATGTCGATCATCAGCGCGGGCTTGCCTTCAGCGCCATAGGCCAGCGCGTCGCACAGGATGACGCGGCCTTCGGCGTCGGTGTTGCCGATCTCGATGTGCAGGCCGCTGCGCGTCTTGAAGACATCGCCCGGGCGGTAGGCGTTGCCGGCAATCGCGTTCTCCACCGCCGGGATCAGCAGCTGCAGGCGCACCGGCAGTTGCAGCGCCATGATCATCTGCGCCAGGCCCAGCGCGTTGGCCGCGCCGCCCATGTCCTTCTTCATCAGGCGCATGCCGTCGGCGGTCTTGATGTCCAGGCCGCCGCTGTCGAAGCACACGCCCTTGCCGACCAGCGTCAACTTGGGATGCTTGGGTTGGCCCCAGTTGAGCTCGATCAGCCGCGGCGCGCGGGTGGCCGCGCGGCCCACCGCGTGGATGGCCGGGAAGTTCTGCTTCAACAGCGCATCGCCGACGATCTGCTTGAAGTTCGCGCCATGCTGCTTGGCCGTCAGCTTGACGGCTTCGGCCAGCTCGGCCGGGCCCATGTGCTCGGCCGGCGTGTTGACCAGATCGCGGGTGGCGGCGATGGCCGCGGCCAGCAGCGCGCCGCGGCGCGCGCCGGCGGTCGGCGCGAGCATCAATTCGGCCGGCGGGCGCTGCCGCGCGCGGTACAGGTCGAAGACATACGCGCCCAGATCCCACGACAGGGCCGCGGCTTCGTCGGGCACTGCCGGGCCGCCGGGGATGGCGTCGGCCAGGCGGTACTTGCCGACCGGCAACGCCTTCGGCAGGGCCGACAGCGCGAAGGGATGGGTGGCGTCGCGCACCCCGGCCCACACCGCCAACAACGAGCCGTCGGCGGCTGGCAGCAGCGCGTGGGTGTCGGCGGCGCCTTCGAAACGCAGCGTCTGGAACCAGCGTCGCTGGGCCGGCTCCAACGTCGCGGCATGGGCGGCGAAGCTGCCCCGATCGACGACATGGATCGGCACGGCCTGGCGCGCAGGGGTCTTCAACAACACAGACATGGATGGCGCTTTCTCGGCGCGCCGCGGCGGCCGCCGTACAGGGTAGGGTCGGTAGATTATCCCGGGCCGGGGGGGGTAGGACAGTCGACCCCGCGATGCCCCCTGGACGAGGTGGCGGCGCTCGCGGCGCGGTCCTACAAACGGCGCCGCCGGGGCTCGATAGACTGCATGCATTCCCGGCACAGGCTGGGCGCGCAGCCGGAATCCCGCATGCCACCCCTCAGAGCGTTCATCGTCGAAGACAGCCCGGTCATCCGCGAGAACTTGGTGGCGGCGCTCGAAGAGATGGTGCCGCTGGAGGTCGTCGGTGCGGCCGAGGACGAGGCCGGTGCACTGCGCTGGCTGAACGACCCGACCAATCCATGCGACCTGGCCATCGTCGACATCTTCCTGCGCCACGGATCGGGGCTGGGCGTGTTGCGCGCGCTGCAGGACTCGGCCGTCCACCGGGTCGTGCTGACGAACTATGCCAGCCCCGACATGCGCCGCCAGTGTCTGCAACTCGGCGCCAGCCGGGTCTTCGACAAGTCCGGCGAGATCGAGGATCTGGTGGCCTATTGCGCCGAATACGGCGCCGCCCTCAAGCGATGAGGCCGTTCTTCATCGCGTAGTAGGTCAGGTCGCTGTTGGTCGCCAGTTGCAGCTTGTCCAGCACCCGGGTGCGGTAGGTGCTGACGGTCTTCACGCTCAGGCACATGCCGTCGGCGATATGGCCGACAGTTTCACCCTTGGCCAGGCGCAGAAAGACCTGCAACTCGCGCTCGGACAGCGCTTCATGCGGCGGCTTGTCGACGCCGCCCAGCCCGTCGGCCAAAAGTTCGGCCACCGCCGGCGTGATGTAGCGACGACCGCGCGCCACGGTGCGGATGGCCGTCACGATCTCCTCGGGATCGCATTCCTTGTTGAGGTAGCCGCTGGCGCCCTGGCGCAGCAGCGTGGTGGCGTAGTGCGCCTCGGGAAACCCGCTGAGGATCAACACCGCCAGCTTCGGCCAGCGGGCGCGGATCGCGGCCAGCACGTCGACCCCGCTGCGGTCGGGCATCGACAGGTCCATCACCAGAACATCGACTTCCTCGGTGCGGGCCAGCGCCAGCGCCTCGTCACCATTGCTGGCTTCACCAGCGATGCGCAGGTCGACCTGCTCGCTGAGGAACTGGCGCAACCCGGCGCGGACCACCGCGTGGTCGTCGACGATGCCAACTCGAATCATGTAGCCTCCCCGCTGACCTGACAGGCATTGAGTATCGAGGATTCATGCGCACTCCGATGAACGACGGGCCGCGCGTGTCGCGGCGCAGCCGCTTTGCCGCTGCCATTGCGGTCCTGCTGGCCCTGGCATTGCTTGCCGTCAACGAAGTCGGCGACTGGCGGGCCCGCGAAGTCATCGAAGACCGCGACCACCAGCTGGAGGCACGGGCCGAGGTCGTTCGGCTGCTGCGTGTGATCCTCAGCGCCGAATCGGGCCAGCGCGGCTATCTGCTGACGGGCCGCGCACAGTACAAGGAACCGTACACCGTCGCCACGGTGGCCTTCGAGGAGACGCTGGCCCGCATCCATACGCTGTTCGCCAACGAGCCGGTGCGGCTGGCCGAGGCCCGCCAGCTCGAGGAGCTGGCGCGGCAGAAGATGTCCGAGTTGGCGACGACCATCGAGCTGTTCGAACAGGGCAAGGAAGAGGCCTGGCGCGATCTGATGCTGACCGACATCGGGCGCGAGAAGATGGCCCAGCTCGACGAGCTGTCCCGAGCGATGGCGCGCCGCGAAGGCGACCGGCTGGACCGTGCACAGAAGGTGCTCGACGACACCCTGCGCAACAAGCGCATCGGCATCGCCGCGCTGGTGCTGCTCAGCCTGGCAGCGCTGCTGGCCTTCATGCGCCAGGCCCAGCGCCTGAGCGTCGAACGCGCCGAGCGCGCCGCTGCGCTGAGCGCCGAACGCGACCGCCTGGAGGCCGAGGTCGAGCGCCGAACGCGCGAGCTGCGCGACATCGCCACCCATCTGCAGACGGCCCGCGAAGACGAGCGCCAGCGCCTGGCCCGCGAACTGCACGACGAGCTCGGCGGGCTGCTCACCGCCGCCAAGCTCGACGTGGCGCGCATCCGCAACAAGCTGGCCGGCAGCGCGCCGGAGATCAGCGAGCGCTTCAGCCACCTGGTGCAGTCGCTGGACGCCGGCATCGCGCTGAAGCGCCGCATCATCGAAGACCTGCACCCGTCGTCGCTGAGCCACCTGGGGCTGAAGCCGGCGCTGGACATCCTGTGCCAGGAATTCGCCAAGCGCAGCGACATCGCGGTGGTCACCGAGATCGACGACCTGCCACTGGCGCCTGCCACCCGGCTGACCGCCTACCGCGTGGTCCAGGAAGCCCTGACGAACATCGCCAAGTACGCCGCAGCACGCAGTGTGCATGTCGGCCTGCATGCCGAGGACGGGCGCGCGCGGCTCGACATCCGCGACGACGGCGTCGGCTTCGACCCGGACGCCACGCCGGCGTCGGCGCACGGCCTGGCCGGCATGCGCTTTCGCGTGGCGTCGGACAGCGGCGAGCTGGCCATCGAATCGCGGCCCGGCAGCGGCACACGCATCGTCGCCCACCTGCCCCTGGCGGACGCCGGCGCCACCGCGGACGAACGGCTCTAGACCGTTGATCCTGGAGCGTCCCGCCGATTCTTCTTGTCCTACAAGCCGGTGCGTCTGAGGACTATCGCTGCGCCCCGCGAGCCCCCCTAGAGTGATTGCAAGGGAGACGGCAAACGCCTAGCAAGCGCCGTCGAAAAGGCCCTGCCTCGCAACCATCAAGAGAGGACTCTGAAGATGAACCGGACCGCACCTTACTGGCAGTTGTCGCTGGTCTCTGTCGCCGCCGCCATGGGCCTGGCCGCCTGCGGCCCGGAAGATGGCAGCACGGCTTACAGCAGCAGCCACAACGTTGCCGCGACCAAGACGGCGGCCCACAGCGCGCCCAAGGTTCACACCGTGGCCTCTGCACCGATCGGCACGGTCGCATCGATCGAGCCGATCACACGCACCGACAAACCCAGCGGCACCGGCGCAGTGGTGGGTGGCGTGCTGGGTGCCGTGGTGGGCCACCAGTTCGGCGGCGGCGACGGCAAGAAACTGGCCACTGCGGCTGGCGCTGTCGGCGGCGCGGTGGTCGGCAATCAGGTCGAGAAGCAGCGTTCGGAGACCGTCGTCGGCTACCGGGTCGATGTGCGCATGGAAGACGGCAGCGTGCGCAGCTTCCA
>JANMAP010000409.1:0-2271 GCA_031359905.1 Burkholderiales bacterium | reverse complement strand
CGCTCCGGATCGAATCCGCCCGGCCCTCCTCCTTTACTTCGCTACGCCGGTCACCCGGCATCCTCCGCCAGAACCGCTCGTTGCCCCTGGCGGCCGTGGACAGCAACGATCGTGTCCAGAGCGCTGCGGTGGGGTGCCGTGCGGAGTGAAGTAGAGGAGGAGGGCCGGAAAGAACCCGCACGGAGCGAACCTTCGGTGATCCGGCCCGGGGGACATGAACGGAGCACGGTACCCCGCCGCAGTGCTCCCGCGCCGCTCTTCGAAGGCCGCTTGCAAATGTCCGCACAGGGCTGACAGCCGTCGGTCGCGTGAAGGATTCCATGTCAGGCCCCGCCGATCGCCGGCCCAGAAGCCGCAACCTGCCGCCGCCACCGCAGTCTGTAGATGATCAAGGTGTCGCAGGCCAGCAGCGTGAACAGCAGCAGGCCCTGGAACACGCCGGTCAGCGACTTCGGCAGGCCCAGCCGCGTCTGCGCCAGTTCGCCGCCGATGTAGAACATGCTCATCAAGAGGCCCGAGAAGACGATGCCCACCGGATGCAGGCGGCCGACGTAGGCCACGATGATCGCCGCGAAGCCATAGCCGGCCGACACATACGGCGTCAACTGGCCGAGCGGCCCGGCGGCTTCCAGCCCGCCGGCCAGCCCCGCCATGCCGCCCGACAGCAGCAGCGCCGTCCACAGGGCACCGCGCGACGAGAACCCGGCATAGCGCGCCGCCGCCGGCGCCATGCCGCCGACCTGCAGCGCGAATCCGCGGTAGGTGCGGAACAGACCAGCCCACAGCACGGCCACCGCGGCCAGCGCGATCAGCACGCCGATGTGCGCGCGCAGCCCGGGCACCAGCTTCGGGATGCGCGTCACGGCGGCGAAGGTGATGCTCTGCGGGAAGTTGTGGCCGTCGGGGTCCATCCACGGGCCGTGGACCAGGTAGCCGAGGATCTGGTCGGCGACGTAGACCAGCATCAGGCTGACCAGGATCTCGTTGGCGTTGCAGCGGTCGCGCAGCAGCGCCACCAGCGCCGCCCAGGCCATGCCGCCGAGCACACCGGCGACGAGGATGGGCACGACGATGGCCTTGCCCAGCCACGCGGTGCCAGGCCCGGCCTGCATCGCGACATAGCCGGCGGCCAGCGCGCCGACGATGAACTGGCCTTCGGCGCCGATGTTGAAGACGTTGGCCCGGAAGCACACCGCCAGGCCGAGCGCGATGAGGATCAGCGGCGTGGCCTTGACCGTCAGCTCGGACAGCGCATACAGGTTCTTCACCGGTTCGACGAAGAAGATCTGCAGGCCGCGCAGCGGGTCCTTGCCGAGCAGCACGAACAGCAGCACGCCGATCAGCACGGTGAAGACCAGCGCGAGCAGCGGCGACGCCAGCGCCATCCAGCGCGACGGTTGCGGGCGGGCTTCGAGCCTCAGCATCGTGTGGCGCCGCAGTGGGTGGTCATGCAGTCACCGATGCGGCCGGGGTCGTCGATGCAACCCCGCGGGCGCCGGGCCACAGCCCGGACATCCACTCGCCGACGGTCTCGATCGAGGCCTCGGCCATCGCCAGCGACGGCGAGACGCGGCCCTGAGCGATGACCAGCAGCCGGTCGCTGATCTCGAAGAGTTCGTCGAGCTCTTCGCTGACCACCAGCAGCGCGCAGCCGGCGTCGCGCAGCGCCAGCAGTTCGGCGCGGATCAGCGCCGCGGCGCCGACGTCGACACCCCAGGTCGGCTGGCTGACGATCAGCAGCTTCGGCGCGGCGTCGATCTCGCGGCCGACGATGTACTTCTGCAGGTTGCCGCCCGACAGGCTAAGCGCCGTCGCACCCGGGCCACCGGCCTTGACCTGGAAGCGTTCGATCAGCCGCGCGGCCAGCCCGGCGATGGCCCGTGGCTGCAGCCAGCCGCCGCGGCCGATGCCGATGTCGCGCGTCAGCAGCGTGTTCTCGGCCAGCGACAGCGTCGGCACCGCGCCGCGGCCCAGCCGTTCCTCGGGAACGAAGTGCAGCCCCAGCGCGCGCCGCGGCCGCGGTGGCAGCGCGCCGACCGGCTGGCCGAAGAGGGCGATGCTGGCCGGCGCGGCGCGGGTGTCCTCGCCCGACAGCGCGGCCAGCAGTGGCTGCTGGCCGTTGCCCGAGACCCCGGCCATGCCGACGATCTCACCGGCGCGGACCTCGAAGCCGATGCCATCGAGATCGACCCCGAACGGGTCCTGCCGCGGCAGGCTCAGGCCCTGCACCCCAAGCACCACCGCGCCGGTGTGCGCCGGCCGGTGCTGCAG
>JANMAP010000402.1:0-26631 GCA_031359905.1 Burkholderiales bacterium | reverse complement strand
CCTTCGAGTACTGCATGCTGGACGGCGTCAACGATTCCCCCGAACAAGCTTTGGCGCTGGTGAGATTGCTGAGGCCCCGCATCAACTGCAAGGTCAACCTGATTCCCTTCAACCCCTTCCCGGCATCGGGCTTGACGCGCTCACCGCGTGATCGGGTCACTGCCTTTGCCCATGTGCTGCAGGACGCCGGCATCGTCACCACCGTGCGCAAGACACGCGGTGACGACATCGACGCGGCTTGCGGCCAACTGGCCGGTGAGGTGCAGGACCGCACGCAGGCGCGCCAGCGCATGGCGGGTCGGCGGGTCATCGACATCCAGGCGGTTCAATCCGCGACGGCGGCGTCATGACCCAGAGCCCGCCGACGCAGAAGTCGCACGGGTTGCTGCCGGTTGTGGGTGCGCTCGGACTGTGCGCGTTGACTCTGCTGTCAGCCTGCTCCACCACCACCACCGTCACCGAAAACCGCGACACCCGCGCTGCCAGCGAACCTGCCGACCCCGAGCGTCGCGCGCGCGTGCGGCTGGAGCTGGCGGGCCTGTACTTCGGCCGCGGCCAGTCGGCCACCGCGCTGGACGAGATCAAGCAGGCGCTGGCGGCCAAGCCCGACCTGCCCGAGGCCTACAGCCTGCGCGGCCTGATCCACGCCAGCCTGGGCGAAGTCGTGCAGGCCGAAGACAGCTTCAAGCGCGCGCTCGAGCTCAATGCGCGCGACGCCGACGCGATGCACAACTACGGCTGGTTCCTGTGCCAGCAGAAGCGCCATCCCGAAGCCGACGCGTTGTTCGAACGCGCGCTGGCCGAGCCGCAGTACCGCGACACCATCCGCAGCCTGCTGGCGCAGGGCGTGTGCCAGGCGCGCGCCGGCCGTTGGACCGAGGCCGAGCGCACGCTGTCCCGGTCCTACGAGCTCGACCCCGCCAACCCGGTGACGGCCTTCAACCTGAGCGAGGTGCTGCTGCGCCGCGGTGAACTGGAACGCGCGCGCTTCTACGCCGGCCGCATCAACGCCCAGCCCGAGCTGTCCAGCGCGCAGAGCTTGTGGCTGGCGGCGCGCATCGAGCGCCGGCTGGGCAATCTGCCGGCGGTGCAGGACCTGGGTCGGCAGCTGCGCGACCGCTTCCCGCAATCCAACGAGGCACTGCTGTACGAGAGAGGGCGATTCGATGAGTGAAGGCAGCGGCGGTGCCGCCACGGCCGGTTCCCTGCTGCGTGCAGCGCGCGAGAGCAGGGGACTGCACATCGCAGCCCTGGCGGCGGCCATCAAGGTCGCGCCGCGCAAGCTCGACGCGCTGGAGAACGATCGCTGGAACGAACTGCCGGACGCGACTTTCACGCGCGCGCTGGCGCAGACGGTCTGCCGCACGCTGAAGATCGATGCCGGCCCGGTGCTCGACCTGCTGCCGGCTTTGGAACCGGCGTCGCTCGAAGATGTCGCCGGCAGCCTGAACACTCCGTTCCAGGACCGGCCGGGCGTCGGCGACAGCAGCTCCATCGTCGGGGCCATCCGGCCGATGGTCTGGGCCGGGCTCGTGTTGCTGGCCGCCGCGGCCGTTTTCTATCTGCTGCCAGCGGGCTTGTGGGCGCCGACCGCCGCAGCACCCTCTGCCAGCAGCCCGACGACGGTGACGGAGGTTTTTCCCCCCGCGACAGCGCCGTCGGCGTCGCTGCCGCAGCAGGCCGGGTCTCCCGAGCCTGCGGCTGCCAATGCGTCGGCTGCTGCTGCCCCTCTGGTGCTGGCAGCGTCTGCTGTCAACAGCGTGCAGGTCGCGCCGGCCGCCAGCGCGGCGTCCCCGTTACGCGCCGCCAGCGCGGCGCCGGCCAGCATCGCGCTGCCCCCGCCGTTGCCCCTGCCGGTGGCAGGCGACGGGCCCGTGCAGCTGCGCGCCGATGCATCGTCGTGGATCGAAGCCCGCGATGCGCGGGGCCGGGTGCTGCTGTCGCGCGAGCTGAAGTCGGGCGAGGCGGTCGTGCTGGACGGCGCGATGCCCATCCGCGTGACGATCGGCAATGCGTCAGCGACACGGCTGACCTTGCGCGGCCAGCCCGTCGACCTGGCGCCGCGCACGCGTGACAATGTTGCGCGGCTGGAACTGCAATAGCCCGCGGATAGCCCGCGGATAGCCCGCCGATAGCCCGCCGTCCCCTCGAGGTCGCCCCGATGAACGCAGCCGATCCCCTGGACATCATCGACGCTGCCGCGCCGGCGCCGCGCCGTTCGCGCCAGGCGCGCGTGGTCTGGGGCGCGCGCGTGGTGACGGTCGGCGGCGACGCGCCGGTGCGCGTGCAGTCGATGACCAACACCGACACGGTGGACGCCATCGGCACGGCGATCCAGGTCAAGGAGCTGGCGATCGCTGGGTCGGAACTGGTGCGCATCACCGTCAACACGCCCGAGGCCGCTGCCGCCGTGCCGCACATCCGCGAGCAGCTCGACCGGATGGGCGTGGACGTGCCGCTGATCGGCGATTTCCACTACAACGGCCACCGCCTGCTGACTGACTTCCCGGCGATGGCCCAGGCCTTGAGCAAGTACCGCATCAACCCGGGCAACGTCGGCAAGGGCGACAAGCGCGACCGCCAGTTCGCCATGATGGTCGAGGCCGCGGCGAAGTACGACAAGGTGCTGCGCATCGGCGTCAACTGGGGCAGCCTGGACCAGGAACTGCTCGTCGGCCTGATGGACGAGAACGCCCGCCGCGCCCAGCCGCTGGATGCGAAGCAGGTGATGTACCAGGCGCTGGTGCAATCGGCGTTGACGTCGGCCGAGGTGGCCCGCGAAATCGGCCTGCATCCCGACAACATCATCATCAGTTGCAAGGTCAGCGGCGTGCAGGATCTGATCTCGGTCTACCGGGCGCTGGCGCGGCGCTGTGATTACGCGCTGCACCTGGGTCTGACCGAAGCCGGCATGGGCACCAAGGGTACGGTGGCCAGCGCCACGGCGCTGGCGGTGCTGCTGCAGGAAGGCATCGGCGACACCATCCGCGTCAGCCTGACGCCGCAGCCCGGCGAGGCGCGGACGCAGGAAGTTGCGGTTGCGCTGGAGATCCTGCAGAGCCTGAGCCTGCGCACCTTCAACCCCAGCGTCACTGCCTGCCCGGGTTGCGGCCGTACGACCAGCACGACGTTCCAGGAACTGGCCAAGCAGATCGACGATTTCCTGCGCGCCCAGATGCCGGTGTGGAAGGCGAAGTACCCCGGCGTCGAAGGCCTGAAGGTGGCGGTGATGGGTTGCATCGTCAACGGCCCGGGCGAGAGCAAGCACGCCGACATCGGCATCAGCCTGCCCGGCACCGGCGAAGCCCCTGCCGCGCCGGTGTTCATCGACGGCGAGAAGGCGCTGACGCTGCGCGGCGACGACATCGCGCAGGAATTCCACAAGCTGGTCGAGGCCTACATCGAACGCCGCTTCGGCAGCGTGACGGCTGCGCATTGACGCTGGCCGTCACCGATCTGTCTTCCGCCGTTTCTTCCCTTCGACTTCTTCGCGGCGCGTGACTGCGCCGAATCCATCTATGGCTGACACCCCTCCCGCCCGCGCGGCCGCGCGCGAACCGCTGCGCGCCGTCAAGGGCATGAACGACATCCTGCCGCCCGACACGGCGCGCTGGGAGTGGTTCGAGGACACCGTGCGCCGCCTTCTGGCGCGCTACGGTTACCGCGGCCTGCGCACGCCGATCGTCGAGCCCACGGCGCTGTTCGTGCGCGGCCTGGGCGAAGTCACCGACATCGTCGAGAAGGAGATGTATTCCTTCGAAGACCGCATGAACGGCGACCAACTCACGCTGCGCCCCGAGGCCACCGCCGGCATCGTGCGCGCGCTGATCGAGCACAACCTGCTTTACAACGGCCCGCAGCGCGTCTGGCTGATGGGGCCGATGTTCCGCCACGAACGGCCGCAGAAGGGGCGGTATCGCCAGTTCCACCAGCTGGATGTCGAAGCCCTGGGCCATGCCGGGCCGGATGTCGACGCCGAGTTGATCCTGCTGGTGCGTGCGCTGTGGCGCGATCTGGGCCTCGTCGAAGGCCGCGATGTCTCGCTGGAGATCAACAGCCTCGGCCAGGCCGACGAACGCCGCGCCCACCGCGCGGCGCTGGTGGCTTATTTCGAAGCCCACGCCGATCAGCTCGACGAGGATTCGCGGCGCCGCCTGCACAGCAATCCGCTGCGCATCCTGGACAGCAAGAGCCCGGCGCTGCAGGCCTTGATCGATGCCGCGCCGCGCCTGCTCGACCAGCTCGGTGAAGCCTCGCTGCGCCACTTCAATGCGGTGCGGGCGGTGCTCGATGCCGCCGGGCTGGCCTACCGCATCAACCCGCGGCTGGTGCGCGGCATGGACTACTACAACCTCACCGTCTTCGAATGGGTCACGCCGCACCTGGGGGCCCAAGCCACGGTCTGCGGCGGTGGTCGCTACGACACGCTGATCGAACAGCTCGGCGGCAAGCCGGCGCCCGGCGTCGGCTTCGGCCTGGGCATCGAACGCCTGATCCTGCTGCTCGAAACGCTGGGCCTGCAGCCCCCACCGCAGCCGCCCGACGCCTATGCCGTGGTCCCCGACAGCGTCGCGCTGCCGCGCGTGATGCCGGTGCTCGAAGCCCTGCGCGCGGCCGGCGTGGCAGTCATCCAGCACGCCGGCGGCGCCGATGGGCCGGGCAGCATCAAGTCGCAGTTCAAGCGCGCCGACGCCAGCGGCGCACGGCACGCGCTGGTCTTCGGCGCGGACGAGATGGCGCGGGGGCTGGTGGCCATCAAGCCCCTGCGCGATGCCGCCGCGGCGCAGTCGACGCGCGCGCTGGTCGATGTCGCGACCTGGGCCGCAGAGTTGCTGGCACCATAATCCGCGGCTTCGACCCGACCGCTCGCGACCCCATGGCCACCCCCCTCGACCTGCAAGAGCAGGAGCAGCTCGACACCCTCAAGGCGTTCTGGAAGCAGTACGGCAACCTCATCACCTGGCTGTTGATCGCCGTGCTCGGCGCGATGGCGGCATGGAACGGCTGGCAGTGGTGGCAACGCGACCAGGGCCTGAAGGCCGGCGCGTTGTTCGACGAGCTTGACCGCGCCGCGCAGGCTGGCGATGTCGAGAAGACGGCCCGCGTCTTCGCCGACATGAAGCAGCATTTCCCGCGCACCGCGCTGGCCCAGCAAGCGGCGCTGGCCGCCGCCCGGCTGCAATTCGACAAGGGCCAGCTCGACGCGGCCATCGCCAGCCTGGGCTGGGCTGCCGAGCAGGGCGCGCAGGACGAGGTGCGAACCATCGCCCGCCTGCGTCTGGCCGGGGTGCTGGCCGAAGCCAAGCGTTATGACGACGCGCTGAAGACGCTCGACGCGGCCAAGAGCGAAGGCTTCGAGGCGCTGGTGGCTGACCGCCGCGGCGACGTGCTGCGCGCTCAGGGCAAGCTGGCCGAGGCGAAGGCCGCCTACCAGGCCGCATGGGCCGCGCTGGAGCCGCAATCCGACTACCGCCGCATCGTCGACGCCAAGCTGACGGCGATGGGTGCCGCGCCGGTGGCCGAGCCCGCCAGCGCTGCGGCATCGGCCGCCGCATCGGGAGCCTCGAAGTGAGGCGCGCGGCGCTGCGCGGCTGGTGCGTGGCTGCGGGCCTGGCTTTGCTGCTCGGCTGCTCGGCCGACAAGCCCAAGCCAACGCCGCTGGAAACGGTGACGGCGAAGATCGGCGGCCGCCAAGTCTGGTCGACCAACATCGGCAGCATCGGCTTCCCGATGATGCCGGCGGTCGCCGACGGCATGTTCTTCGTGGCTGGCGGCAGCGGCCGGATACTGGCCCTGCAGGCCGACACCGGCGCCGAACGCTGGCGCGCCGATGCCGGTTCGGCCCTGTCGGCCGGTGTCGGCAGCGATGGCCGCTATGCCAGCGTCGTGACCCGCGGCAACGAGGTCGTCACCTTCGATGGCGGTCGCGAGATCTGGCGCAAGCGGGTCAGCTCGGCGGTCGTCACACCGCCGCTGGTGGCCGGTGAACGCGTCTTCGTCGCCGGCGTCGATCGCGCGGTGCATGCCTTCGACGTGCTCGACGGCCGGCGCCTGTGGACGCTGCAGCGCCCCGGCGAGGCGTTGACCCTGGCACAGGCCAGCGTCGTCAGCCCGTTCCGCAACACGTTGCTGGTCGGGCAGGGCCCACGCCTGGCCGGCGTCGACCCGCTGGCCGGCACGGTGCAGTGGGAGGTGCCGATGGCGTCGCCGCGCGGCACCAATGAAGTCGAACGGCTGGCCGATCTGGTCGGCCCGCTGTCGCGGGTCGGCGACCGCGTCTGCGCGCGCGCCTTCCAGGCCGCGGTGGCCTGCGCAGACGCGGCCAAGGGCAGCCTGCTGTGGACCCGCAACGTCGGCGGCGTCAACGCCGTGGCCAGCGATGCCGAGCGTGTCTTTGCTGCTGACGCCACTGACCGCGTCACTGCCTGGCGGGCCAACAACGGCGACGTTGCCTGGACCACCGAGCGCTTCCTCTTCCGCGGGCTGAGCGGCGCGCTGGCCGTCGGCACCAGCGTGGTCTTCGGCGACCGCGAAGGGCAGGTGCATTTCCTGGCGACGGCCACGGGTGAAACGCAGCTGCGCCTGCCAACCGACGGCTCGCCGGTGGTCGGTGCACCAGCGCTGTCGGGCAACACCTTGCTGGTGACCACGCGCAACGGCGGCCTGTTCGGCTTTCGTCCACAGTGACGGTGCCTCCACGTCGCTTCGCTGCCGCCCCCCTGAGGGGAGGCCGGACCACTGGGGAGCGGCCCGGCGCGGCCGGCCCGCGCTCATGAAGCCGGTCATCGCGCTGGTCGGCTGTGTCAACGTCGGCAAGTCGACGCTGTTCAACCGCATCACCAAGAGCCGCGACGCCATCGTCGCGGACTTCGCCGGCCTGACGCGCGACCGCCACTACGGCGACGCCAGGCTCGGCGGGCGCGAGTTCATCGTCGTCGACACCGGTGGCTTCGAGCCCGACAAGCCCAGCGGCGTCGTCGCCGAGATGGCCAAGCAGACGCGCCAGGCGGTGGCCGAGGCCGACGTGGTGGTGTTCGTTGTCGACGTGCGGGGCGGCCTGTCGGCGCAGGACCACGACATCGCCCGCTACCTGCGCACGCAGCATAAGAAGGTGCTGATGGCGGCCAACAAGGCCGAGGGCATGGTCGATTCGCCGCTGCTCGGCGAATTCTTCGAGCTCGGCATCGGCGCGCCGCACCCGATCTCGGCAGCGCATGGCCAGGGTATCCGCAGCCTGCTCGAAGCCGCGCTGGAGGACTTTCCTGAAGACGAGGAACTGGCGGAAGAACCCGACGCCAACGCGCCCGTCCGTCTGGCCGTCGCTGGCCGTCCCAACGTCGGCAAGAGCACGCTGATCAACGCCTGGCTGGGCGAAGAGCGCCTGGTCGCCTTCGACCAGCCGGGAACGACGCGCGATGCGATCCACGTGCCCTTCGAGCGCGACGGGCGCCGGTTCGAGCTCATCGACACCGCCGGACTGCGGCGCAAGGGAAAGGTCTTCGAAGCCATCGAGAAGTTCTCGGTCGTCAAGACGCTGCAGGCGATCGCCGACGCCAACGTCGTGCTGCTGCTGCTCGACGCCACCCAGGGCGTGACCGACCAGGACGCGCACATCGCCGGCTACATCCTCGAGTCCGGCCGCGCGGTGGTGCTGGCCGTCAACAAGTGGGACGCCACCGACGACTACCAGCGCCAGACATTGCAGCGTTCGATCGAAACGCGGCTGGCCTTCCTGAAGTTTGCGCCGGTGATGCACATGTCGGCGATCCGCCGCACGGGCTTGTCGGCGGTGTGGAAGGCGATCCTGCAGGCGCATGCCTCGGCGACCATCAAGATGCCCACGCCGGTGCTGACGCGGCTGCTGCAGGACGCCGTGGAACACCAGGCGCCGCGCCGCGAGGGACGCTTCCGCCCCAAGCTGCGCTACGCCCACCAGGGTGGCATGAACCCACCGCGGGTGGTGATCCACGGCAATTCGCTGGAGCACGTCACCGACAGCTACAAGCGCTATCTCGAAGGCCGGGTGCGCGAGCACTTCAAGCTGGTCGGCACGCCGCTGCGCATCGAGATGAAGTCGGCCCCCAATCCCTTCGAGGATGCAGGCCGTTGAAGGCAATGGCCTGACCCGACCTCGGACAAACCCCCTGTGATAACGTGAGTTTGTTCGGGTTAACCCAACACGGAGCATATCGTGAGCAACAAAGGCCAACTTTTGCAGGACCCCTTTCTGAACCTGCTTCGCAAGGAGCATGTGCCGGTGTCGATCTATCTCGTCAACGGCATCAAACTCCAGGGCCACATCGAGTCGTTCGACCAGTATGTCGTGCTGTTGCGGAACACCGTGACGCAGATGGTCTACAAGCACGCGATCTCGACCGTCGTGCCCAGCCGGGCCGTCAACTTCCACCCCGCTGAGACCAGTGAGCCGGCCTGAACGCCGCACCCTTGCCAATCCCGGCTGCCTTGAGTTCCGCTTCCGCCTCGGCCGCATCGCGCGGTGACGATCTGACTCGAGCCGTGCTCGTGGGGGTCGACTTCGGTGGCCGGTCGACTTTCGACCCGAGCCTCGAAGAACTCGCGCTGCTGGCTGCCTCGGCGGGCGACTTGACAGTGGGCCGCGTGACCTGCAAGCGCAAGGCGCCCGACCCGGCGTTGTTCGTCGGTTCGGGCAAGGCCGACGAGATCAAGGCCCTGGTCGCCGAGACGGGCGCCCATGGCGTGATCTTCGACCAGGCGCTGAGCCCGGCCCAGCAGCGCAACCTGGAAAACCATCTCGGCGTATCGGTCGCCGACCGCACCTCATTGATCCTCGACATCTTCGCCGATCGCGCGCAGAGCCATGAAGGCAAGCTGCAGGTCGAATTGGCGCGGCTGCAGTACGTGGCCACGCGGCTGGTCAAGCGCTGGTCGCACCTGGAACGCCAGCAGGGCGGCATCGGAACTCGCGGCGGCCCGGGCGAGGCGCAGATCGAACTCGACCGGCGGATGATCGGCGATCGCATCAAGTCGGTGAAGGCGCGGCTGGAAAAGGTCAAGCGCCAGCGCGGCACGCAGCGCAAGGCGCGCGACCGCCGCGGCACCTTCCGCGTCTCGCTGGTGGGGTACACCAACGCCGGCAAGTCGACGCTGTTCAACGCGCTGGTCAAGGCCCGCACCTTTGCCGCCGACCAGTTGTTCGCCACGCTGGACACCACCACGCGGGCCCTGTGGCTGGAACAGGCCGGCTGCTCGGTGTCGTTGTCCGACACCGTCGGCTTCATCCGCGACCTGCCGCACAAACTGGTTGAGGCCTTCGAAGCCACCTTGCAGGAAGCCGCCGATGCCGACCTGCTGCTGCACGTCATCGATGCTGCCAGCCCGCTGCTGGCCGACCAGCAGGCCGAGGTCGAGCGGGTGCTCGACGAGATCGGCGCCAGCGGCGTGCCGCAGGTGCTGGTTTTCAACAAGTGCGACCTGCTCGAAGATTCGCGCCGGCCGCGCGAGGCCGTCGACTGGCTGGAAGTGCATTCCGGCCTGCGCCGCCGGCGCGTCTTCGTCAGCGCGCGCAGCGGCGACGGGTTGCCCGCGCTGCGCCAGGTGATTGCCGAGGCCGCCCAGGCCGCGATGGCCGCCGGCGCCGCGCCTGCGGCCGACGACATCCGCTTTGCGGACCCCACTCCCCCGCCGGTGGCCGACGACGCCCCGGTCCACCGCCCCATCGTGGGATGAGCATGCGAGATTCCGAAGCACCCCGATTCAGCACCCGTCTGGGCGCCGTGCGCGACGCGTTCAGCGGCTGGCTTCGTGCGGCACTTCGCCGACGATCGAACGCCGATGGCCTGGTCTACAACAACCGCAACGATGGCCCGCCCGATCTCGACGAGCTGTGGCGCGACTTCAACCGCAAGTTGAGCGGCCTGTTCGGCGGCAAGGGTGGCGGCGGCCGCCCCAGCGGCGACGACCGTTCGCCGGGTGGCGGGCCCTCGTTCCAGCCCGACATGAAGAGCGCCGGCATCGGCGCCGGGCTGATTGGCGCGGTCGCGCTGCTGGTCTGGCTGGGCAGTGGTTTCTTCATCGTTCAGGAAGGCCAGAAGGCGGTGGTCACCTCGTTCGGCAAGTACGGGCACACGGCGGATGCCGGCTTCCAGTGGCGCTTCCCATATCCGATCCAGGCCCATGAGGTGGTCTCGGTCACGCAACTGCAGTCGGTCGAGGTCGGCCGCAACACCGTCGGGCAGGCCACCGGCCTGCGCGATTCGTCGATGCTGACGCAGGACGAGAACATCGTCGACATCCGCTTCACGGTGCAGTACAGGCGCAGCGACCCGCGGGCTTATCTGTTCGAGAACCGCAACCCCGATGAAGCAGTGGTCCAGGCCGCCGAGTCGGCGGTGCGCGAAATTGTCGGGCGCAACCGTGTCGACCAGGTGCTGTACGAGCAGCGCGACGCCATTGCCGCCGATCTCGTCAAGTCGATCCAGGCGCAGGTCGACAAGCTCAAGGCGGGTGTCGTGATCTCCAACGTCAACATGCAGAACGTGCAAGTGCCGGATACGGTGCAGGCGGCATTCAATGACGCCTTCAAAGCCGGCGCCGACCGCGACCGCTTCAAGAACGAAGGCCAGGCCTACGCCAGCGACGTGATTCCCAAGGCCCGCGGCACGGCGTCGCGGCTGCTCGAGGAATCCGAGGGTTACCGCTCGCGCGTCGTTGCCCAGGCCGAAGGCGACGCACAGCGCTTCCGGTCGGTGCTGGCGGAATACCAGAAGGCGCCCGCGGTGACGCGCGACCGGCTGTACATCGACACCATGCAACAGATCTATTCCAACGTCACCAAGGTACTGGTCGACAGCCGCAGCGGATCGAACCTGCTGTATCTGCCGCTGGACCGGTTGCTGCAGCAGGGCGGTGCGGCCGCATCGTCGGGCTCGCCGCTGGTGGTGCCGGCGCCGGCCTCGCCCGAGGCGGCTGCCGTGCCCAGCGCCAGCGACATTCGATCGCGCGACAACGCGCGCACACGCGACCGCGAAGGCCGCTGAAGCGGACAGACATTTCATGAACCGAATCGGACTCATCGTCGCCAGCGTCCTGGTGCTGCTCATGTTGGCAGCCAGCACGCTGTTCGTCGTCGACCAGCGCCAAGTGGCGGTGGTCTACGCCTTGGGCGAAATCAAGGAAGTCATCACCGAGCCGGGGCTGAAGTTCAAGTTGCCACCGCCGTTCCAGAACGTCGTCTTCCTCGACAAGCGGGTGCAGACGCTGGACAGCCCGGAAACACGCCCGATCTTCACGGCCGAGAAGAAGAGCCTGGTCATCGACTGGCTGGTCAAGTGGCGCATTGCCGAGCCGCGGCAGTTCATCCGCAACAACGGCGTCGACTTCCGCAACCTCGAAAGCCGCTTGAGCCCGGTGGTGCAGGCCGCGTTCAACGAAGAGATCACCAAGCGCGACGTGCGCGGCGTGCTGGCCACGGCGCGCGAGAAGGTCATGACCGACGTGCAGGCGCGGCTGGCCGACGAGGCCAAAGCCTTCGGCATCGAGATCGTCGACGTGCGAATCAAACGCGTGGACTTCGTCGCCGACATCACCGACTCGGTCTACCGTCGGATGGAATCCGAACGCAAGCAGGTGGCCAACGAGTTGCGATCGCAAGGTGCGGCCGAAGGCGAGAAGATCCGCGCCGACGCCGACCGCCAGCGCGAGGTGATCATCGCCGAGGCCTATCGCGACGCGCAGAAGGTCAAGGGCGAAGGCGACGCCAAAGCCTCTGCGTTGTACGCCGAGGCCTTCAGCCGCGACGCCCAGTTCGCGCAGTTCTATCGCAGCTTGGAAGCCTACCGATCGACCTTCCGCAGCAAGGGTGACGTGATGGTGCTCGACCAGAACAGCGAATTCTTCCGCGCGATGCGCGGCGGGGGCAGCGCGCCGGCGCCGACCGCCGCGCCGGCGGCGCGCAAGTAGGCCTGCCGTCACCCGCGCATGGGCGATTGGCTGGTCGGTGCCTTCGCGCTGGTGCTGGTGTTCGAGGGTCTGCTGCCGTTCCTCAGCCCGACGCTGTGGCGCAGCGTGTTCGAGCGCGCCACGCGGTTCAGCGACGGCCAGATCCGCTTCTTCGGCTTGAGCTCGATGCTCGTCGGTCTGCTGCTGCTCGCCGTCTGGCGTTGACAGCGCGACGACATGTCACCGGGGCGTGGCGGAGCCCGTGAACTACCGGCATGCCGGCCCGGCGCGACCAAGGCAGGCCCGTACAATGCGCGTTTCAACACCGGTGTCCTTCATGCTCTCTGCGTGGCTGCTGCCAGAGCACATCGCCGATGTCCTGCCGGCCCAGGCGCGGCGCATCGAAGAACTGCGCCGCGGGCTGCTCGACCGGGCGCGCGGCTATGGTTTCGAGCTCGTGATCCCGCCGCTTCTCGAGCACCTGGACGCGCTGCTCAGCGGCACCGGTCATGAACTCGATCTGCGCACCTTCAAGCTGGTCGATCAACTCAGCGGCCGCATGCTGGGCCTGCGCGCCGACACCACGCCACAGGCCGCGCGCATCGATGCCCATCTGCTCAACCGCGACGGCGTGACCCGCCTGTGCTACTGCGGTCCGGTGTTGCACACTCGGCCGGCCGGGCTGGCATCGACCCGCGAGCCCTTGCAGTTCGGGGCCGAAGTCTTCGGCCATGCAGGCCTGGAGGCCGATCTGGAGGTCGCCGAGCTGGCACTCGACGCCTTGCTGGCAGCCGGAATGCAAGGCCTGGTCATCGACCTCGGCGATGCGCGCGTGTTGCGCGGTGTGCTTGCCGGCGTGCCGCTCGACGCGGCCAGCTTGCAGGACGTGGTCCAGGCGCTGTCGGAGAAGGACGCCCCGACGCTGGACGCGCTGACCCGCGGGTTTCCTGCTGAGGCGCGGGCAGGCCTGATGGCGCTGCTGCGCCTGTATGGCGGCGCCGAGGTGCTGACCGCTGCGGGCGCTGGCCTGCCCGACCGGCCGCTGGTGCGCAGCGCGCTCGAGCAGCTCGAATGGCTCGCCGCGCATCTGCGCAGCGCCTATCCGCAGTTGCGGGTCGGCTTTGACCTGTCGGACATGAGCGGCCATGCGTACTACAGCGGCGCCCGGTTTGCGGTCTACGGCAACGGCTGCAGCGACGCGCTGGCGCGTGGCGGGCGCTACGACGAGGTCGGCGCCGTCTTCGGCCGCAACCGGCCGGCGGTCGGCTTCAGCCTGGACCTGAAAGCCCTGGCCGAGCTGGCCGCGCCATCGGCCGCGCCAGCCGCGGTGCGCGCACCTTGGGGCGAAGACCCGTCGCTGCGCGCGGCGGTGCGCCGGCTGCGGGAAGCCGGGGATACCGTGATCAGCGGCTTGCCGGGCCACGAAGGGCAGGGCGGAGACGCCGGCACGGGCTTTCGCTGCGACCGTGAACTCGTCGCGGTCGACGGCGGCTGGCAGCTTCGCCGGCTGGCCGACGCGGCGGCCTGACGCCAACCGAACCGAACATTCCTGGGAACTCACTGAACATGCAAGCAGGCAGAGCGCCGGGCGCCGGTCGCAACGTGGTCGTCGTCGGCACCCAATGGGGCGACGAAGGCAAGGGCAAGATCGTCGACTGGATGACCGATCAGGCCCAGGGCGTGGTGCGCTTCCAGGGCGGCCACAACGCAGGGCACACGCTGGTCATCAACGGCCGCAAGACGGCGCTGCAGCTGATCCCGTCGGGCGTGATGCGCGACGGTGCGGCCTGCTACATCGGCAACGGCGTGGTCGTCGACCCGGCGCACCTGCTGCTGGAGATCGCGCGCATCGAGCAGCTCGGCGTCGACGTGCGCTCGCGGCTGTTCCTGTCCGAATCCTGCCCGATGATCTTGCCCTTCCACGTCGAGATCGATCGCGCCCGCGAGGCGCTGCGCGAGACCAGCGGCAGCGGCAAGATCGGCACCACCGGCAAAGGCATCGGCCCGGCCTACGAAGACAAGGTGGCGCGTCGGGCGCTGCGCGTGCAGGACCTGAAGCACCCGAAGCGTTTCGAGTCCAAGCTGCGCGAGCTGCTCGAGCTGCACAACGCCGAGTTGACTGGCGTGCTCCATGCCGAGCCCGTGGCGCTGCAGCCGATGCTCGACGATGCGCTGGCCGCGGCAGATCAGCTGCGCCCGCTGATGGCCGATGTCGGCTACCGCCTGTTCAACGCCCACCGCGCCGGCGACAACCTGCTGTTCGAAGGCGCGCAGGGCACCTTGCTCGACATCGACCACGGCACCTATCCGTATGTCACCTCGAGCAACTGCGTGGCGGGCAACGCCGCTGCCGGCTCGGGCATCGGGCCCGGTCTGCTGCACTACATCCTGGGCATCACCAAGGCCTACACGACGCGGGTCGGCGGCGGCCCGTTCCCGACCGAGCTCGACATCGACGAAGCTGGCAGCGTCGGTCACCACCTGTCGACGATCGGCCAGGAGCGCGGCACCGTCACTGGCCGCGCCCGGCGTTGCGGCTGGCTCGACGCTGCGGCGTTGAAGCGATCGATGATCATCAACGGTGTCTCGGGCTTGTGCATCACCAAGCTCGACGTGCTCGACGGCCTGCCCGAGATCCGCATCTGCACCGGCTACAAGCTTGGGTCGGAGACGCGCGACGTGCTGCCGCTGGATGCCGACGAGATCGTCGCCTGCCGGCCGATCTACGAAGCGCTGCCCGGCTGGAGCGAGACCACTGCCGGCCTGACGCATTGGGAGCAGCTGCCCATCAACGCCAAACGCTACCTCGAACGCATGCAGGCCCTGATCGGCGTGCCGATCGACATGGTCTCCACCGGCCCCGACCGCGTCCACACCATCCTGCTGCGGCATCCGTTCCGCGCCTGAGGATCACACCGGCCCCAGTGGCACCACGAGGAGACCTTCTTCATGCTGACCGACGACGGCAAGCACCTGTACGTGTCGTGGGACGAGTACCACATGCTGACCGAGCGCCTGGCGCTGAAGGTCCACAACTCGGGCTGGGAGTTCGACCAGATCCTGTGTCTGGCGCGCGGCGGCATGCGGCCGGGTGATGTGCTGTCGCGGGTCTTCGACAAGCCGCTGGCCATCATGTCGACGAGTTCGTACCGCGCCGAGGCCGGCACCATCCAGGGCCGGCTCGACCTGGCCAAGTACATCACCATGCCCAAGGGCGAACTGGCCGGGCGGGTGTTGCTGGTGGACGACCTGGCGGACACCGGGATCACGCTGCGCGCGGTGGTCGATCGTCTGCGCGGCATGCCGTCGATCAGCGAATTGCGCGCCGCCGTCATCTGGGTTAAAGGGGTCTCGAGCTACGTGCCCGACTACTACGTCGAAACGCTGCCGACCAGCCCGTGGATCCATCAGCCGTTCGAGGACTACGACACCCTGCGCCCCGATGGTCTGGCCAAGAAATTTGCGGTGTAGAGGTGCTGTCTGACCGCATTGACTGACCGTGTTGTTGAAGCGCGCCGGCCTGAATGCAAAAGGCCAGCGTGGTGTCACGCTGGCCTCTGGTGTCTGTCATTCAATGGTGCCCAGGAAGGGACTCGAACCCCCACGCCGTTAAGCGCTAGTACCTGAAACTAGTGCGTCTACCAATTCCGCCACCTGGGCTTTCAGGAACCAAGGATCGTACCATCAAAGAGAACCCGAATTCAAGCAACGGCCCAGGCAGCGCCTCCCTGTTGGGCGAGGTCGAAGGCCGTGTCGAAGGCCACCGCGACGGCCACGGATTCGTCGTCCGCGACGACGGCGAGGCCAGTATTTACCTGGCGCCGCAGGAGATGCGCTCGGTGCTCCACAAAGACCGCGTTCGCGTGCGCGTGCTGCGCATGGACCGCAAGGGTCGCCCCGAGGGCCGCGTGCTCGACATCCTCGAGCGCCGCAAGACACCGATCATCGGCCGCCTGCTGCACGAGGGCGGGCATTGGATCGTTGCGCCTGAAGACCGGCGCTTCGGCCAGGACGTACTGATTCCGAAAAACGCGATTGCGAATGCCACGGTCGGGCAGGTGGTCTCGGTCGAACTGACCGAGCCGCCGTCGTTGCATACGCAGCCGGTCGGCCGGGTGGCCGAGGTGCTGGGTGAGATTGACGACTCGGGCATGGAGATCGAGATCGCCGTACGCAAGTACGAGGTGCCACATCGTTTCTCGCCGGAAACGCTGGCCGCAGCGGCCGCCCTGCCCGAGCGGCTGCGGCCGGTCGACCGCAAGCAGCGCATCGACCTGACCGATGTGCCGCTGGTCACCATCGACGGCGAGGACGCCCGCGATTTCGACGACGCGGTCTACTGCGAACCCTTCACCCGCGGACGCGGCAAGACGATGTTCGAGGGCTTTCGCCTGATCGTCGCGATTGCCGACGTCAGCCATTACGTGAAGCCGGGCGAGCCGATCGACGACGATGCGTACGAGCGTGCGACCTCGGTCTACTTTCCGCGCCGCGTCATCCCGATGCTGCCCGAGAAGCTGTCCAACGGCCTGTGTTCGCTGAACCCTGAACAGGACCGCCTGGCGATGGTCTGCGACATGATCGTTGCGCTGGACGGGCGCATCGACGCCTATCAGTTTTTTCCGGCGGTCATCAATTCGCACGCCCGGCTGACGTACACCGAAGTGGCCGCAGTGCTGGCCAACACGCGCGGCCCGGAGGCCCAGCGCCGTGCCGACCTGGTGCCGCACCTGCTGCATCTGCACGAGGTCTACCGTGCGCTGCTCAAGCAGCGCGCCAGGCGCGGAGCGGTCGACTTCGAAACGACCGAGACGCAGATCGTCTGCGACGACCAGGGACGCATCGAGAAGATCGTGCCGCGCACGCGCACCGATGCGCACCGCCTGATCGAGGAATCCATGCTGGCGGCCAACGTCTGTGCGGCGGCTTTCATCGCCGCCGCCGAGCACCCCAGCCTGTACCGTGTGCATGAGGGGCCGACACCCGAGAAACGGCTGGCGCTGCAGACCTATCTGAAAGCGCTGGGGTTGGGCCTGCACCTGAGCGACGAGCCGACCCCGGCCGAGATGCAGGCCATCGCGCAGGCGACGCAGGGGCGGCCCGACGCCACGCAGATCCACAGCATGCTGTTGCGGTCGATGCAGCAGGCGATCTACACCGCCACCAACGCCGGCCACTTCGGCCTGGCCTACGACGCCTACACCCACTTCACCAGCCCGATCCGGCGTTACCCAGACCTGCTGGTGCACCGGGTGATCAAGGCGCTGCTCGGCTCGCGTCGTTATCAGATGACACCCAACGCGCTGACCCGGGTGCCCGAGGCGCGGCGCGGTGCGCGCCCGTCGCAGCGCGCAGCCAAACCGCTGTCGCAGGAGGCGATGCTCTGGGAAGCGGTGGGCGCGCATTGCAGCGCCAACGAGCGTCGTGCAGACGAGGCTTCGCGCGATGTCGAGGCCTGGCTGAAGTGCCGCTTTATGCGCGAGCATCTTGGCGAGGAGTTCTCGGGGACGGTCAGCGCCGTGGCCGGCTTCGGGCTCTTCGTCACGCTCGACGCGCTTTACGTCGACGGCCTGGTCCACATCACCGAACTCGGTGGCGAGTACTACCGCTTCGACGAGGCCCGCCAGGAGCTGCGCGGCGAACGCACGGGCGTGCGCTACGCGGTCGGCACGCGGGTGCGCGTGCAGGTCAGCCGGGTCGACCTCGATGGCCGGAAGATCGACTTCCGCATGGTGCGCGAGGGCGATGCCGACCGCCTGCTCGAAAAGGGCCGCGCAGAGCGCGCCCGGCCCGCCACCGCCGTGGCCGAACTGGCTGCCGTTCGCGCAGCCGATCGCGGCGTGAAGGCCGCAGCCAAGGCGCGCAAAACGGCGGGCCAGGTCAACGCCGCACCGCCAGAGGCTGCCGGCAGCGGTCGATCGCGCAAGCCGCCGGCCAGGCGCAGCACGCCGCGGCCCAGGACACGGCGTTAACACGTCGGCGGCCCCTGACGCGCCGTGAGAGCACTTCGGTGGGCCCGGACGCTGCGTTAGCAGCTCGGCTGCTGTCCCGGACTCGGCGTTAGAAGGTCGGCGGCCGCGGACACCGCGGTAGAAGGTCGGCGTCCGCGGACGCATCGTCAATGGGTCGATGTGTAGCGGCGCGGATCCTCACCACGTTCAGCGCGCGGCAACGCGCGCCATCATGTCGACCAGATCGTTGGCCAGCAGCGAACCGCCTTGTCCGCTGTCGACATGCTGATCGGCTGCGCGCCCGTGCACCCAGACCGCTGCCGCCGCGACGTCGTAGGCAGCCGCACGCGGCTGCTGGGCCCACAACCCGGCGCACCAGCCGGCGAGCACGTCGCCGGTGCCCGCGCTGGCCAGCGTGCCGTTGCCCGTCGGGTTGACGCCGACCGGGCCGTCCGGTGCGCAGACCACGCTGCCCGAACCCTTCAAGACCACCGTTGCGGCAAAGGTGTCGGCCAGTCGCTGTGCGACGGCGATGCGCTGGGCCTGGACGGCCGCGGTCTCGGTGTCGAGCAGGCGCGCGGCTTCCAGTGGGTGCGGCGTCAGCAGGGTGGCGCCGCCGCGTTGCCCGCGACGGCGCACCGCATCGCGCAACGTCGGCTCCAGCGCGATCGCATTCAGCGCATCGGCGTCGAGCACCAGCCGGCCCGCATGGGCCAGCAGCGCGGGCAGGGCTTCGCGCACTGCCGCACCGCCGCCGCACCCGCAGACCACGGTGCGGGCGGCCAGCCACGCCGGTGGCGCCGTCCAGGCGTTCGCAAGCACCATCAGTTCCGGGCGCTGGGGGTCGAGTCCGGGTGCAGTGGGGTCGAGCAAGCTCATGTGAACGCGGCCGGCGCCGGCGGTCAGCGCGGCACGTGCCGCCAACCAGGCTGCACCGACCATGCCGCGTGCGCCGCCGATGACCACCACGTCACCGAACCGACCCTTGTGCGAAGCGTGCTCGCGCGCCAGAAACGTCGGTGGACCGAGCAGGTGCGCGCTTGGCGACTGCACGGCCCAGCCCAGCGTGTCGAGCCAGACATCGCCTGCGTGGTCCCGTCCGCGTCCGGTGAAACAGCCGGGCTTCAGCGTCAGCAGCGCCAGCGTCGCCGTTGCGCGCACGGCCTGCGATCCGACGGGCATGCCGCTGTCCGCATGCAGGCCCGACGGCAGATCGACGGCCAGCACCGGTGCACGTTGCGAACAAGCCAGCGCGATGGCGCGCGCCAGCTCGCCATCCGGCGGCCGTCGCAGGCCGATGCCGAGCAAGGCGTCGATCAGCACATCGGCGTGCGCGTGGCTCGCTGCGTCGGCCGGCAAGGCGGCGATCGGCACGCCCGCGGCACACGCCTGTCGATAGGCATCGGCGGCATCGGCCGGGCGGGCGTCGCGGTCACCCACGGTCCACACTTGAACCCGGCGCCCGGCAGTGTGCAGCCAGCGTGCGGCGATGAAGCCGTCGCCGCCGTTGTTGCCCGGGCCGGCCAGCACACACACACGCTGTCCGTGCGGTGCAATGGCCAGCGCCAGCCGCGCCACCGCCTGGCCCGCGAGCGCCATCAAGCCATGGGCGGCGGGTGCGGCGGCCGCGGCCTGAGCCTCAGCAGCCCGGGTGGCCTGGACATCGTGCAGCGGCCAGGGTCCGGACTGCGGCGTGATGCGGGCGATCCGTTCGACATTCGGCATGGCCGGCATTGTCGGCCGGGCCGGCTCTGCCGGCGCTAGCGGAATCGTTGCAGGCCGAGCGGCGCGCTGTCGAAGCCGGGGTCGCGGCGGCTCAGCAGGTCGGCCAGCAGGGCCGCTGCGCCGCAGGCCAGCGCCCAGCCGTGTCCACCGTGGCCCAGGTTCAGCCAGACCCCTGGGGCCGCAGCGGCGCCGATCGCCGGCAGGCCGTCGGGCAGGGTGGGCCGCGCGCCGGACCAATGCTGGGCCTTGCGCGTCACGGCCGCACCTGGGAACCAGGCGTCGAGACACCGGTACAGCTCGCGCAGCACCTCGGGGTCTTCGCCGCCGGCGGGGCGCGATGTCGAGCGTCCACCGGCCACGCGCAGGCGCTGGCCCAGCCGGGTGATCGCGATGCCCGAGCGGGCCTCGATCACGGCGGCCCGCGGCCCGACATCGGGCGCGCCGTCCTGCAAGCTCAGCGGCGCGGTCACCGACAGGCCGCCGACCGCCACCAGCGGCAGCCGCGCGCCGACCTCGCGCAGCAGCCCCGTTTCGTTGCCGCTGCACAGTACGACCGCATCGAATTCGAGCGGGCTGCCCGCAGCGCAGTGCAACTGCGGCCGCGTGCCCGGCTGGACGCGGTTGATGACGGTCTCGAACAGAAACTGCACGCCCATCCGCTGGGCTTCGTTCTTCAGCAGATGTGCGCCCTGCCGGGCATTGCCCACGCCCCCTTGGGCAAGGCGGATGCCGCAGCGCAGCGGCGTGGCGGCATGCAGTGCGGGCTCGAGCTGGCGGCAGCGCTCGGCGTCGAGCAGTTCGAAGACGACACCCAGATCGCTGAGCATGACCAGTGTCTTGCGCGTGGCCTTCAGCTCGGCATCGTCGCCGATCAGCAGCAAGCATCCTGGCTGTTGCTCGTATTGCCACTGGTGCGCGCGAGTCAGCTCACTCAAGCGATCGTGGCTGCGCTGCGCCAGATGGTGCATCGCGGCCAGCAGCGGCTCGCGCTTGGCGGCGTCGCTGGCGCGCCGGGCCTTCAGCGAGCGCGCCAGGTTGGCCCACCACGACGCCTGGTTGGCCGGCCCGGCGCCGCGTCCGCCCAGCAGCCGGCGCGCCAGATCGTGCACGGCCAGCCCGGGTGCCGCGACGCCGGCCTGAGCGAAGCTCGCCTCGGCTGCAACGCCACTGCGCCGCTCGATGACCGTGACCTCATGGCCGCTGCATGCCAGTTCGTGCGCGGTGGCCACACCGACGACGCCGGCGCCGACAACGGCGACCTTCAAGCCGGATGGTCCTGGCGGGATGGTGTGGGCGTGGCGCGATGCAGCGCTGACCAGCAGGCCCAGATCGGGGCGCGTGCTAAACTCATCGGGTTTGTCTCGTTGGCAACGTGCGGTGATCGGCGGTGCAGAAATGAAAGAACGAGAGCAGACAAATCGCGAACCCGACCGAACCTGAGGTGTCGATTCGCCACCAACCATGCCCGCTCAGGGCAGCCCGCGAGGGCGGTGGTCGAATCGATTGCGCGGCGGGATTCTAGACCCAACCTTCGGAGTTTCCATGACTGTCTCCATGCGTGAAATGCTGGAAGCCGGTGTCCATTTCGGGCACCAAACGCGCTTCTGGAATCCCAAGATGGCCCCGTACATCTACGGCCATCGCAACAAGATCCACATCATCAACCTCGAGAAGACGCAGCCGCTCTTCAACGATGCGATGAAGTTCATCCGCCAGCTCAGCAGCCGGCGCGGCACCATCCTGATGATCGGCACCAAGCGCCAGGCGCGCGAGGTGATCGCGATGGAAGCCCAGCGCGCGGGCATGCCCTACGTCGACCAACGCTGGCTCGGCGGCATGATGACCAACTTCAAGACCGTCAAGGGGTCGCTGAAGAAGCTCAAGGACATGCAGGCGACCAAGGATTCGGGCACCGACCTGATGATCAAGAAGGAAGCCCTGCTGTTCGACCGCGAGCTGACCAAGCTGGCCAAGGACATCGGCGGCATCCAGGACATGACGGCCCTGCCCGACGCGATGTTCGTCATCGATGTCGGCTACCACAAGATCGCCGTGGCCGAGGCCAAGAAGCTGGGCATTCCGGTGATCGGCATCGTCGACACCAACCATTCGCCGCTGGGGATCGATTACGTCATCCCGGGCAACGACGACTCGGCCAAGGCCGTGGCGCTGTATGCGCGGGCGGTGGCCGATGCGGTCATCGAAGGCCGCGCCAACGCAACCAACGAAGTCGTGCAGGCTGCCTCGGGCAGCGACGAGTTCGTCGAGGTCCGCGAAGAAGCCTGATGCCGACGGGGCGCCCTCGGCGCCCCGCTTGCTGCACCCACCGCCAGGGCCTGCGCCCTGGCGGTGGCCCCTCGTTTGATGGAGATCCAAATGCCCGCAATCACTGCAAGCATGGTGGCCGAGCTGCGCGCCAAGACCGACGCGCCGATGATGGAATGCAAGAAGGCGCTGACCGAAGCCGACGGCGACGCCGCGCGAGCCGAAGAAATCCTGCGCGTCAAACTCGGCAACAAGGCCGGCAAGGCGGCGTCGCGCATCACCGCTGAAGGCGTCATCGCCGCGGTCGTCAACGGCAGCACCGGCGCGTTGATCGAGGTCAACTGCGAGACCGACTTCGTGTCCAAGAACGAATCGTTCCTGGCCTTCACTGGCGCACTGACCAGGCTCGTCGCCGAACACAACCCGGCCGACGTCGCTGCCCTGGCGGCGCTGCCGCTGACGCAGGACGGTTTCGGCCCGACGGTCGAGGACGTGCGCAAGGGCCTGATCGGCAAGATCGGCGAGAACATGTCCATCCGCCGCTTCAAGCGCTACGCCGGCGGCGGCCGGTTGGCCAGCTACCTGCACGGCACGCGCATCGGCGTGATCGTCGAGTTCACCGGCGACGAGGTGGCGGCCAAGGACGTCGCGATGCACGTCGCGGCGATGAAGCCGAAAGCCCTGGCGACCAAGGACGTGCCGGCGGAACTGATCGAAGTCGAGCGTCGCGTTGCCGCCGAGAAAGCCGCCGAGGACGCCGCTGCGGCGGTGGCCGCCGGCAAGCCGGCGCAGTCGGCGGAGATCGTTGCCAAGCGCGTCGATGGTTCAGTGCAGAAGTTCCTCAAGGAGGTTTCGCTGCTCAACCAGTCCTTCGTCAAGAACGACAAGCAGACGGTCGAGCAGATGCTCAAGGAGAAGGTCACCCAGGTCGCCGGCTTCACGCTCTACGTGGTCGGCGAGGGCATCGAGAAGAAGGTCGACGACTTCGCGGCTGAAGTCGCAGCGCAGGTCGCCGCCGCCAAGGGCCAGTGACCGACGCGGTGCGCGGCGTGGCGGAAGTGCCGCGGGGCGCACCGTACACTGCTGGGCTGCAGCTGAATTCCACGAAGGATCTCATTCCGATGCCCGCCTACAAGCGCATCCTGCTCAAGCTGTCGGGCGAGGCCCTGATGGGCGACGATGCCTATGGCATCAATCGCTCAACCATCGTGCGCATGGTCCGCGAAGTGCAGGACGTGACCCGCCTGGGTTGCGAGGTCGCGGTGGTCATCGGCGGCGGCAACATCTTTCGCGGGGTGGCCGGCGGGTCTGTCGGCATGGACCGCGCCACGGCCGACTACATGGGCATGCTGGCCACGGTGATGAACGCGTTGGCCCTGGCCGACACGATGCGGCAGGAAGGCATGACGGCGCGCGTGATGTCGGCCATCAGCATCGAGCAGGTCGTCGAGCCTTACGTGCGGCCGACGGCCCTGCAGTATCTTGAGGAAGGCAAGGTGGTGGTCGTCGCGGCCGGCACCGGCAACCCGTTCTTCACCACCGACACCGCAGCGGCGTTGCGCGGCGCGGAGATCGGCGCCGAGGTTGTTCTGAAGGCGACCAAGGTCGACGGCGTGTACAGCGCCGATCCGAAGAAGGACCCGAACGCCACCCGCTACACCACGATCAGCTTCGACGAGGCGATTGCCCGCAACCTGCAGGTGATGGACGCCACGGCCTTCGCGTTGTGCCGCGACCAGAATCTGCCGATCAAGGTCTTCAGCATTTTCAAGCCCGGCGCGCTGCGGCGCGTGGTGCAGGGCGAAGACGAAGGCACGCTGGTGCACGTTTGATTCCAGGAGGCTGCTTCTCCCATGACCATCGTTGAGATCAAGAAGACCGCCGAGCAGAAGATGGGCAAGTCCGTCGAGGCGTTCAAGCACGAGTTGCACAAGATCCGCACCGGCCGCGCCCACCCGGGGTTGCTCGACCAAGTGCAGGTCGACTATTACGGCTCGATGGTGCCGATCAGCCAGGTTGCCAACGTCAGCCTGCTTGATGCCCGCACGATCAGCGTCCAACCCTGGGAAAAGGGGATGGGCGCGAAGATCGAGAAGGCGATCCGCGAGTCCGATCTGGGCCTCAACCCGGCGTCGCAGGGCGACCTGCTGCGCGTGCCGATGCCCGCGCTGACCGAAGAGCGCCGCAAGGAGCTGACCAAGGTCGTTCGCCATGCCGGCGAAGAGGCCAAGATCGCCGTTCGCAGCGTCCGTCGCGACGCCAACGAGCACCTGAAGAAGCTGCTCAAGGACAAGGCCGTGGCCGAAGACGACGAGCGCCGTGCGCAAGACGAAGTCCAGCGCCTGACCGACCGCACGATCGCCGAGATCGACCGTCTCGTGCAGGGCAAGGAAGCCGAAGTGATGGCGGTCTGAGGCCGCCGCCTTCCCCTGACCGCGCCATGTCCCGCCTGCCCCGCGCCGACCATCTGGCACCCGTCGCCCAATCGGCCCGGGCCGCCGTGCCCCGCCACGTCGCGCTGGTGATGGACGGTAACGGCCGCTGGGCACGCCGCCGCTACATGCCCCGCTTCTTCGGACACGAGCAGGGCGTCGACACGCTGGTTCGCGCGCTCGATGCCTTTGCCGACCGCGGCATCGAGTACCTGACGGTGTTCGCTTTCTCGTCGGAAAACTGGAAGCGGCCCAGCGAAGAGGTCTCCGGCCTGATGGGCCTGGTGCTGATCGCGGTGTCCAAGTACCTGACCAAGCTGGCTGGCGATGGCGTGCGCATCCGCATCATCGGCGACCGCGAGGCCGTCTCCGACAAGCTGCGCAAGGCCTGGGAAGAGGCAGAGTCGCTGACCCGCGACAACCGGCGCATCACGCTGTCGGTGGCCTTCAACTATGGCGGCCGCTGGGACGTGGTCCAGGCCTGCCGCCAGGCGTTGGCCCAAGGCGTCAAGCCCGAGGACTTCAACGAAGACTTCCTGTCACGCCACATGGCGCTGAGCTTCGCGCCCGACCCCGATTTGTTCATCCGTACCGGCGGCGAGATGCGCATGAGCAATTTCCTGCTCTGGCAGGCGGCGTATTCCGAGCTCTTCTTCACCGAGTGCCTGTGGCCCGACTTCGGCGAGGCCGAGATCGACGCCGCGCTGCAGGCCTTCGCCCGCCGTGACCGTCGCTTCGGCGGCGTCCCGAGCAACGAAGTCGTCCCCGAGGGCACATGACATGGCGGCCCCGGCCCTGTGGCCCTGCCGTCCCCGGCGCTGTCCTGTCGCCGTGCACGCGCGGGCGCAGGCGCGCGCCCGGGCGCCCTGAGCCGATGCTGCGGCAGCGCATCATCACCGCGCTCGTGCTGGTCGGGCTGTTGCTCGGCGCCCTCGCGCTGGACAGCCGCTGGCCGTTCTGGCTGATGACGCTGGTGCTGATCGCCGGTGCCGGCTGGGAATGGGGGCGGTTGAACCAGGCCGGCGACACGCTGTCGCTGGTCTTCGGCGGGCTGCTGGCGCTGGCCGGTGCCGCGGCGCTGGCCATCGGCTGGCAAGAACGCGCGCCGGTCGCCCTGTGGTGGCTGGCGGCAGGGGTCTGGACGCTAGGCGCCGTGATCGCCTTGCGCAACGGGCCACCGGCGTGGCCGAAGCTGCCGCGCCCGGTGCGCTGGGGCGTGGGTTTGCTGGCCCTGTGGCTGGCCTGGCTGGCGCTGACGCAGGCCCGCGCGCTGGGCATCAACTACATGCTGTCGATGTTGTGTCTGGTGTGGATGGCCGACGTGGCTGCGTATTTCGGCGGCCGGGCATTCGGGCGGCACAAGCTGGCGCCGTCGATCAGCCCGGGCAAGAGCTGGGAAGGCGTCTGGTCGGGGCTGCTCGGTGTCCTGCTGCTGGCGGTCTTGTGGACGCAACTCGACAGCCGTTTCCGCTTCGACAGCGCGAGCATGTACACGCAACTGGTGCAGCATCTGGGCTGGCTGGGCGCCGCAGTTGCAATCACTGCGCTCGTCGGCTTGAGCGTGGCGGGCGATCTGATCGAGTCGCTGGTCAAGCGCGCGGCCGGCGCCAAGGACAGCAGCCAGTTGTTGCCCGGCCATGGCGGCGTGCTGGACCGCCTGGACGCGCTGTTTCCGGTGATGCCCGTGGCGCTGGCGCTGACCTCGCTGGGCGCGTCGTGAGCGATCGCCGGCAACGGCTCGTCATCCTCGGCTCGACGGGGTCGGTCGGCAGCAGCACGCTCGACGTGGTGTCGCGACATCCTGAGCGTTTCGAGGTCTTCGGCCTGAGTGCCTTCCGGCGCACCGACGTGCTGCTGCAGCAGATCCGCCGCTACGGCCCACGCATCGTGGTCCTGCCGACCGACGAACGCGCCGCCGAGGTGCGCGCCGCCATCGCCGGCCTGGGCTTGCCCACCGAGGTGCGCAGCGGCGCGCAGGCGCTGTGCGAACTGGCATCGCTGCCGGAGGTCGACAGCGTGATGGCGGCGATCGTCGGCGCCGCCGGGCTGCCGCCGTGCATGGCCGCCGCGCGCGCCGGCAAGCGGCTGCTGCTGGCCAACAAGGAAGCGCTGGTCGTCGGTGCCGGCCTGTTCATGCAGGCCGTGGCCGACGGCGGCGCGACGCTGCTGCCGATCGACAGCGAACACTCGGCGATCTTCCAGTGTCTGCCGGAAGACCGTTCGACCTGGGCCCGGCGCATCGACCACATCGTGCTGACCGCCAGCGGTGGGCCGTTCCGCCAGCGTGACCCCGCGACCTTCGCCAGCATCACCCCGGCGCAGGCCGTGGCGCACCCCAA
>JANMAP010000369.1:0-7283 GCA_031359905.1 Burkholderiales bacterium | reverse complement strand
GCCCACGGTCCGGTCAGCCACCTCGACCCAGAGCTCGCAGCCCGCAGACCTGCGTGTACAGCGCCAGATACTCCTGCGCCGGGCCGGCCCAGGACAGTGCGGATCCCATGCCGCGGGCCTGCACCTGCGCCCAGGCCAGCGCGTTGCTGCGCAGTTCCTTGGCGCGGTGCACGCAGCGTTCGAACGCCAGCGCGGTGGGCGCATCGAAGACGAACCCGCTCGCACTGCCGTCGGCCAGGGTCAGCGGGTTGCTGTCGACGATGGTGTCGGCCAACCCGCCCACCCGACGCACCAAGGGCAAGGTGCCGTAGCGCAGGCCGTACATCTGGGTCAACCCGCAGGGCTCGAAGCGTGACGGCACGGCGATGACGTCAGCCCCGGCAACGAGGCGGTGCGCGCGCGCCTCGTCGTAGCCGATGTGCGCGTGGACGCGGCCCGGATGGGCCTGCTGGGCGATGCGCAAGGCGGCTTCGAGGACCGCGTCGCCAGTGCCCTGCACGGCCAGCTGAACACCATCGGCCACCAGTGCCGGCAACGCAGCAAGCACCAGATCCAGCCCTTTTTGTGACGTCAACCGGCTGACGATGGTGACCAGCAACGCCTGGTCGTCGACATCCAGCCCCAGTTCGGCCTGCAACGCGCGCCGGCAGGTCAGCTTGCCGGACCGCCGCTCCAGGTCATAGCGCTCGGCAATCGCGGTGTCGGTGGCCGGGTTCCAGATCTGGTCGTCGATGCCGTTGAGCACGCCGGTCACCGGACGCTGGCGGCCGCGGATGACCCCGTCCAACCCGCAGCCGAATTCGTGGGTGGCGATCTCGCGCGCGTAGGTCGGGCTGACGGTGGTGACCTGGTCGGCAAACTTCAGCCCGGCCTTCATGAAGCTCAACTGTCCGTGGTATTCCAGCCCGGATGGCGACATCAAGCGCGACGCCAGGCCGAGCAGCGGCCAGTCGTGCATCGGGAACAGCCCCTGGAACGCCAGGTTGTGCACCGTGAAGACGCTGCCGGCGGCGGTCGGTGCGTGATCGGCCATGTACGCGCAGGCCATCGCCGCGTGCCAGTCGTGGGCGTGCACGACATCGGGTGCCCAGTCCAGATCGGCATCACCGGCCGCCAGGTGCGCGGCCACCCAGCCAAGCAGGGCGAAGCGCTGCAGGTTGTCAGGCCATTCCTCGCCCTGCCGGTCCTGGTACGGGCTGCCGTCGCGCCGGTACAGGTACGGCGCGTCGATGACGTAGACCGGCAGGTGGGTCCCCGGCATGCGCGCCAACAGCAGGCGCACGCGAAGCGCGCCGAAACAGCTGCCGATCTCGATGACCGTGCGCGCGCCCTGCACGGCCTCCAACACCGGGGGCAGCCCCGGCAGCAGCAGGCGCACGTCGACGCCTTGTTCGGCCAGGGCCGCCGGCAGCGCGGCGACCACGTCGGCCAGGCCGCCGGTCTTGACCAGCGGATAGACCTCCGCCGCGACGTGCAACACCCGCATCGATGCGCTCTTCGTCGGCTTTCAGTCGGTCGTGCCCTGCGGCTGCTCGAGCCTGCGCAGCATGTCCCGCGTCACCAGCGTGATGCCGTTGTCGGTGCGGTGAAAGCGCGCCGCGTCGGCTTGGGCATCGTCGCCGATCACCAGTCCATCGGGGATCACGCAGTCGCGGTCGACGATCGCGCGCGTCAGCTTCGCCCCGCGACCGATCTGCACCCCGGGCAGGATCACGCTCCAGTTGACCGACGCATACGAGTGAACGCGGACCAGCGAAAACAGCACCGAGCGAAACACCGACCCGGAAACGATGCAGCCGCCCGAGACCAGCGATTCGATGGCCATGCCGCGCCGGTCGTCGGCGTTGTGCACGAACTTGGCCGGCGGCAGCTGCTGCTGGTAGGTCCAGATCGGCCAGTTGGTGTCGTACAGGTTCAGCAGCGGCTCGGTCGCCGTCAGGTCGATGTTGGCGTCCCAGTAGGCGTCGATCGTGCCGACGTCGCGCCAGTACGGCGGCAGGCCCGGGCGGCCGCCGACGCAGCTCAGCTCGAAGGGGTGCGCAATGGCCACGCCGGCCTTGACCAGCCGCGGGATGATGTCCTTGCCGAAGTCGTGGCTCGAGTGCGGGTCGCTCATGTCGCGCTCGAGCTCGCGGTACAGGTAGCGGGCATTGAAGACGTAGATGCCCATGCTGGCCAGCGAGCGGCCGGGTTTGCCGGGGATGCATGGTGGATCCGCCGGCTTTTCGACGAAGTCGACGATGCCCCGGTTCTCGTCGACGGCCATCACGCCGAAGGCCTTGGCATCCTCCTGCGCCACCTCGATGCAACCGACAGTGCATTCGCGCCCCTGGGCCACGTGGTCGGCCAGCATCAGCGCGTAGTTCTGCTTGTAGATGTGGTCACCGGCCAGCACCACCACGTAGTCGGCGCGGTAGGCGGCCAGGATGTCCTGGTTCTGGTAGACCGCGTCGGCGGTGCCGCGGTACCAGCTTTCCTCGTCGACGCGCTGCTGCGCCGGCAGCAGATCGACGAACTCGTTCATCTCGGTCTTCAAGAAGGCCCAACCGCGCTGCAGATGGCGCAGCAGGCTGTGGCTCTTGTACTGGGTGATCACGCCGATGCGGCGGACGCCCGAATTCATGCAGTTCGACAACGCGAAGTCGACGATGCGGAACTTGCCGCCGAAGTACACCGCCGGCTTGGCCCGCGTGTCGGTCAAATTGCGCAACCGGCTGCCCCGGCCGCCGGCCAGGACCAGGGCGACGGCCCGGCGCGGCAGGTCCAGACTCTGCGCCACATCGATCGGCTTCATGTGGGTCTCCGGGGCATCGTTGGGGGTGCAGCAACAACGTGACAGCCAGCCAGCGCAGCGGCTGAGAGCGACTCGACGGTCTGAGCGGATCGATCCATTCCTCTAAACAACTTGAGCTATCCGCTTTAGATCAATGTTCGGTATATTAAATTCTTGTCTGATCGAGTCCGAGACCGAAACCGAGTTTGTCGTCGACGCCATCGGTCGCGCACCAAGGCCTTGATCTTGCAAGCCCGTTCCAGCCCCGCATCCCCGCCGCCCCACCCGCCCACATGACGCCTGACGTTTCTCAGTCCGCTGCGGCCGCTTCGGCGGTCGACCGCCATCTGCTGGCCACGGTGGGCACCGCGCCGGCGGACGCCACCCCGACGGACATCATGCACGCCGTGGCCCAGGTCGCACGAGAGCAGTTGTCCCAACGTTGGGTGGCCAGCGACAGCGCCGACCGCGCCGCCAAGGCCCGGCGGGTCAATTACCTGTCGATGGAATTCCTGATCGGCCGCACTTTGGGCAATGCGCTGGCCGCGCTGGAACTGCAAGGCGCGATGGCCGCCGCGTCGCGCAGCCACGCCATGCGGCTGGAAGACGTCGCCGCCAGCGAAGCCGACGCCGCGCTCGGCAACGGTGGCCTCGGCCGGCTGGCCGCGTGTTTCCTGGATGCCATGGCGACCCAGGAACTGCCCTCCTTCGGCTACGGCATCCGCTACGAGTTCGGCATGTTCGCGCAGAGCATCCAGGGCGGGCGTCAGATCGAGCATCCCGATCCGTGGCTCGAAGACGGCACGCCCTGGGAATTCCCGCGCCCCGGCGTGTCCTATCCGGTGCGTTTCGGGGGCTGGGTCGAACCGGCCACCCTGCCCGGCCAGCCGCCGCGCTGGCTGCCGGCCGCCGAGGTCAACGCCAAGGCCTACGACATGGTGATCCCGGGCCATGGCACGCAACGCGTCAGCACGCTGCGGCTGTGGCGGGCCGCGGCGCCAGCGCACATCGACCTGCATGCCTTCAACAGCGGCGACTACGCCCGCGCCGCCGAATTCAAGAACCAGTTCGAGAACATCTCCTGGGTGCTGTACCCCAACGACAGCACGCCGGCCGGCCGCGAACTGCGCCTGCGCCAGGAATACTTTTTCACCAGCGCGTCGATCCAGGACGTCCTGGCCCGCCACCTGGCCGAGCACGGCAGCCTGGCCAACCTGTCGGACAAGGTGGCCATCCACCTCAACGACACCCACCCGGCGATCGGCGTGGCCGAACTGATGCGGCTGCTGGTCGACGAACATGCCATGCCGTGGGCCGCGGCCTGGGCGCGGACCTGCAAGGTCTTCAGCTACACCAACCACACGCTGATGCCCGAGGCGCTGGAAACTTGGCCCGTGGCGCTGATGCAGCAGGTGCTGCCGCGGCACCTGGACATCATCTTCCGCATCAACCACGAATTCCTGACCGATGCCGCACGCTACCGTCCCGGCGACAACGACTTCCTCAGCCGGCTGTCGTTGATCGACGAACACGGCGAACGGCGGGTGCGCATGGCCCACCTGTCGATCGTCGGCAGCCACAAGGTCAACGGCGTCTCGGCACTGCATTCCGACCTGCTGGTGCAGACCATCTTCAGCGACTTCGCAGCGATCTGGCCGGATCGCTTTATCAACCTGACCAACGGCGTCACGCCGCGGCGCTGGCTGGCGCAGGCCAACCCGGGCCTGGCGGCGCTGATCGACCGCAGCATCGGCAGCGGCTGGCGGCTCGACCTCGGCCAGCTTCAGGCGCTGCGCCCGCTGGCCGACCGCGCCGACTTCCGCCAGGCCTTCCTGGCCGCCAAACACGCCAACAAGGTGCGGCTGGCGAACGACATCCAGGCCAGCACCGGCGCGGTGATCGACCCGTCCAGCCTGTTCGACGTGCAGGTCAAGCGCATCCACGAATACAAGCGCCAGCTGCTCAACCTGCTGCAGGTCGTCGCGCGCTATCAGGCGCTGCTCGCCGATCCCGGTGCGCCCTGGGTGCCGCGGACGGTGATCTTTGCCGGCAAGGCCGCCAGCAGCTACACCGCGGCGAAGAACGTCATCCGCCTGATCCACGACGTCGGCCAGGTCATCAACAACGACCCGCGCATCGCCGGCAAGCTGAAGGTGGTGTTCGTTCCGAACTACGGGGTGTCGGTGGCCGAATTGATCATGCCCGGGGCCGACCTGTCGGAACAGATCTCCACCGCCGGCACCGAAGCATCCGGCACCGGCAACATGAAGCTGGCGTTGAACGGTGCGCTGACCATCGGCACCGACGACGGCGCGAACATCGAGATCCGCCAGCAGGTCGGCGCCGACAACATCTTCATCTTCGGCCTCAGCACGGCCGAGGTCGCGGCCCGGCGCGCCGCCGGCTACCGGCCACTGCGCATCTACGAAAGCAACCCGCGGCTGAAGGCCGTGCTGGATGCGGTGGGCGGTGGCGCCTTCTCGCACGACGAGCCGGGCCGCTACCGGGCGCTGGTCGATTCGCTGCTGTGGGGTGGCGACCACTATCTGCTGCTGGCGGACTTCGACAGCTACCTGGCCGCGCAGGCGCGGGTCGACGCGCTGTACCGCGAGCGCGAGGCCTGGGCCGTCAAGGCCATCGCCAACGTCGCCGGGATGGGCTTCTTCTCGGCCGACCGCACGATCGCCGAATACGCCCGCCAGGTCTGGGGCATCGAGCCCAAACCATGAGCCCCCGAGCTCGCTCGCGCTCGCGACCCCCCGGGGGGGGCGAGCCGGACGGTCAACAGTCCCTGCGGACTGTTGACCGCCTGCGAGCGCCCGCGGCGTCCTCGCCGCGGGCCGTCCGCCGGCGGCCCGGCAGAGCCGGTTCCGTGGCGGGAAGCTTGGAGCTCGCCTGACGCACGTCGCCAGCGAGAATCGGTCCACGATGCTGAGCCTGCAAGACGCCGATTGGCTGCGCCAGGGGCGTCACCCCAACCCCTTCTCCGTTCTCGGTCCGCACGCCGACGTCAGCGGCAAGACTTGGGTGCGCGCCTTCCTTCCCGGTGCCACCGGGGTGTGGCTGCTGGCCAGCGACTCGTCGGCGGCCGCGCCAGCCGCGCTGGGCATTCGCCACGAGGATGGCCTGTTCGAGGGCCCTTCGCCGGTCAACGGTGCCTACCGACTGCAGGTGCGCTGGGCCGACGGCAGCGAAGCGACCATCGACGACCCTTACCGCTTCGGCGCCGTGCTCGGCGAGATGGACGCCTGGCTGCTGGCCGAAGGCTCGCACTTGCGGCCCTACGAGATCCTCGGCGCGATACCGCGGGCGATGGACGGCGTCGACGGCACCAGCTTCGCGGTCTGGGCGCCGAACGCCTTGCGGGTCAGCGTGGTCGGCGACTTCAATGCCTGGGACGGCCGCCGCCACCCGATGCGCCTGCGCCGCGAATGCGGGGTCTGGGAAATCTTCCTGCCCGGCGTGCTGGCCGGCGCGCGCTACAAGTTCGAGTTGCTCGACGCGCGCGGCCGCCTGCTGCCACAGAAGGCCGACCCGCTGGCCCGCCAGGCCGAGTTGCGCCCGGCCACGGCCAGCGTGGTGGCGCCGATGCCGCCGGTGGTGGCGCACTCGCCCGCGCGCCAGGCGGCCAATGCGCTGACCGCACCGATCAGCATCTACGAAGTGCACCTGTCCAGTTGGCGGCGCAAGCCCGAGCACGGCATGCGCTGGCTGAACTGGGACGAGCTGGCCGCCGAACTGGTGCCCTACGCCGCCGACCTGGGCTTCACGCACCTCGAACTGATGCCGGTCAGCGAATACCCGTTCGACGGCTCGTGGGGCTACCAGACTTTGGGCCTGTACGCGCCGACCGCCCGCTTCACGACGCCCGACGACGCCGCCCACGGCGGCGGCGCGGCCGGCTTTCGCCGCTTCGTAGCCCGCGCCCACGCCGCCGGCCTGGGCGTGCTGCTGGACTGGGTGCCGGCGCACTTCCCGACCGACGCGCACGGCCTGGCCGAGTTCGATGGCACGCACCTGTACGAATACGCCGATCGGCGCGAGGGCTTCCACACCGACTGGAACACGCTGATCTACAACTTCGGCCGCACCGAGGTGCGCAACTTCCTCGTCGGCAGCGCGCTGTACTGGCTCGAGCGCTTCGACGTCGACGGCCTGCGCGTCGACGCCGTGGCCTCGATGCTGTACCGCGACTACAGCCGCCAGCCCGGCGAATGGATCCCGAACGTGCACGGCGGGCGCGAAAACCTCGAAGCCATCGCCTTCATCAAGCGCGCCAACGAAGTCATCGGCATCGAACGCCCGCAGGCCATCACGCTGGCCGAGGAAAGCACGGCCTTCCCCGCCGTCAGCCGCCCGACCTACGCCGGCGGACTGGGCTTCCACTTCAAGTGGAACATGGGCTGGATGCACGACACGCTGCAGTACATGCACCGCGATCAGATCCACCGGCCGTACCACCATGGCGAAATGACGTTCGGGCTGGTCTACGCCTTCAACGAGAACTTCG
>JANMAP010000355.1:0-6458 GCA_031359905.1 Burkholderiales bacterium | reverse complement strand
TACCACCGCCTGTTCATGCTGCCGGCCACCGGGCACTGCGGCGGCAGCACTGGGCCGAGCACCATCGCGGCGGCATGCGCTATCGCGATGCCGACCACCATGCGGTCAGCGCCGCGTCGGCGCGGTCACTGCGACCGCATCGCGGTGGTCTCCCGCAGGTAACGCTTCGGTAACGCCTGCTCTCGACAGTCACTGACATGGGGCCCTTCGGACCCCAGCCCGTGAAGGAGAGAGCACGATGAAGATCCCGTTCCCCGGTCCACGCGACCGTTGCATCGACCCACCGCAGGGCCGCTGGACCGCCCGCGACGCTGCCAGGCGCCGCCCGGCGGCGACCCACTCGCTCGCACGGGGCCTGCTGGTGACAACCACCACGCTGGCACTTGCGGGCTGCCTGGCCACGGCGCCGACCGTTGGCGGCGGCAGCGCATCGCCCACCACCGGCGCGGCGGCAGGCGGCACTGCCAGCGGCGCCGGCGACCACCTCGAACGCTGCGACAAGACGCTGGGGGTGCTGCGCATCGAAGAAGACACCGGATCGAACTGGTACCGCTACTACGGCCAGCGCCTGGGCTCGACGGCGCCGCTGCTGAGCCTGCTGATCCTGCAATCGAACTGCTTCGTGGTCGTCGAGCGCGGCACCGGAGAACGCGGCATCGCCGCCGAAACGGCACGCTCGCGCGGCGACGAAGCGCGCGAGAGCGACACCCGCGGCAAGGGCCAGCAGGTCGTCGCCGACTACCTGCTCAAGCCCGAGATCGTGATGAACAACCGCGGCAACGAAGGCGGCAGCGTCGGCGGCCTGTCGCGCCTGCTGCCGGGCGCGCTGGGTGTGGTGGCCGGCAGTGCCCAGATGAAATCCAGCGAGGTCGGCACCGTGCTGACGCTGGTCGATATCCGCAGCACCGTCAGGCTGGCGGCGGCCGAGGGCTATTCGAAGAACACGAACTTCAGCTTCGGCGGCATCGGCATCGGGTCGGGTGGCGCCGTGGGCGGCAGCGCCTATTCGCGCACCGACGAGGGCAAGCTGGTCAGTTCGGCTTTCGTCGATGCCTACAACAAGATGGTCGTCGCGCTGCGCCAGTACAAGGCGCAGAGCGTCAAGGGCGGGCTCGGCCAGGGCGGCATGCTCGGTGTGTCGGGGGGCAGCACCGAGGCATCGAAGGCCGTCGACAGGGCCAAGAAGTGAGGCGCCGGGGCGGACTCGCCCGCGGCGGCTTGCTGGTCGGGGCGGCGCTGTCCGCGCTGCCCGTGGCGGCGCAGGAGTTCGGCGTCTACCTGATGTGCAAGGGGCAGGTGCGCGCGCAGGGCAAGACACTGAACGCGCATGTCGACCTGGCGCTGCGCCGCAACAGCCAGCTGGCGATGATCCAGAGCTCGGACATCCTGCCGACCGGCGAGAAGATGCGCCTGGACATCACGCCGCAGTTCTACACGATGGTCTTCAACGCGCCGCTGCGCGGCAGCGTGCTGTACGTCGACTGGCTGCGCGGCGCGCTGTTCGCGTGGAACCCCGACCTGAAGAAGCTCCACGCCATCCGCATCTCGGTCGACCGGCAGTCGGCCGTGCTGGAAGGCGACATGCGCGACGGCGCCGGTGCCTCGGTCGGCCGGATGAAGATGCGCTGCGAGCCGCGCGACAACGACAGCGTCGCGGCGCCGAAGTTCTGACGATGCCTGGCGGCTACAGCGCCATCGCCGGCCGCAGCGCCATCGCCGCGCGCCAGCGCTGCAGGTTGGGATGCTGTTCACCGGGCCTGACCTTGATCACGCGTGCGAAGTCGACGGCCACCACGGCAGTGATGTCGGCGATGCTGAAGTGATCGGTGGCGATGAAATCGCGGCCGGCCAGCCGCTCGTCCAGCATGGCGAAGAACTGCTGCGTGCGCGCCAGGCCGCGCTGCGCCAGTTCGGGAATCTGCGCGTAGTCCACCGGCCCCGGCAGCGCGCGCCGGGCCATCGCCGGGCTGCTGTTGCGCAGGGCCTCGGCGATCGCCAGCAGGCCCTCGAATTCGATGCGCCATTGCCAGCTGGCGATCTCGGCCTTTTCCTGGGGCGTGCTGCCGAGCAGCGGCGGCTGCGGGAAGCGCGCTTCCACATAGGCGGTGATCGCCGCGTTGTCGGTCAGCAGGTCGCCTTCCTCGGTGCGCAGCGCGGGCACGGTGCACTGCGGGTTGATGCGTCGGTAGGCATCACCGAGCTGTTCACCGCTGCGCAGGTCGACCTGCACCGTTTCATGGGCCACGCCTTTTTCGGCGAGCAGGATGCGGGCGCGGCGCGGACTGGGGGCGGTGGCGCAGTCGTAGAGCGTGATCATGGGCGGGGATGTCCTGGTTTGAATGGCGGCGGCGTCAGGCTGCTGGCGACAGCTTGTCCTGGGTGCGCGAGTCGAAGTCGCTGGCGTCGTGGCGTTCGTGCAGCTGGCTGGACGGTTCGCCCCAGGTGCGGTTGACCTTGCGGCCGCGCTGCACCGCCGGGCGCTTGGCGATCTCGTCGGTCCAGCGCAGCACGTGCTGGTAGTCCTCGACCTGCAGGAACTCGCCGGCCTCGTACAGCTGGCCCTTGACCAGCGTGCCGTACCAGGGCCAGATGGCCATGTCGGCAATCGTGTACTCGTCGCCCGCCAAAAAGGCGTTGTCGGCCAGGCGACGGTCCAGCACGTCGAGCTGGCGCTTGACCTCCATCGCATAGCGGTCGATGGCGTATTCGATCTTCGTCGGCGCATAGGCATAGAAATGGCCGAAGCCGCCGCCGAGAAACGGCGCGCTGCCCATCTGCCAGAACAGCCACGACAAGCACTCGGCGCGTGCCGCGGTGTCCGTCGGCAGGAAGGCGCCGAACTTCTCGGCCAGGTACAGCAGAATCGCGCCGGATTCGAACACGCGCACCGGCGTCGGCCCGCTGTGGTCCATCAGCGCCGGGATCTTCGAGTTCGGGTTCACGCCGACGAAGCCGCTGCCGAACTGGTCGCCGTCGCTGATGCGGATCAGCCAGGCGTCGTATTCCGCCCCGCGGTGGCCCAGCGCCAGCAGCTCTTCAAGCAGCAGCGTGACCTTGACGCCGTTCGGCGTGGCCAGCGAATACAGCTGCAGCGGGTGGCGGCCGATCGGCAAGGGCTTGTCGTGGGTCGCGCCGGCGGTCGGCTTGTTGATGTTCGCGAACCTGCCGCCATGGCCCGGCGTCCAGGTCCAGACCTCGGGCGGTGTGTAGGGGGTCGGGTCGTTCATGCGGTGATCTTTCGGCAGTGGCGATGACCGCATACGGTAGCCGAGCGGACAGCGAGACGTTGGCGCCGATGCCGAAGTGGCAACCCGCGTTGACACTCACTTGACCCGCCAGAATTTGCGGGCATACCATCAGGGTCACCCTCTTCAACAAACGAGGGGTCCAAACCAGCAGCAGGAGACATTCGATGACCTTCCGACTTCACACGACACTTGCCTGGGCAGCGCTGGCATGCGCTGCCATCCCCGTTGCGACGACCGCGGTCGCCCAGCCTGCGGTACCGGCGCTGACGCACACGGCCGTGCTGTCGAAGCTGGACAGCCCGTGGGATATGGCGTTTCTGCCCGACGGCACGATGTTCTTCACCGAAAAGTGCAACGGTCTGTCGGTGCGGCAGGCGAACGGTACGGTGGTCAAGCTGCTCGGCATGAAGGACTCGAAGGGCTATGCGTCGAGTGCCAACGACCTGTTCTGCGAAGGCCAGGCCGGCATGTCCGGTGTGGCCGTGGACCCCAACTACGCCAGCAACCGTTTCATTTACGTCTATTCCGCGTCGAGCCTGACGGCACCGGGAACGAACCGCGTGATGCGTCTGAAGGTCAACGACGGTGGCACCGCGGTGTCCGACCGGACCGACATCGTCACCGACATCCCGTACAAGCCCAAGGCCAGCGACCATCCATTCGGCGGGCCGGGCGCACACAACGGTGGGCGGATCCGCTTCAGCCCCGGCGACGGTTTCCTGTACGTGACGACGGGCGACACGCACAACGGCGAGGTACCGCAGAGCCCCACGCGCATCGGCGGCAAGGTACTGCGCATCGACCGCGACGGCAAGGCAGCGCCGAACAACGGCGCGCCGGCGGGCTTCGACCCCCGCGTCTACACCTACGGCCACCGCAACCCGCAGGGCATCACATTCCGGCCCGGCACCAACCAGCCGTACACCGCCGAGAACGGACCCTGGCACAGCGACGAAGTGACGGCACTGGTGCCCGGCGGCAATGCCGGCTGGGACCCGCGCCCGAACATGGCCGGCCGTGGCGCCTGCCCTGACAACTACTGCGGCTACAGCCCCAACCAGCTGGGCGCGATGGACCCGAAGCAACGCGCCGCGTTCATGCCGATGACGGACACCAAGACCTACCCCAACGCGATGAAGCCGGCCTGGAACAACGACGGCCTGTCGCAAGGAATTTTTGGCGGCACCTTCCTGAGCGGCCCGCAGTGGAAGGCCTGGAACGGGCGCATGCTCATCGGCTTCGCCGGCATCGGCATCCACGGCACGCCGGTGGGCAACCGGATCGACGTGCTGGACATCGCTCCCGACGGCCTGTCGGCCACCCGCACGACGGTGAACCTGCCGATGCCCGCGGCACGGTTCCGTTCACTGGTGCAGGGCCCTGACGGCAACCTGTACGTGGCCACCGACGAGGGATCCATCTCCCGCCTGACGCCCAACTGAGTCCCCCGGCGCCCTGCAGGGTCTGTCCAGAAGCGCGGGGGCCTGCCGGCCCCCGCGCCCTTTGTAGCGAAAGGGCAAACGATGAAATCGATACGGGTCCTTGCAGTCGCCGGGTTGTTGCTGGCGGGCGGCGCGGCGTGTGCCGCCGAAGACATCGATGAGATGTACAAGACGAAGAACTGCTTCGCCTGTCACCGGGTCGACAGGAACACGCTGGGCCCGTCGTTCAAGGCCGTCGCGGCCAAGTACGCGACCGACAAGGATGCCGACGTCAAGCTGGCCAAGAAAGTTCGCGAAGGCGGTGGAGGTGTCTGGGGCGGGGTGCCGATGCCGCCACAGGCCCAGGTGACCGAGGAAGAAGCCTTGACCCTGGCGCGCTGGATCCTGCAGCTGAAGTGACGGCGGGCGGCGCGGGTCTGGAGTGCATCCTCCAGGCCGCCAGCGCCTTGTCGTGCGCCGCCGCGCCGGAGCGCTTCAGCGCAGGCGCGCCGGAGTCTTGATCTGCGCCAGCAGCTGCGACGGCGGCGCCACTGCCGGGTCGAAGGGGTGGACCGCGCCACCGCCGTTGGCCGCCACCACCTTGCGCACGTACATGCGCGTCTCGGCGTACGGCGGGATGCCGAGGTAGCGGTCGACCGCCCGTTCACCGGCGTTGTAGGCCGCGGCCACCAGCTTGACATCGCCCTGGTAGGTGGCCAGCAGCCAGCGCAGGTAGGCCATGCCGCCGCGGATGTTCTGCACCGGGTCCATGGCATTGCGCACGCCGAAGCGTGCTGCGGTGCCGGGGATCAGCTGCATCAACCCCTGGGCGTTCTTCGGCGAGACCGCCGAGGCGTCGAAATTCGATTCGGTGGCCATCACCGCCAGCACCAGACTGGGCTGCAAGCCGTAATCGGGCGCCACCAGGTTGACGAAACGCACGATGGGCTCGGGCGCATTCGGTGGTGGCGGCGGCGCTGCGGTGGGCAGCGGGCTCTTGCCACGTGGACTTGCCGTCGATGCGGGTGCGGCGGCGGCGAGCAGGGCCAAATCATCTTCCGGCGGGCGCAGGCAGGGCGGCGGTGGGCCCAGCGGTTCGCCCATGCGCGCGAGGATGTTGCGCGCCTGCGCGACGCCCTGTTCAGCGGCCGCGGCGAACAGGTGCGCGGCGGTGGCCTCATCGCGCGCAATGCCGCGTGAATTGGTCAGCATCCACGCCAGGTTGAACTGCGCTTCGGCGTCGCCATGCCGCGACGCGCGGCAATACAGCTCGGCCGCACGCACCGGGTCGCGCGGCAGGGCGCCATCGCCATGCTCGAGCGCTTTGGCTTCGGCGCGCCAGCGCTGCACCTGGGCCGGCACGACGGGGCCGCGTTCCAACGGTGGGGCGGCTGGGCGCGGCAGGTTGTCCAGCGTCAGGCCGGGGGTCAGGCCGGAGGACGGCATGGCCGGTGGCACGACAGGTGCTTGGGCCGATGTCGGCGGCGCCGTCAGCAGCGTCAGCACGGTGAAAGAGAGGGCGCGGGACGTCGGCAGGGCCAGCATAGGTCGGATGCTACTGTTGCGTGCCGCCGGGCTCCGACAAGACCTCTGACCGCCGATTGGCGTTTCGCCGACCGGCCCGACACATCTTGCCCGCAACAGACGCTAACTAGAACTCCGAGCGGTAGCTGACGACCACACCGCCGCCGCGCGGCCGCAGGTTCAGCGTCGATCCGCCGTCGAGTTGCACCCGCAGCAGGCTGCGCGCGCCGCCGTCGCGCGGCGCGGCCTTGAATTCGAGGCCGAC
>JANMAP010000299.1:0-7567 GCA_031359905.1 Burkholderiales bacterium | reverse complement strand
GCAACAGCCGCCCCAAGCGAAACTCCGTCGTCGGTTTCCCCTCGGACCCACCCCGGCCGCCAGGCCGCAACGGTGGCGCTGGGCGCGCGAATCCCGGAGCTATCGCCCTTGTCGACCGCTGTCTTGCCGCCTGCCTTGATGTCCGTTTTGCCCTCTGCGCTGCTCGCGCTGGCCGATGGCTCCACGTTCCTGGGAACGTCGATCGGCGCGCCCGGCCGCACGGTCGGCGAAGTGGTGTTCAACACCGCGCTGACCGGCTACCAGGAAATCCTGACCGACCCCAGCTACTGCCGGCAGATCGTCACCCTGACCTACCCGCACATCGGCAACACGGGGGTCAACGACGACGATGTCGAGTCCGCCAAGGTCCACGCCGCCGGGTTGGTCATCAAGGACCTGCCGCTGCGCGCATCGAACTTCCGCGCCACCGCCACGCTGGCGCAGTACCTGGAGCGCGAAGGGGTGGTGGCCCTGGCCGACATCGACACGCGGCGCCTGACCCGCGTGCTGCGCAGCGGCGGGGCGCAGAACGGCTGCATCGTCAGTTTCGATGCCGGGCACGCCGTCACCCCGCAGGACGTTGCTGCGGCGGTGGCCGCTGCACGTGCCGCGCCGTCGATGGCCGGCCTTGATCTGGCGCGGGTGGTCAGCGCCGCCGCGCCCTATGAATGGACCGAGACCGAGTGGCAACTCGGCAGTGGTGATGGCCGGCTGAGCGACGCCAAGCGTCATGTCGTGGCCTACGACTTCGGCGTCAAGCGCAACATCCTGCGCATGCTGGCCAGCCGCGGCTGCCGGGTCACGGTGGTGCCAGCGACGACCTCGGCGGCCGAGGCGATGAAGCTGCGCCCCGACGGCATCTTCTTGAGCAACGGCCCGGGCGACCCCGAGCCCTGCGACTATGCGATCGCCGCCACCCGCGAACTGATCGCCTCCGGCACGCCGACCTTCGGGATCTGCCTGGGCCACCAGATCCTGGCACTGGCGTCTGGCGCGAAGACCTTCAAGATGAAGTTCGGCCACCACGGTGCGAACCACCCGGTGAAGGACCTGGGCAGCGGCCGCGTCAGCATCACCAGCCAGAACCACGGTTTTGCCGTCGACGAGACCAGCCTGCCGGCGAACCTGCGCCCGACCCATGTCAGCCTGTTCGACGGCACGCTGCAGGGTCTGGCGCGCACCGACAAGCCGGCCTTCTGCTTCCAGGGCCATCCCGAGGCAAGCCCTGGCCCGCACGACATCGGCTATCTGTTCGACCGCTTCGTCAAGCTCATCGAGGATCGTTCATGAGCCCCCAAGCGCACATTCGCTCGTGGCCTCCCGCGGGGGCGCAGGTCGCCCTTGGGGCGGCCCGGCGGGAGACCTGACATGCCCAAGCGCACCGACCTGAAGACCATCCTGATCATCGGCGCCGGGCCCATCGTCATCGGCCAGGCCTGCGAATTCGACTACTCCGGCGCCCAGGCCTGCAAGGCGCTGCGCGAAGAAGGCTACCGGGTGGTGCTGGTCAACAGCAACCCGGCAACCATCATGACCGACCCGGAGATGGCCGATGTGACCTATATCGAGCCGATCACCTGGCAGGTGGTCGAGAAGATCATCGCCAAGGAACAGCCCGATGCCATCCTGCCGACGATGGGCGGGCAGACGGCGCTGAATTGCGCGCTCGACCTGCACCGTCACGGTGTGCTGGCCAAGCACGGCGTGGAGATGATCGGCGCCAACGAGACAGCCATCGAGAAGGCCGAAGACCGGATGAAGTTCAAGGACGCGATGACGTCCATCGGGCTGGCATCGGCCAAGAGCGGCGTCGCGCATTCGATGGACGAAGCGCTGGCGGTGCAAAAGCGCATCCAGATCGAACTCGGCGGCGAGGCCGTGCATTCGGGCTTTCCGATGGTCATCCGCCCGAGCTTCACGATGGGCGGAACGGGGGGCGGCATCGCCTACAACCCGGAAGAGTTCGAGGAGATCTGCAAGCGCGGGCTGGACCTGTCGCCGACCAAGGAACTGCTGATCGAGGAGAGCCTGATCGGCTGGAAAGAGTACGAGATGGAAGTCGTGCGCGACCGCGCCGACAACTGCATCATCGTGTGCAGCATCGAGAACCTCGACCCGATGGGCATCCACACCGGCGACAGCATCACGGTGGCCCCGGCGCAGACGCTGACCGACAAGGAATACCAGCTGATGCGCAACGCGAGCATCGCGATCCTGCGCGAGATCGGGGTGGACACCGGCGGCTCCAACGTGCAGTTCGCGGTCAACCCGCAGAACGGCAGGCTGATCGTCATCGAGATGAACCCGCGCGTCTCGCGCTCGTCGGCATTGGCGTCCAAGGCCACAGGTTTCCCGATCGCCAAGGTGGCGGCCAAGCTGGCGGTGGGCTACACGCTCGACGAACTGCGCAACGACATCACCGGCGGCGCGACGCCCGCCAGCTTCGAGCCCAGCATCGATTACGTGGTGACCAAGATCCCGCGTTTCGCGTTCGAAAAATTCCCCGCCGCCGACCCGCACTTGACGACGCAGATGAAGAGCGTCGGCGAGGTGATGGCGATGGGCCGCACCTTCCAGGAAAGTTTTCAGAAGGCGCTACGCGGGCTGGAGACCGGCATCGACGGGCTGAGCGAGCGCACCGGCTGCAAGGAAGAAGACCGCGACGAGATCCTCGACGAGATCGGCAACGCCGGCCCGGAGCGCATCCTGTTCGTCGCCGACGCGTTGCGCATCGGGATGACGCTGGACGAGGTCTTCGAAGAGACGGCGATCGACCCCTGGTTCCTGGCCCAGATCGAGGACCTGGTGCGCATCGAAGGCCTGGTCGTGCAGCGCTCGCTGGCCGACCTGACGGCCGATGAACTGCGCCATCTGAAAAAGAAGGGCTTCTCCGACCGTCGCCTGGCGCGCCTTCTGAAGACCGACCAGCACGCCGTGCGTGCGCTGCGCCATGCGCTGGGTGTGCGGCCGGTCTACAAGCGCGTGGACACCTGCGCCGCCGAGTTCGCGACGCAGACGGCGTACATGTATTCGAGCTACGAGAGCGCCGACGGCGAATGCGAAGCCGAGCCGACCACGCGCAAGAAGATCATGGTCCTGGGCGGCGGGCCCAACCGGATCGGCCAGGGCATCGAGTTCGACTACTGCTGCGTGCATGCCGCGCTGGCGCTGCGCGAGGACGGCTACGAGACCATCATGGTCAACTGCAATCCGGAAACGGTCTCCACCGACTACGACACCAGCGACCGTCTGTACTTCGAGCCGGTGACGCTGGAAGACGTGCTGGAGATTGTCGACAAGGAGCAACCCGCCGGCGTGATCGTGCAGTACGGCGGCCAGACGCCGCTGAAGCTGGCGCTGGACCTGGAACGTGCCGGCGTGCCGATCATCGGCACGTCACCGGATTCGATCGACATCGCCGAGGACCGCGAGCGCTTCCAGAAGCTGCTGCACGAACTCGGCCTGAAGCAGCCCCCCAACCGCACCGCGCGCACCGAAGAGCAGGCGCTGGCGCTGGCCCACGAGATCGGCTACCCGCTGGTGGTGCGGCCGAGCTACGTGCTCGGTGGCCGGGCGATGGAGATCGTGCACGGCGACAAGGACCTCGAACGCTACATGCGCGAAGCAGTCAAGGTCAGCGAGAAGTCGCCGGTGCTGCTCGACCGCTTCCTCGACGACGCGATCGAAGTCGACGTCGACTGCATCAGCGACGGCAGTCCTGGCGAAGACGGCGTGATGATCGGCGGCATCATGGAACACGTCGAGGCCGCCGGCATCCACAGCGGCGACTCGGCCTGTTCGCTGCCGCCGTACACGCTGCCGGTGGTTCTGCAGAACGAGATGCGCCGCCAGGCGGTGGCGATGGCCCGGGCGTTGAAGGTCGTCGGGCTGATGAACACGCAGTTCGCCATCCAGGGCGAGGGCGACGACGCGGTGGTCTATGTGCTGGAAGTCAACCCGCGCGCGTCGCGCACCGTGCCCTTCGTCAGCAAGGCCACCGGCCAGCCGCTGGCCAAGATCGCCGCGCGCTGCATGGCCGGCCAGAAGCTGAAGGACCAGCGCGGCGCCGACGGGCTGCCGCCGCGCGAAGTCGTGCCGCCGTACTTCAGCATCAAGGAAGCGGTCTTCCCGTTCAACAAGTTCCCGGGTGTGGACCCCATCCTCGGCCCCGAGATGCGCTCGACGGGCGAGGTGATGGGGGTGGGCCGCACCTTCGGCGAGGCGATGCTGAAGAGCCAGCTCGGCGCCGGTTCGCGGCTGCCCGACAAGGGCACGGTGGTGCTGACGGTGAAGAACGGCGACAAGGCCCGCGCCGTGCTGGTCGCGGCCGACCTGATCGCCCTCGGCTTCCAGGTCGTGGCGACCAAGGGCACGGCGGCGGCCATCGCCGCCGCGGGCCTGCAGGTGCGCGTGGTCAACAAGGTCAAGGACGGGCGGCCGCACATCGTCGACCTGGTCAAGGCCGGCGAGATCCAGCTGGTCTTCACCACCGTCGACGAGACGCGCACGGCGATTGCCGATTCGCGCTACATCCGCACCGCGTCGCTGGCCCACCGCGTCACCTACTACACGACGATGGCCGGCGCCGAGGCAGCCACCGAAGCGCTGAAGCACGACGCTGGCCTGACGGTGATCTCGGTGCAAGAGATGCATGCACAGTTGCGCACCGAACTGCACTAACATTCGGTTCAACCGCCGCCGCAGGCCGCCTGACAACAGGCCCCTGCGGCGGCTTCACTTTCAGACTGCAGGCCCCACCATGACCACCATTCCCCTGACCCGACGCGGCGCCGAAAAGCTGAAGGAAGAACTGCATCGGCTGAAGTCGGTGGAGCGCCACGCGGTGATCCAGGCGATCGCCGAAGCGCGGGCCCAGGGCGACTTGTCCGAGAACGCCGAGTACGACGCGGCCAAGGACAAGCAGGGTTTCATCGAAGGCCGCATCCTCGAGCTGGAAGCCAAGCTGGCCGCGGCGCAGATCATCGATCCGGCCAACCTCGACGCCGATGGCCGGGTGGTCTTCGGCGCCACGGTCGACTTGCAGGACGAGGACAGCGGGGCGAAGGTCACCTACCAGATCGTTGGCGACGACGAGGCCGACCTAAAGCTCGGGTTGATTTCCATCAGCAGTCCGATCGCCCGCGCATTGATCGGCAAAGAGGCCGGCGACATCGCCGAAGTCCAGGCCCCGGGCGGGGTCAAACACTGGGAAGTCGTGGACGTGCGCTACGCCTGATGGCGTCGGCGTCGGCGTTGGCGCCTGCGCTGTTGCGCCTGCAGCGGCTGTTGCCGGGTCTGTGGGCGGGCGGATTGCTGTGCCTGGCGGCGCTGGCCACCCCGTCAGCGTTTGCGCTGCTGCCCGCGGCCGATGCCGGCCGGGTGGCGGGGCGCATGCTGGGCGTCGAGGCCTACGCGAGCCTGCTGCTCGGCGTGCTGCTGCTGGGGCTGGAGCGCCTGTCGGCGCGGCAGGCGGCAGACAGTGGTGCCGGTCCGCAGTTCAGCCTGGGCCTGATGCTGACCGGTCTGGCCCTGTTCTGCACCGTCGCCGGCCACTTCGGGCTGCAGCCGCAGATGGCCGCGGCGCGCGCCGGTCAGGGTCCCTGGACCTTTGGCCAGCTGCACGCCGCCAGCGCGGTGTTCTACGGTGTCAAGCTGCTGTGCGTGCTGGCCTTGGCATGGCGCGCAGCGGCCGGCCCGGACGCTATTCGGCGGCCTTCTTCTTGACGCTGGTCAGGCGCGTCTTCACGCGCTTGATCTGGCCGCCCACGGTGACGCGCTGGTTGCCGAACACCTGCACCTTCTTCACTGTCGCACGGTGGTTGCCGCTCTTCGAGAACGACACGATCTTGACGGTGCGCGGCCCGGCCTTGCGGTCGTCGCGCTCGGCCTTCTCTTTCTCCGGCATCGGACGCCACAGCACCAGCAGCTTGCCGATGTGCTGGATTGGCGCGGCGCCGAGTTCGTCGCAGAGTTGCGTCAGCACCGCTTCGCGCGCGCTGCGGTCGTCGGAAAAGACGCGCACCTTGATCAAGCCATGGGCCTTCAGCGCACCATCGACTTCCTTGCTGACGGCCGGCGTCAGCCCGTCGCCGCCGATCATGACCACGGGGTCGAGGTGGTGGGCGGCGGAACGGTGTTCCTTGCGCTGCGAGGGGGTCAATTGGATAACGGGCATGCCCGTATTATCGACGCGGCATGAAAGTCAAGAAGAGCAAGAGCAAGGTCAATCGCGCCTGGCTCAACGACCACCTCAACGATCCCTACGTCAAGCTGGCCCAGAAGGAGGGCTACCGAGCCCGCGCGGCCTACAAGCTCAAGGAGATCGACGAAGAACTGCGGCTGTTCCGCCCGGGCCAGGTGGTGGTGGACCTGGGCGCCGCGCCCGGGGCCTGGAGCCAGTATCTGCGCCGGCGCTTCGCGCCCGCTGGTGCGGCGGCCGGGGCCCTGGACGGGACCATCATCGCGCTGGACCTGCTCGACTGTGAGCCGGTCGAGGGCGTGATGTTCCTGAAGGGCGATTTCCGCGAGGACGCGGTGGTTGCCGAACTCGTGGAGGCGTTGGCCGGCCGGCCGGTCGACGTGGTGGTCTCGGACATGGCACCCAACCTGTCGGGCATCGAATCGTCGGATGCCGCGCGCATCTCGCATCTGGTGGAACTGGCCGTCGACTTCGCCACGCACCATCTGCGGCCCGACGGCGCGCTGGTCTGCAAGAGCTTCCACGGCAGCGGCTACAGCCAGCAGGTCAAACTCTTCAAGCAGACCTTCCGCGTCGTCAAGCCGATCAAGCCCAGGGCGTCGCGCGACAAGTCGGCGGAAACCTTTCTCGCCGGTATCGGCTTGAAACCTCGATAAGCGGCTGCAAATCGACTGGACATCGTGAACTTGCACGCCATTGCCCCTGCCACACTGCTGGTCGGACAAAGCGGTTTAAAACCTTGACTGCAATAGAATCGGCCGTATATGCCGTGGCGTCCGGTGGATATTTTTCGATCCGCCGAGCCGCTGAACTGAAGAAGGAGCCGCGGTGAACAATCAATGGTTTTCGAAGGTCGCCGTCTGGCTGGTGATCGCTCTCGTCCTGTTCACTGTCTTCAAGCAGTTCGACCGCGGCGTTTCGCAGGGCAGTCAGATCGGCTACTCCGATTTCCTCGAAGAGGTGCGCGGCAAGCGCATCAAGGGCGTGACGCTGCAGGAAAGCCCGGGCGGCGGCACCGAGATCATCGCCGTCACCAGCGACGACAAGCGCCTGCGCAGCACCGCCACCTATCTCGACCGTGGCCTGGTCGGCGACCTCATCAACAACGGCGTCAAGTTCGACGTGAAGCCTCGTGAAGAGCCGTCCATCCTGATGAGCATCCTCGTCAGCTGGGGGCCGATGCTGCTGTTGATCGGCGTCTGGATCTACTTCATGCGCCAGATGCAAGGCGGCGGCAAGGGCGGCGCCTTCAGCTTCGGCAAGAGCAAGGCGCGCATGCTCGACGAGGCCAACAACTCGACCACCTTCGCCGACGTCGCCGGCTGCGACGAGGCCAAGGAAGAGGTCAAGGAACTCGTCGACTTCCTG
>JANMAP010000256.1:0-4466 GCA_031359905.1 Burkholderiales bacterium | reverse complement strand
GCGGCGCGCAATGCTGGGCGATCAGGTAGGGTGCGCCGCTCTCGCTGTGGCGCACGACAAACATGTCGGCGTGCATCGCAGAGAGGTTCGCGATGGTGTCGAGCAGGCTCTCGCCCTTGGCCGCGCTGGAGCGCGCGATGTCCAGGTTGATGACGTCGGCGCTGAGGCGCTTGGCCGCGATCTCGAAGGTCGTTCGGGTGCGCGTGCTGTTCTCGAAGAACAGGTTGAAAACGCTTTTTCCCCGCAGCAGCGGCACCTTCTTCACCTCGCGGTCGTTGACGCTCAAAAAGGTGCCCGCTGTATCGAGGATGTGCTGGAGCACGGCGGGAGGCAGGCCTTCGATCGACAGCAGGTGGATCAGCTCGCCGTGGCTGTTGAGCTGCGGGTTGCGGCGCGACAGCATCAGGCGTCTTCTTCGACGGCAAAGCTGAACAGGCCCGCGGGGTCGCGGGCCAGCGACAGGCGCTGCTGAGTCGGCAGGCTGATGCGCGCCGCGGCGTAGGCCGCTGCCACCGGCAGTTCGCGGCCGCCGCGGTCGACCAGCACGGCCAGCTGCACGCTCGCCGGGCGGCCGAAATCGAACAGCTCGTTGACCACCGCGCGGATCGTGCGCCCGGTGTACAGCACGTCGTCGACCAGCACGATGTGCCGGCCGTCGATGGCAAACGGCAACTGCGTCGCGTCGCTGCCCGCGGCGAGTCCACGCGAACCGAAATCGTCGCGGTGCAGCATGCTCGAGATCACCCCGGCGCTGCCGGGCAGCTGCAGGTCGCGCTGCAGCCGTTCGGCCAGCCAGGCCCCGCCGGACCAGATGCCGACCAGCACCGCATCGGTCCGCAGCAGCGGGCGCACGCCGTCGCGCAGGTCGGCATACAGGCGCTCGGCGTCAAGCTGCAGCATCGTCGTCGGGCAGGCTGTGCAGGAACTGGTCGAGGATCACCGCCGCGGCGGCGGCATCGATGCCGGCAGCGGTGCGATCAGCGGTGCGATCAGCCGTACAGGCGGGCCCGGCGGCTTCGGCTTCGACGGTGCTGTAGCGTTCGTCGACCTCGTGCACCGGCAGTCCGAAGCGGCCATGCAGCTGGCGTGCGAAACGGCGCGCGCGGTGGGTGTTCTCGTGCTCCGCGCCGTTGGGGTGGAACGGCACCCCGACGACCAGCGCGTCGGGCTGCCACTCGCTGATGAGCCGCGCGATGGCCACAAAACGCGGTTCGCCCGCAGCCGTCAGCGTTTGCAACGGCTGCGCAGCGCCGAGCACGGTGTTGCCGCTGGCCACGCCGACGCGGCGGGTGCCGAAATCGAAGGCCAGGTACGAGCGCGCGCCGCCTGGCATCTCCATCAACCAGGTAATCCGAGCACGAAGCCGCATCCAGATCCGCAATCCAGCAGACGCTGTGGATCCGGCTCTGCCGGTCCACCTGCGTCGCCCCCCTCGGGGGGAGCGCCGCAGGCGCTTCGGGAGGGGACCTCTTCAAGCATGCCCGGCGTCCGAGGACAGCATGCGCGGGTCGAAGCCGAGCAGCGACACCGCGCGGTCGTAGCGCTTCTCGATCGGCGTGTCGAAAATCACCGCCGGATCGGCATCGACGGTCAGCCAGCCGTTGCGGCCGATCTCGTCTTCAAGCTGCCCGGCCTGCCAGCCGCTGCAACCCAGGGTGATCAGCACGCGCCTGGGGCCGGCGCCTTCGGCCAGGGCTTCGAGCACGTCCTTGCTGGTGGTCATTTCCAAGCCGCCGGGGACCGACATCGTCGAGTTGTACGGGCCGCCGCCGCTGTCCTGCTTTTCGTGGAGCACGAAACCGCGCTCGGTCTGCACCGGGCCGCCGTAGAACACCGGCTGTTCGGCCAGTTCGTCGCGCGGCAGGCTCAGGTCGACCTTCTCGAACAGGTTCTTCAGCTTGATGTCGATCGGCTTGTTGATCACCAAGCCGAGAGCGCCGCGCTCGCTGTGTTCGCACAGGTAGACCACCGTGCCGGCGAAGTTGTCGTCGGCCATGCCGGGCATGGCGATGAGGAACTGGTTGGTCAGATCGATGCGCGACGCGGGGGCCATGCCGGCATTTTATTCGCGCGGCACACTCCGGGGATGACTGAATCTCTCGATCGCGCGCTGGTCTGGCTGCGCCGCGACCTGCGCACCGACGACCACGCCGCGCTGTACCACGCACTGCGCTCGGCGCGCCAGGTCTGGGTGGCCTTCGTCTTCGACCGCGCGATCCTCGACCCGCTGCCGCGCCGTGACCGCCGCGTCGAATTCATCCGCGACAGCCTGGTCGGCGTCGACGCCGAACTGCGCGCGCTGGCCGTGGCGCAGGGCATCGACGGCGTGGGGCTGCTCGTGCGCCACGGCCAAGCGCACGACGAGATTCCGGCGCTGGCCGCAGCGCTGGGGGTGCAGGCGGTCTATGCCAACCACGACGACGAGCCCGCGGCGCTGGAGCGCGACGCCCACCTGCGTGGCGTGCTGGCCGCTGCGGGCGTCGCGCTGCACACCAGCAAGGACCATGTGATCTTCGAGCGCAGCGAGGTGCTGACCCAGGGCGGCGGCCCGTTCTCGGTCTTCACGCCGTACAAGAACGCCTGGCTGAACAAGGTCGATCCCTTCTTCCTCAAGCCCTACCCGGTGGCACGCCACGCCCGCGCGCTCGCGCCGCTGCCGGCGCAGGGGGTGGCCGCCGGCGTGCCCACGCTGCAGGCGATCGGCTTCGAGGCCACCAACCTGCATCAGCTGAGGCTGCCGGGCGGTGGCGTGGGCCCGGCGGGCGCGCAGGCGCTGCTCGACGACTTCCTGCCACGCATCGGCGCCTACCAGGAAACACGCAACTTCCCGGCGGTCAAGGGCCCGAGCTACCTCAGCATCCACCTGCGCTTCGGCACGGTCTCGATCCGGCGGCTGGCGCGTGAAGCGCAGTCGCGTGCCGCGGCCGCCGAACCCCGCGAGCACCGCGACGGGGCTGCCACCTGGCTGTCGGAACTGATCTGGCGCGACTTCTACCACCAGGTGCTGCACCACCACCCGCGGGTCGTCACGAGCTCTTTCAAGAGTGACTACGACCGCATCCGCTGGGAACACGGCAAGGCGGCCGACGCGCTGTTCTCGGCCTGGTGCGAAGCGCGCACCGGTTACCCGCTGATCGACGCCGCCATGCAGCAGATCAACCAGACCGGCTACATGCACAACCGGCTGCGCATGGTGGTGGCCAGCTTCCTGACCAAGGACCTGGGGCTGGACTGGCGCTGGGGCGAGCACTATTTCGCGCTGCACCTCAACGACTTCGATCTGGCGGCCAACAACGGCGGCTGGCAATGGGCGGCCAGCAGCGGCTGCGACGCCCAGCCCTATTTCCGCATCTTCAACCCGGTCGCGCAGAGCGAGAAGTTCGACCCCGACGGCAAGTTCATCCGCCGCTACCTGCCGCAACTGGCCCGCCTGCCCGACAAGCTGATCCACGCGCCCTGGCTGGCCCGGCCGATCGACCTGGCTGCCGCCGGGGTCGAACTCGGCGTGCACTACCCGCACCCGGTGGTCGATCACGCCGCGGCGCGCGAGAAGACGCTGCAGCGCTACGCCGTCGTCAAGCGCGGCGCCTGAGCGCCGGGGTGGCGACACCGCGCCCCGGGCCAGTGGACGCGCCGCTCAGCCGGCCGTGGCCAGTGCCGCGGCGGCTTGGGCGTATTGCGCCACCAGCCCCAGCAGGGTCTCTTCGGAATACGGTTTGCCGAGATAGTGATCGGCGCCGAGCGCGGTGGCGTAGTCGCGGTGCTTCTGCGCCGTGCGCGAGGTGATCATGACCACCGGCAGCCCGGCCAGGCGGGCCTCGGCACGCACGTTGCGCAGCAGGTCGAAGCCATCCATGCGCGGCATCTCGATGTCCGACAACAGCACCACCGGGCGTTCGTCGGCCAGGCGCTCCAGCGCTTCCAGGCCGTCCTTGGCCAGCGTCACGCGGTAGCCCTCGCGCACCAACAGGCGCTGGGTGACGCGGCGCACCGTCAGCGAGTCGTCGACCACCAGCACCAGCGGGGCCTTGGCAGGCGCCGCGGGCTCGGGGTTGGCGCCCTCGGCAACCACCACGTCGACGGGGGTCTGGCGCATCATCCGGCGCGCGGCGTCGGCGTACAGCGTGGCCAGCGCCACCGGGTTGTAGATCAGGGACGCGGCGCCCGACGGCAGCAGCGTCACGCCGACCAGGCCGGGCAGCCGCGCCAGTTGCGGGCCGACGTTCTTGACCACCACTTCCTGGTTGCCGACGACCTCGTCGACATGCAGCGCCACGCGCTGCGCCGCGCTGCGGATGACGACGACGGTCTGCGGCCGCGTTGCCGTTTCGCCGCGGTGGCCGGCCTGCATCAGCGCGGCCAGCCAGAAGAAGGGCATGCTCTCGCCCGACAGGTCGAAGTTGCCGCTGGCGTAGGCGGACTCGACCTCGGCGGCCGGCACCCTCCGCACGACCTGGATCAGTGTC
>JANMAP010000234.1:0-8679 GCA_031359905.1 Burkholderiales bacterium | reverse complement strand
CCGACGTAACGGATGCCCTTGCCCTTATAGGGCTCGGGCGGCCTGAAGGCGCGCACTTCGGCGGCGACCTGACCGACGGTCTGGCGGTCGGCGCCAGAGATGACGATTTCAGTCTGCGTGGGCGTCAGCACCTTGATGCCTGCGGGCATGTCCTTGACGACGGGGTGCGAAAACCCGATTTGCAAGGTCAGCTTCTGGCCCGCTGCGGCGGCACGGAAACCGACGCCCACCAAGCTGAGTCGCTTCTCGAAGCCCTTGCTGACACCACCGACCATGTTGGCAATCAGAGCACGCATGGTGCCGCTCATCGCATCGGCCTCGGCGCTGTCGTTGGCCGGCGTGAAGCTGAGCCTGCCGGCGTCATTCTTGATCGTCACCAGACCATGCAGCGGGCGGCTCAGGCTGCTATTGCTGCCCTTGACGGTGATCTGGTCGGCGCTGATCGCCACGTCCACGCCTTGCGGCACGGCGATGGGCATCTTTCCTACGCGGGACATGTTGTTTGCTCCCTTAGGCCACGTAGCACAGGACTTCGCCACCGACACCGGTCTGGCGTGCCTTGCGGTCGGTCATCACGCCCTTCGGCGTTGTCACGATGGCCACACCCAGGCCATTCATGACCTGCGGGATCGCGTCGCGACCCTTGTAGATGCGCAGGCCAGGACGGCTAACGCGCTCGATGCGTTCGATCACCGGACGGCCCGCGTAGTACTTGAGCGAAATCTCGAGCTCGTTCTTGCCGCTTTCGCCGCGGATGGCGAAGTTGTCGATGTAGCCCTCGTCCTTCAGGACCTGGGCGATGGCGACCTTGATCTTGGACGACGGCATCGTCACGATCGCCTTGTCCACTGCCTGCGCATTGCGGATGCGCGTCAGCATATCGGCGATGGGATCACTCATGCTCATGGGAAGTCTCCTGCTCGCTGTGGCCGGCTTACCAGCTGGCCTTGACCAGACCCGGGATGTCGCCCTTGAAGGCGAGTTCGCGGATCTTGTTGCGGCCCAGGCCGAACATGCGGAACGTGCCGCGGGCGCGACCGGTCAACGCACAACGATTGCGCAAGCGCGTTGGGTATGCATTGCGCGGGAACTTCTGCAGTTCGAGCCGGGCCGCGTAACGCTCTTCGTCCGGGCGCTTGCTGTCGTCGATGACAGCCTTGAGCTCGGCGTACTTCTTGGCGTATTTCGCGACCAGCTTTTCGCGCTTTTCTTCGCGCTGCTTCAGGGACGTCTTGGCCATCTCTAGATTCCTTGCCTTCAGTTCTTGAAGGGAAACTTGAACGCGGTGAGAAGTGCCTTGCACTCGTCGTCGTTCTTCGCGCTGGTCGTGATGCTGATGTTCATCCCGCGGATCACGTCGATCTTGTCGTACTCGATTTCGGGAAAAATAATCTGCTCTTTGACGCCGATGTTGTAGTTGCCGCGGCCGTCGAACGAACGCCCCGAAATGCCGCGGAAGTCGCGCACCCGCGGCAGCGCCACAGTGACGAAGCGGTCGAGGAATTCGTACATCCGCACGCCGCGCAGGGTGACCATGCAGCCGATAGGCACGCCTTCGCGGATCTTGAAACCGGCAATCGGCTTCTTGCTCATCGTGACGACGGGCTTCTGGCCGGCAATCTTGGTCAGGTCCCCGACAGCGTGGTCCATGACCTTCTTGTCCGACACGGCTTCGCTCACGCCCATGTTGAGCGTGATCTTCTGTAGTCGCGGCACCTGCATCACCGAACTGAAGCCGAACTTGGCCATCAGGTCGGGGACGATCTTTTCGCGGTAGATGGCCTGCAGGCGGGCCTGCCCTGTTGGCGCGGCGGGAACGCCGGCCGGGGCTGCTGCGGCTTTGGTCTTTGCCATGATGCGTTGCTTCCTACCCTCAGGCCTTGATCTCTGCGCCGCTCGACTTGAAGACGCGCGTCTTCTTGTCGCCGTCGATCTTGATGCCGACGCGGTCGGCCTTGCCGGTGGCGGCGTTGAAGATCGCCACATTCGACTGGTGGATCGGCATGGTCTTGTCGACGACGCCACCGGTTGTTCCCTTCAGCGGGTTCGGCTTGACATGCTTCTTCACCATGTTCACGCCCTCGACGACGAGATGGTCTTCGTCGACGCGTTGCGCGATGGTGCCGCGCTTGCCCTTGTCGCGGCCGGTCAGCACGATGACCTGGTCGCCTTTGCGGAGTTTGTTCATGGTCTGTCCTTGATCGAAGCGCGTCAGAGCACTTCCGGCGCCAGCGAGACGATCTTCATGAAGCGCTCGGTGCGCAACTCGCGTGTCACCGGTCCGAAGATGCGCGTGCCGATCGGCTCGAGCTTGGCGTTGAGCAGCACCGCTGCATTGCCATCGAACTTGATCAGCGATCCGTCCTGACGGCGAACGCCCTTGGCGGTGCGAACGACGACAGCGCTGTAGACCTCGCCCTTCTTGACGCGCCCACGCGGCGCGGCTTCTTTGATGCTGACCTTGATCACGTCACCGATGCCCGCATACCGCCGTTTGGAGCCGCCGAGCACCTTGATGCACATGACGGACTTGGCGCCCGTGTTGTCGGCCACGTCGAGCCGCGATTGCATTTGGATCATGTTCTCATCCCAACTTGCCCCGCTGAAATCTCGATCGCCGGTGGCGCGAGATGTCGACGGTCAGTCTTGGGCCCGTGTGTGGGTGGATCCGAAAGGCGCGGCCCTAAATAGGGAGCGCCACTTCGGCGAAGCCTTCGATTATCGTCGGTGCCATCGAATCTCGTCAAGAGATTTCCGGGCGCACGTCAATGGCGGACGTCAGAGACCGAGCTCAGGCGCGCAGCGCCTGAGCCTGTCGCAGCAAGGTCGCGGCATCGCTGACCTCGAACTTGCCTGGCGCGTCGATGTTCAGCGCCTTGACCACGCCGTCGACGACCAACATCGAATAGCGCTGCGAACGCAGGCCCATGCCGCGCGCGCCCAGGTCCAATGTCAGGCCGGTCGCCTTGGCGAACTCGGCGCTGCCGTCGGCCATCATCCGCACCTTGCCGCCGGTTTTCTGTTCACGCCCCCAAGCGCCCATCACGAAAGCGTCGTTGACCGACACGCACCAGATCTCGTCGACGCCGGCGGCTTTCAGCGCGTCGGCTTGATCGACGTAGCCCGGCACGTGCTTGGCCGAGCAGGTCGGCGTGAACGCGCCGGGCAACGCGAAAATGGCGATGGTCTTGCCGGCCGTCGCCTGTTGAATATCGAAGCTGTTGGGTCCGAGCGAGCACCCTTCGCCTTCGACTTCGATGAATTCCTGAAGTTTGCCTGCGGGCAACTTGTCGCCGACTTTCAACATGACGCGCTCCTGGTTCAAAAAGGACAAAGGCCGGCACTGGAGATCCAGGTCCGGCCCCGCAGGGACTGCCGCAGGGCAACAGCCCCGCCGGCCGGATTCAGACGAGCTTGGCCTTCTCAATCAGCCGGGTGACCGTCCACGACTTGGTCTTGCTGATCGGCCGGCCTTCGGAGATCTCGACCATGTCGCCCATCTTGTACTCGCCCTTTTCGTCATGGGCGTGGTACTTGCGCGAGCGGGCAACGATTTTGCCGTAGAGCTCATGCGCGGTGCGGCGCTCCACCAGCACGGTCACGGTCTTGGCGCGCTTGTCGCTGACGACGCGGCCGACGAAAGTGCGGGTGTTCTTGGCCGGTGCGGCCACGGGTGCAGAGGCCTGGGTTTCGCTCATTTCGCGATCCTCTTCTTCTCGGCCAGGATGGTCCTGGCACGAGCGATGTCGCGGCGGGTCTTGCCCAGCTGCGAGTTGTTGGTCAGTTGCTGGGTCGCCCGCTGCATGCGCAGGCCGAAGTGGGCCTTCAGCAGATCGGAGACTTCCTTTTCCAGCGCGGCCACGTCCTTGGTGCGCAGTTCGCTTGCTTTGCTCATGGTGTGCTCTTTTCGATCAGGCGCCGACCTGGCGTGCGACGAAGGTGCAACGCAGCGGCAGCTTGGCCGACGCCAGCAGGAAGGCTTCGCGGGCGAGCTGCTCGGGCACGCCGTTGATCTCGTACAGCACCTTGCCCGGCTGGATCTCGGCAACGTAGTACTCGGGGTTGCCCTTGCCGTTGCCCATGCGCACTTCGGCAGGCTTCTGCGAGATCGGCTTGTCTGGAAAGATGCGGATGAAGATCCGGCCGCCGCGCTTGATATGACGCGAAATGGCACGCCGTGCGGCTTCGATCTGGCGCGCCGTGATGCGGCCACGTTCGGTGGCCTTGAGGCCGAACTCGCCGAACGACACGTTGGCACCACGCGTGGCGATACCGGTGTTGCGGCCCTTTTGTTCCTTGCGGAACTTGCGACGTGCGGGTTGCAGCATCGTTATTCTCCTTTGGTCTCGCCGGCCGGCGGCGTGGCCGCCGCTCCGGGTGTACCGGGCGCGACGGCGCGACGAACGCGCTTGACGGCCGGTCCCTTCGGCCCGGTCGGGCTGTCGGCGGTTGGGGCAGCAGCGGCCGGCGCACCAGCCTCGACCCGCGGTCCGCGGTCGCCGCCGCCGCCAGGGCGGCCACGGCCACCCGGAGCACCCGGGCGGTCACCCGGACGGGGCCCACGGCGGTCGCGACGGTCGTTGTCGTTGTCGGTCTTGGCCAGTTGCGGCGCTTCTCCATTCGCCAGACGGTCACCGCGGTAGACCCAGACCTTGACGCCGATCACGCCATAAGTCGTCTTGGCTTCACTGAAACCGTAGTCGATGTCGGCCTTCAGGGTGTGCAGCGGCACGCGCCCTTCGCGGTACCACTCGCAACGTGCGATCTCGATGCCGTTCAACCGACCCGACGACATGATCTTGATGCCCAGGGCGCCCAGCCGCATGGCGTTCTGCATTGCCCGCTTCATCGCGCGGCGGAACATGATGCGCTTCTCGAGCTGCTGGGTGATGCTGTCGGCGATCAACTGCGCATCGACTTCGGGCTTGCGAACCTCCTCGATGTTCACCGCGACGGGCACGCCCAGGCGACGGCCGAGCTCGACCTTCAGGTTCTCGATGTCCTCGCCCTTCTTGCCGATCACCACACCCGGGCGCGCCGAGAAGATGGTGATGCGGGCATTCTTGGCCGGGCGCTCGATGAGGATGCGCGAGACCGCAGCGTTCTTCAACTTGGTCTTCAGGTAGTCGCGGACGTCCAGATCTTCGGCCAGCATGCCGGCGAAGTTCTTGTGATTGGCAAACCAGCGCGACTGCCAGGCGCGGGTGACCGAGAGGCGGAATCCGGTCGGATGGATCTTCTGTCCCATGCTCTTCCTCAGTTGCCCACGGTCACGTAGATGTGGCAGGTGCCCTTGCTGATGCGTGCACCGCGGCCCTTGGCCCGCGCGGAGAAGCGCTTCAGCACTGCACCTTGCTCGACATAGATCGACTTGATCTTCAGCTCGTCGATGTCGGCCCCATCGTTGTGTTCGGCGTTCGCCACAGCGGAATCCACCACCTTCTTGACGATGCCGGCGGCCTTCTTCTGCGTGAAGGCCAGGATGTTCAACGCCTGATCGACCTTCTTGCCGCGGATCATGTCGGCCACCAGACGACCCTTGTCCACCGACAGGCGTACGCCGCGCGCACTTGCTTTGGTTTCCATCGCTGCGGCTCCTTACTTCTTGGCCTTCTTGTCCGCGGGGTGACCCTTGAACAAGCGGGTGAGGGCGAACTCGCCGAGCTTGTGGCCGACCATCTGGTCGGTCACGTACACCGGGACGTGCTGCTTGCCGTTGTGCACGGCCACCGTCAGGCCGATGAACTCGGGCAGGATGGTGCTGCGGCGCGACCAGGTCTTGATCGGCTTCTTGTCTTTGGTGGCAGAGGCCTTCTCGACCTTGGCCATCAGGTGGTGGTCCACGAAGGGACCCTTTTTCAATGAACGGGTCATGTCAGTTTCCCGGGCGCGACGGCGCGCGCATGAAACAAGCTACCAAGCAAGCGCCGCGGAACCGGCTCTGCCGGGCCGCCGGCGTTGCCCCTTGAGGGGAGGCGGCCGCAGGCCGCTGCGGGGTGGTCATTTCTTTCTCCGCGAGACGATCATCGTCTGCGTGCGCTTGTTGCTGCGCGTGCGGTAGCCCTTGGTCAGGGTGTTCCACGGCGACACCTGTGGCTGGCCCTCCCCGGTGCGGCCTTCGCCGCCGCCGTGCGGGTGGTCGACCGGGTTCATGGCCACGCCGCGTACGGTCGGGCGGATGCCCTTCCAGCGGATCGCGCCGGCCTTGCCGTACTGGCGCAAGCTGTGCTCTTCGTTGCTGACTTCACCGATGGTGGCGCGGCAATCGATGTGGATCTTGCGGACCTCGCCCGAACGCAGGCGGACCTGGGCGTAGATGCCTTCGCGCGCCATCAGAGTCACCGAGGTGCCCGCGGAGCGAGCGATTTGCGCGCCCTTCCCCGGCATCATCTCGACGCAATGGATGATCGAACCCACCGGGATGTTGCGGATGGGCAGTGTATTGCCGGCCTTGATCGGCGCCTCGGCACCCGACAGCAGTGTCGCGCCCGTGTCCACGCCGCGCGGGGCGATGATGTAACGACGCTCGCCATCGGCGTAGCACAGCAGCGCGATGTGGGCGGTGCGGTTCGGGTCGTACTCGATGCGCTCGACCTTCGCCGGAATGCCGTCCTTGTTGCGAACGAAGTCGACCACGCGGTAGTGGTGCTTGTGGCCACCACCCTTGTGGCGCATCGTGATGTGGCCGTTGTTGTTGCGGCCGGCGTTCTGCATCTGCGGCTCGAGCAGCGATGCTTCCGGCTTGCCCTTGTGAAGATGCTTGTGCACCACCTTCGTCATGGCACGGCGGCCAGGCGAGGTTGGCTTGACTTTGATGACGGCCATTTACGCGGCCTCCCCGGAGAAGTTGAGCTCCTGGCCGGCCTTCAACGCGACATACGCCTTCTTGACGTGGTCGCGGCGGCCGATCGAACGCCCGAATCGCTTGGTCTTGCCCTTCTGGTTGACAGTGGACACCGACGCCACCTCGACCTTGAACATCAGTTCGACCGCGGCCTTGATCTCGGGCTTGGTCGCATCGCGCAGGACCCTGAACAGGACCTGGTTGTGCTTCTCGCCGACGCGCGTGGCCTTCTCCGAAATGATCGGCGCGACCAGCACCTGGGCCAGCCGGCCTTCGTCGAACTTGCGTTCGGCGGCGGAGGGATTGATCCGGCTCATAGGGCCCCCTTGGCGCTGCGCGCCCTCCCCCCGAAGGGGAATTCGCACTTGAAGCGGTTCTGCGTGCTCATGCGAACATCTCCTTTAGCTGCTCGATCGCGCCCTTGGTGACCAGCACCTTCTTGTAGAACACGAGCGACAGCGGATCGGCGTAACGCGGCTCGACGACCAGAACGTTGGCCAGGTTGCGCGAGGCCAGCGCCAGGTTGTCGTCGATCTGGTCAGCGATCACCAGCACCGAGTCCAGGCCCATGGCCTTGAGTTTGGCGGCCAGCAGCTTGGTCTTCGGTGCGTCGATGCTGATCGAGTCGACCACGGCCAAGCGGCCATCGCGAGCCAGCTGCGACAGGATCGACGCCATGCCCGCGCGGTACATCTTCTTGTTGACCTTGTGCGAGAAGTTCTCGTCCGGCCGGTTCGGGAAGATGCGACCACCGCCACGCCACAGCGGCGAGCTGGTCATGCCGGCGCGCGCGCGGCCGGTGCCCTTCTGACGGAACGGCTTCTTGGTCGAATGCTTGACTTCGCCGCGATCCAGCTGCGCGCGGGTGCCCTGCCGTGCATTGGCCTGGAAGGCCACGACGACCTGATGCACCAGCGCTTCGTTGTAGTCACGCGCGAACACGGTGTCCGGAGCGTCGACCTTCGACGTTGCCTGGCCTTGATCGTTCAGGAGCTCGAGCTGCATCACTGGGCTCCTTTCTTCACGGACGACGCCTCGGCGCTGCCCTTGCTGGCGCGTGCCTTGATCGCCGGGCGCACGACCACATGGCCGTTCTTCGACCCCGGCACCGCGCCGCGCACCAGCAACAGCTGGCGTGTCTCGTCGACGCGGATGACATCGAGGTTCTGCGTGGTGACGGTCTCGTCGCCCATGTGGCCAGTCATCTTCTTGCCCGGAAACACACGGCCCGGGTCCTGCGCCATCGAAATCGAACCCGGCACGTTGTGCGAACGGCTGTTACCGTGAGACGCGCGCTGCGACTTGAAGTTGTGGCGCTTGATCGTGCCGGCGAAGCCCTTGCCGATCGACGTGCCTTGCACGTCGACCTTCTGCCCGGCGGTGAAAACGCTCACCGGCAGAACCGCACCCGGCTGGTACTGGCCGGCAATGTCCGCGGTGACTCGGAATTCCTTGAGGATCTCGCCCGACTCGACACCGGCCTTGGCCAGATGTCCGGCTTCGGGCTTGTTGACTCGGCTCGCCTTGCGCTTGCCGAAGGCGACCTGCAGGGCGTCATAGCCGTCGGTCGCCGTGGTCTTGACCTGCGTGACGCGGTTGTTCGACACATCGAGCACCGTCACGGGGATGGCATCGCCATCGTCCGTGAAGATGCGCATCATGCCCACCTTGCGGCCCAGCAAGCCGAGCTGTTCGCTCATGCTCATGATTTTCTCCAGCACCTGTCTGACGAGGCGCCTTTGTTCACGATCCCGACATCGATTGGCCGGGGTGGTTGTCTCACCGCCTTGGCTCGTCGCAGGCGACGCGCCGTAGCGGTGAATCCGCGACCCAGC
>JANMAP010000196.1:0-26543 GCA_031359905.1 Burkholderiales bacterium | reverse complement strand
TGATCTGGCCGTCGGCGAACTGCTTGCGCACCTCCACCACCACCGCACCGGCGGCGCGGCCGACGGCTTCCATCGCCATCGCGCCGAACAGGTACGGGATCAGGCCACCGATGAACAGGCCGACGATGACCTTGTGGTCGCTGAGATCGAACGACAGCGTCATGCCGCGTGCTTCCAGCGCGTGGGTGTAGTCGGCGAACAGCACCAGTGCGGCCAGGCCGGCCGAGCCGATGGCGTAGCCCTTGGTCACCGCCTTGGTGGTGTTGCCGACCGCGTCCAGCGGGTCGGTGATGTCGCGCACGCTGCTGGGCAGTTCGGCCATCTCGGCGATGCCGCCGGCGTTGTCGGTGATCGGGCCGTAGGCGTCGAGCGCAACCACGATACCGGCCATGCTCAACATGGCGGTGGCGGCGATCGCGATGCCGTACAGACCGGCCAGCGCAAAGGCGGCGTAGATGGCGACGCAGATGAAGATCACCGGGTAGGCGGTGCTCTTCATGCTCACGCCCAGGCCGGCGATGATGTTGGTGCCGTGCCCGGTGGTCGACGCTTGCGCGATGTGCTGCACGGGGCTGTACTGCGTGCCGGTGTAAAACTCGGTGATCCAGACCATGGCGGCGGTGAGCACCAGGCCGACCAGGCAGGATCCAATCAGCCGCATGTGCGTGCCTGCGCCGAGCGCGTCGGCCGGCATCACGACGTAGGTCACGCCGATGAAGGCGATGAACGACAGCACGCCGGCGACGATCAGGCCTTTGTACAGCGCCGGCATGACGTTGCGCATCTCCGGCGTGGCCTTGACGAAGCTGCAGCCGATGATCGAAGCGATGATCGACACGCCGCCCAGCACCATCGGGTAGATCACCGCGGCGACCGCGGCGTTCTTGACCATCAGCGCACCCAACGCCATCGCGGCGATCAGCGTCACGGCGTAGGTCTCGAACAGGTCGGCGGCCATGCCGGCGCAGTCGCCGACGTTATCGCCGACGTTGTCGGCGATCACCGCTGGGTTGCGCGGGTCGTCTTCGGGGATGCCGGCCTCGACCTTGCCCACCAGGTCGGCACCGACGTCAGCGCCCTTGGTGAAGATGCCACCGCCCAGCCGCGCAAAGATCGAGATCAGCGACGATCCGAAGGCCAGGCCGAGCAGTGGCTTGAGGGTTTCTGGGTCGACCTGCGTGCCGCCCGTGATGTAGAGAAAGAAGCCGCCCACGCCCAGCAAGCCCAGGCCCACCACCAGCATGCCGGTGATGGCGCCGCCCTTGAAAGCCACGTCCAGCGCCGGGCCGATGCCCTTCGTCGCCGCCTGCGCGGTACGCACGTTGGCCTTCACCGAGACATTCATGCCGATGAAACCGCAGGCGCCCGACAACACCGCGCCGAAGACAAAGCCCAGCGCCGTCTTGAGGCCGAGAAACACCAGGATCAATGCAGCCAGGATCACGCCGACGATGGCGATGGTGCGGTACTGCCGCGCGAGGTAGGCCGCGGCGCCTTGCTGGATCGCGCCGGAGATTTCCTGCATGCGCGCATTGCCGGCGTCCTGGCTGAGGATCCAGCTGCGCTGCACGAAGCCATAAACGACGGCGGCCAAGCCGCACGCCATGGCCACGTACAACGCCGTGGTGGTGTTCATCGACGGATCTCCTGCTCAATCTAAAAAGGGGGGTTGCGGCGAGACGCACAGCCCGCCCCGGCGGGTCGGCGGTCCGCCAAACGCGGGTGGATGCTAGGGGATCGCCCGGGTCGGGCCGGCGCGGGGTTTCCCTGCGCTGTTGCGATGCAGTATCAGGCCTTGCGGCGTCGATTCGAGGCAATGCCGGCCCGTAGAATCCAGCCTGCCTCTCAACCTGTCCACCCTTGCCGAGAGTCCTCATGAGCCTACATAACGTGACCCCAGGTGCCAAGGCGCCGCATGAGTTCAACGTGATCATCGAGATCCCGATGAACGCCGACCCGATCAAGTACGAGGTCGACCACGACAGCGGCGCACTCTTCGTCGACCGCTTCATGAGCACGTCGATGCACTATCCGTGCAACTACGGCTACATCCCCAACACCCTTGCCGACGATGGCGACCCGGTCGACGTGCTGGTGATCACGCCGGTGCCGTTGATTCCGGGCGTGGTCGTCGCCTGCCGTCCGCTGGGCGTGCTGAAGATGGACGACGAGGCCGGCGGCGACAACAAATTGCTGGCGGTGCCGATCGACAAGATCCTGTCGATTTACACCCACTGGCAGAAGCCGGAAGACCTGAACCCGCTGCGCCTGAAGACCATCCAGCACTTCTTCGAGCACTACAAGGATCTCGAGGTCGGCAAGTGGGTCAAGATTCTGGGTTGGGAAGGCCCTGAAGCAGCGCGACAGGAGATCGTCAGCGGCATCGCGGCGTTCAAGTCCGGCGCCGACAAGTCGGCCGGCTGATCACTGGGTGATCAACCGCTGATCACCCGCTGATCACCGACTCTTGAACGGATTGCGTTCGCGCAATTCGTCGACGTACTGCCCGATGCCCTGGCCCTCGCTGGCCAGGAAGTCGGCCACCGCCGTTGCAAAGCGGGGATCCCGCAGCCAATGGGCCGAGCGGGTGGGCGTCGGCAGCAGGCCACGGGCCATCTTGTGTTCGCCCTGGGCGCCGCCCTCGAACCGCGCGTAGCCCTGGGCGATGCACCAGGCCAGTGGCTGGTAGTAGCAGGCGTCGAAGTGCAGGCAGCTGACCTGTTCGACACAGCCCCAGTAGCGGCCCCATGCCGCACCGCGCTGTCGATCGTGGGCCACCAGCGATGCGGCGATCGGCGGGCCGTCGGGCGCGCCGCGATGGGCGACGAACATCACCCAGTGCGCCGGCATCGTGCGCGCCATCGCAGCGAAAAACTCGCGGGTCAGGTACGGCGAGCTGCTGCCGTGGGCCTGGTAGGTCAAGGTGTAGCAGCGGTAGAAAAAGTCCCACAGTGCGGTGTCGATCTGCGCGCCGTCGTGGACCGTGAAGTGCACGCCTTGGTCGGCGACGCGGCGTCGCTCTTGCTGGATCTTCTTGCGCTTGTCGCGCTGCATCCGGGCCAGCAGGTCGCCGAAGTCGGCCACCGGTGCCGCGGCATCCTGCGTCCAATGGAATTGCACGCCCTGGCGGATCATCCAGCCGGCGGTAGACAACGCGGTTTCGTCGGCCTCGTCGATGAACAGCAGATGGGCAGACGACAGCTTGGCCTCGCGGGCGAAGCTGCCAATGGCGCTGGCCAGGCGCTCGCGCCAGCGCTGATCGCTGGCCAGCAGACGCGTACCCGGCACCGGTGTGAAGGGCACCGCGCCCAGCAGCTTCGGGTAATAGCGCAGCCCGTGCCGGCGGTAGGCATCGGCCCACGCCCAGTCGAAGACGTACTCGCCGTAGGAGTGACCTTTCAAGTACAGCGCGGCGCCGGCCTGCAGGCGACCAGCGGATTCGAGCGTCAAGAATTGCGGCGCCCAGCCGGTCTCAGGAGTGGCGCTGGCGGATTCGTGCATCGCCTGCAGGTAAGCCATGCGCATGAAGGGGGTCGGCTCGGCCTGCATCGCGAGCAGGTCGTCCCAGGCTGTAGCGTCCACGCTGCCCGGGTCGTCGTGAACCCGGATGAGATACTCATGACCTCTGTCTTCGACCTGCGTCATTCAGGGCCCGGTATGGTGAAAGTGGCAATCGCGCAGATCAACGCGACCGTCGGTGACCTCGACGGCAACGCCCACCAGCTGGCGCGCTGGACCCGCCAGGCACATGCCGAAGGCGCGCGTCTGGTGCTCGCGCCGGAACTGGCGCTGACCGGTTATCCACCCGAAGATCTGTTGCTTCGCCCGGCCTTCATGCACGCCTGCGCCGACGCGTTGGCGTGGCTGGCACACGAACTGGCCGGTCTGCAGGACATGCATCTGGTGGTGGGCCATCCGCATCAATTCGGAGAGCGCGGCGATGTTAGGTCGAAGTCGCACGCGGTGCAGCAGCGCTTCAATGCGGCCTCGGTGCTGGCGGGGGGGCGTGTGCTGGGCACCTACTGCAAGCGCGAATTGCCGAACTACCAGGTGTTCGACGAACGGCGCTACTTCGCGTCCGGCCGCGACGCCGGGCAGGGGCCGCTGGTCTTCGAGATCCAGGGGCTGCGCTTGGGCGTGCTGATCTGCGAGGACGCCTGGTTCGACGAGCCGGCGCAGGCGGCGAAGGCCGCCGGTGCCGAAGTGCTGTGCGTCCTGAACGCTTCGCCGTTCCACCTCGACAAGGCCGACGAGCGCGAGTTGCGGATGAGCGAGCGGGCACGCGCGGTTGGCCTGCCGCTGCTGTATGCCCATCTGGTGGGCGGTCAGGACGAGGTGGTGTTCGACGGGGCCTCGTTTGCGCTCGACGCCAGCGGCGTGGTGCGCGCGCGGGCACCGGCGTTCGAGGAATCGTTGTCGATGCTGTCGCTGGCCGCTGACGGCACGCCGTCCGGCGAGATCGCTGCGGTGCCCGACAGCGAAGCCCAGGCCTGGCAGGCGCTGGTGGTCGGCGTGCGCGATTACCTGGGCAAGAACGGCTTCCCGGGGGCCATCATCGGCCTGTCGGGCGGCATCGATTCGGCGCTGGTGCTGGCGATCGCCGTCGATGCGCTGGGCGCGAACCGGGTGCGTGCGGTGATGATGCCGTCGCCCTACACCGCCGAGATTTCCTGGCTGGATGCGCGCGACATGGCTGAGCGCCTGGGCGTGCGTTACGACGAGATTGCCATCGCCCCGATGTTCGACGCTTTTCGCAGCAGCCTGGCAGCGCAGTTCGCCGGCCGCGCCGAGGACACCACGGAAGAGAACCTGCAGGCGCGCATCCGCGGCACCCTGTTGATGGCCTTGTCGAACAAGCTCGGGGCCATCGTGCTGACCACCGGCAACAAGAGCGAGATGGCCACCGGCTACTGCACGTTGTACGGCGACATGGCGGGCGGATTCGCCGTCATCAAGGACGTCGCCAAGACGCTGGTCTACCGCCTGGCCGAATGGAAGAACCGCCAGCCGACCCGCCGCGCCGACGGAAGCATGGGCCCGCTCATTCCTGAACGCATCATCACGCGGGCGCCGTCGGCCGAACTGCGCCCGGGGCAGACCGACCAGGACAGCCTACCGCCGTACGAGGTGCTGGATGCCATCCTGTCGCGCTACATGGAAGACGACCAGGGCATCGAGGAGATCGTCGCTGCCGGCTTTGCCCGCGCCGATGTCGAACGCGTGACGCGTCTGATCAAGATCAACGAGTACAAGCGCCGCCAGGCGCCCGTGGGCATCCGCATCACCCACCGCGCTTTCGGGCGCGACTGGCGCTACCCCATCACGTCGAAGTTCCGTGCTTAAATCTGCGCCATTCAGTTTGCGCCGGAGTTCGACATGAAGCAGGTCACCGCGATCATCAAGCCCTTCAAACTCGAAGAGGTTCGCGAGGCGCTGGGCGACGTCGGCGTGTCCGGATTGACGGTCACCGAAGTCAAGGGCTTCGGGCGACAGAAAGGGCACACCGAGCTCTACCGCGGCGCCGAGTACGTGGTCGACTTCCTTCCCAAGGTGAAGGTCGAGGTGGTCGTCAAGGATGCGGAGGTCGATCGCTGCATCGAGGCCATCGTCAAGGCCGCCAAGACCGGCAAGATCGGGGACGGCAAGATCTTCGTGACCTCGGTGGATCAAGTGGTGCGCATCCGCACCGGCGAAACCGACGAGGCCGCCGTCTAGGCGCAACGGGCCGCAGCCTTGCGGCGGTCTAGATCCGCGAGTAGTCCTCGTCCGGGCGGCCGGACCGCCCGGCGACAGCCACGCGCTGCAGCAATTCAACAGCGTCGCTGCCCACCAGCAGCGCTTCGTTCTGCGGGGCAGACACGAACCCTTCAGCCACCGAGTGCTGCATGAAAGCGAGCAGCGCGTCGAAGTAGCCAGCGACGTTGAGCAGGCCGATCGGGCGGTCGTGGTAACCGAGTTGCCGCCAGGTCCAGACCTCGTACAACTCCTCGAGCGTGCCGATGCCGCCGGGCAGGGCGATGAACGCGTCAGCCCGCTCGGCCATCATCTGTTTGCGCTGGTGCATGGTCTGCACGACGTGCAGCTCGGTCAGTCCAGCGTGTCCAACTTCCAGCCGGCGCAGGGCCTCGGGGATGACGCCGATGACCTGGCCGCCGGCGGCCAGCGTGGCATCGGCCACCTCGCCCATCAGGCCGACCTTGCCGCCGCCGTAGACCAGCTTCCAGCCGTGTTCGCCAATCGCCGTCCCCAGGGCGCGGGCCTGCACGGTGTACGCCGGCAACGCACCATGCCGCGAGCCGCAGTAGACGCACACCGTGAAGGGAACTGGGCTCATCGTGCTCAGGCTGCCGCGAAGCGGGCCCACAGCGCGGCGGCCCAGACGCCGGCGCACAGCAGCAGCGCGAGCATCACGGCGGCGCTGCCGCAGTCCTTGGCGATCTTGGCCAGTTGATGCAGTTCCAAGCCCACGCGGTCGACGGTGGCCTCGACAGCGGAATTCAGCAGCTCGACGATCAGCACCAGCACCACCGAGCCTGCCAGCAGCGCGACCTCGATCCAGCCACGGCCGAGCCAGAAGGCCAGCGGCAGCAGCACCACGGCCAGCCAGAACTCCTGACGAAACGCACTTTCGCCCCGGTAGGCAGCGGCGAGCCCCTGCGCCGAGTAGCCCGCCGCGCGGACGACCCGGTCCAGCCCGGTGCGCCCCTTGTGCGGATTGGGGGCGTCCTGCGGGGTCATGACCTCAGGGCCGGCTCGCTGCTCACCAATCGGGTTCCGCAGACCGCGTCGTGCCAAAACTGGCGATCCGGGCGCAGCCAGGTCAGCGCGGCATAGGCGCCGACCCCGGTCAGCACCGCTGCCGCGGCGGGTGCTGCGCCCTTCAGGCCACTGAAATGCAACGCTGCCAGCGCCGGAAGGAACCACAGCCAAGCCAGCAGATACCGCAGCAGGGCGCGCCAGCCCTCCAGCGGCTGGCCGCGGGACGTGACCAGGCGCAACCGCCAGGTGCGCATCGCCAGCGTTTGGCCATGACGGGTCCAGAACCAGACAAAGTAGGCCGCCAGCACGACGAACAAGAGCGCTTGCAGCCCGCTGCTGCCGATCAATGCGTGGCGCTGCTGGGTGACGATGGCGTAGACCAGTCCGGCAGTCATCAGCACGCCGAAGAGGAGCACGCCTTCGTACACGAAGCACGCCATGCGGCGTGGCAGCCCGGGCGCACGCAGGTTGCCCGCGCGCGAACCGGCACCCCTCATGGTGCCGAAGATGGCTCGCTGGCCGCAGCCTCGCGGACGGCAGCGGCACCTTGCGGGCCGCGCCGCGGCAACAGCGTCGCCGGGTCGACGAATCCGGGGGTGGCAGCGATCTTCGGCAGGCCGGGCTGGTGATGTGGCGGAGGTGCCGGTCGGGTCACGATGGTGGTCGTCGTCGCGCCTGGTCCGGCCTGGACCACGGCACGGCCCGGCGAAGTGGCCCGCGTCGCGATACCGGCTTTGGCCGCTGACGTATCGGCGACAGATGCGGTGGCTGATGCGGAGGAGGAAGGCGCAGGCGAGCGCAACCGCGTATCGACCAGCGGCACCGCCGGGGCGGGCTTGGTATCGCGACGGGCGGCGCGCTGCTGCGCCAACTCACGGCGCTGATCGTCTGGCAAGGCCTGATAGGCCTGCCACCGGTCCTGCCGCTCCTTGGGGCTGATTTCGCGGGCCTCCTGGAACTGCAGGCGGGCGCTGGCGCGCTCCGACGGCGTCAGCCGCGCCCACTCGGCCATTCGCGTCTGCACGCGCTCGCGTTCCTCGGCCGGCATCTTCGGGAATCGGGCAGCCACCTCCAGCCACTTCTGCTTGCGCTGCGGGTCGATGCTCGACCAATCCCGCTGCAAGGGTGCGAGCGCCACACGTTGGTCGCTGGTCAGCCGCGACCAGACCGGCTCGCCCTCGGCCGCCGCGGCCACCGCCAACCCGGCCAAGCCAGCAACCAGTGCTGCCAGACCGGTGCGCAGCAGTCCGGTCGTCACCGTCATGGCAAAGGCGAGCGCAGGAATTCGGCGAAGCCAGGATCTGAGTAGGCCTGCGGCGGCAGGTCGTCGGCCAGCAGAACGGCGTCGATGTCGGCCGCGGCGAGCACCTGCTCGCGGACCGTCCAGCGGTCGATCGCCACCAGACCAGACACCAGGACCACCAGCGGCAGCACCGACAGCGCCCGCTGCCACCACGGTGCCCCGCCGCCCAGCAACAGCACGCCCTGGGCCGAGACAGCCACCGGCACCGTTGCCGGCGCGGCGGCGCGAACCTTGCGGGCGCGCCCGAGAGCCTGCTCGCGCGCAAACCGAAGACGTTCGCTGAAGTCGTAGGGGAGGGACGCAGTGCGCTCGGACAGCGCGCCGGCGATGCGCGCACCCAGACGCGCCTGGAGCGCGTGTTCGTGGCGGGGACGGAGACTCGAAGTCATGACTGGATTCCTTTCGCACGCAGCGACTTCGCCAGTGCCTGAACAGCCCGCGAACAATGTGTTTTCACACTGCCTTCGGAGCAGCCCATCACGGCAGCCGTCTCGGCCACGTCGAATTCCTCCCAATAACGCAGCAGAAAGGCCTCGCGTTGACGTGCCGGCAATTCGACGATGGCGTTCTCGATCAGGAGCAGGATCTGGGCCCGCGAGACAGTGACATCCGCGCTCTCGGTTCCCAGGGTGTCGTCCAGGGTGTGCAGCATCTCGAGCAGATCGAAATCACCGCCCTCGTCACCCCCGTCGAAGTCTCCCAGGTTCTGGATGACCGCGTTGCGGACCTTCTCGCGCCTGAACCAGTCCATCGTGGCGTTGGACAGGATGCGCTGGAACAACAGCGGCAACTCGGCAGCGGGCCGGTCGGCGTACTTTTCCGCCAGTCGAATCATCGCGTCCTGAACGATGTCCAGTGCGGCGTCGTCACCTCGAACGGCGTACACAGTGCGCTTGAAGGCGCGCTTTTCGACGCTCTTGAGGAAGTCTGAAAGTTCTTTGTCGGTGGCCAACGCAAGTTCGACTGCGGGCGGCCCGTGGTGGGCGCCGAGAATTATCTCATCGCACCTTGCGAGTGCGGGACGCACTGGGTCAGCCCGTGACGCAGTGCCATAATGTGCACTCGCACAACGCTTTTTCTTGGTCTCATATCGGCCGCCCGACCTGGGCGGCGATGCTTTGACCGCGCAGGCGCCAAAGCCGTCCCACGAGGACGCGACAGAGGCGCACCGATGGTTTTTCGTCAGAGAAATTCACAAAGGTTCTCAATGGACATGTCTGCCGCGGAAGTCAAGCGTGCCGCATCGGCACCGCCTTCTTCTTCTCCTCCTGCCGACCCCAACGGTTCGGAAATCCTGGTCCGCTGCCTGCAGCTCGAAGGGGTCAAGTACCTCTGGGGCTACCCGGGCGGCGCCGTGCTCTACATCTACGACGCTCTATACAAGCAGGACAGCATCGAGCATGTGCTGGTGCGCCACGAACAGGCCGCGGTTCACGCGGCCGACGGTTACGCGCGAGCCACAGGCGAAGTCGGTGTTGCACTGGTCACGTCGGGTCCCGGAGTGACAAATGCCGTGACAGGCATCGCCACAGCCTACATGGATTCGATCCCGATGGTCATCATCACCGGGCAGGTGCCGACGCCGGCAATCGGCCTGGACGCCTTCCAGGAATGCGACACCGTCGGCATCACCCGACCGATCGTCAAGCACAACTTCCTCGTCAAGGACGTGCGCGACTTGGCGCTGACGATGAAAAAGGCCTTCCACATCGCCCGCACCGGGCGGCCAGGGCCGGTGGTCGTCGACGTTCCCAAGGATGTGTCGCTGAAGACCACGCCTTTCCACTACCCGGACACGGTGGAAATGCGCTCGTACAACCCGGTCAAGAAGGGGCACGGCGGGCAGATCCGCAAGGCCGTGCAACTGCTGCTGGCGGCCAAGCGCCCCTACATTTACAGCGGGGGCGGGGTGATCCTGGGCAATGCATCGGCCGAACTGCGCCAGCTGGCTGACATGCTGGGATTTCCGTGCACCAACACGCTGATGGGCCTGGGCGCCATCGCCGCCAGCGACCCCAAGTTCCTCGGCATGCTGGGGATGCACGGCACCTACGAAGCCAACATGACGATGCAGAACTGCGACGTCCTGCTGGCTGTCGGCGCCCGATTCGACGACCGCGTGATCGGCAACCCGAAGCACTTCGCATCGGTCGAACGCAAGATCATCCATGTCGACATCGACCCGTCGAGCATCAGCAAGCGCGTCAAGGTCGACATTCCGATCGTCGGCGATGTGAAAGAAGTGCTCGTCGAGCTGATGGCCCAGATCCGCGAGGCTCAGATCAAGCCCGATGCCAGCGCGCTGTCTGCCTGGTGGAGCCAGGTCAACGACTGGCGCAAGCGCGAATGCCTGTCCTACAAGGGCAGCAGCGAGGTCATCAAACCGCAAATGGTGGTCGACAAGTTGTGGCAGCTGACCAAGGACCGCGACGCTTACATCACCAGCGATGTCGGTCAGCACCAGATGTGGGCGGCCCAGTACTATCGCTTCGAGCAGCCGCGGCGCTGGATCAACTCCGGGGGCCTGGGCACCATGGGGGTGGGTCTGCCCTACGCGATGGGCATCAAGCTCGCCAAGCCGGATGCGGACGTCTTCTGCATCACCGGGGAAGGCTCGATCCAGATGTGCATCCAGGAGCTGTCGACCTGCCTGCAGTACAAGACACCGGTCAAGATCGTCTCGTTGAACAACCGTTACCTGGGCATGGTGCGGCAGTGGCAGCAGCTCGACTACGGCGGCCGCTATTCGCACAGCTACATGGACGCGCTGCCCGACTTCGTCAAGCTGGCCGAGGCCTATGGTCACGTCGGCCTGCTGGTCGAGAAGCCGGGCGATGTCGAAGGCGCGCTGAAGGAAGCGATTCGCCTGAAGGACCGCACGGTGTTCCTCGACATCCGCACCGATCCGACAGAAAACGTCTGGCCGATGGTGAAGGCCGGGCAGGGCATCTCCGAGATGTTGCTGGGGTCCGAGGACCTGTGACGCCGTGAATTCGCCGCCGGCCTGGCGCGTGACCGCGCTCCAGGCAGGGCGCTGAAGGGTCGGCGTCGCGGCCGCGGACCGCTGCGTCTCATTCCACTCACTTCAACAGCGTGGCCAATGGCCTTGGGTTACCGCCCCGGGCCTGACGAGCGCGCAGAACGAAGACCATGAAACACATCATTGCCGTGCTGCTCGAAAACGAGGCCGGTGCCCTGTCGCGCGTCGTGGCGCTGTTTTCCGCCCGCGGCTACAACATCGAAAGCCTGACCGTGGCGCCGACCGAGGATGCCTCGCTGTCGCGCATGACCATCGTCACCACCGGCAGCGACGACGTGATCGAGCAGATCACCAAGCACTTGAACCGGCTGATCGAGGTCGTCAAGGTCGTCGACCTGACCGAAGGTGCGTTCACCGAACGCGAGCTGATGCTCATCAAAGTGCGCGCCGTCGGCAAGGAGCGCGAAGAGATGAAGCGCATGGCCGAGATCTTTCGCGGCCGCATCATCGACGTCACCGAGAAGAGCTACACCATCGAGCTGACCGGCGATTCGGGCAAGCTCGACGCCTTTCTCGTTGCCATCGATCGGGCGGCGATCCTCGAGACCGTTCGCACCGGCTCGTCGGGCATCGGCCGCGGCGAGCGGATTCTTCGACTTTGACAGCCACCCCCAAGTGCCAACAGCGCCTGCGGCGTTCCCCGTCAACCGGGCGCAACCGGCGGACCGGTAGTGCCGGATCCGCGTCGGCCGCTTGATCTCAACCTGAACCACCTTGGAGAGAACCATGAAGGTCTATTACGACAAGGACGCTGACCTGAGCCTGATCAAGGGCAAGCACGTCACGATCATCGGCTACGGCTCGCAGGGCCATGCCCATGCGCAGAATCTCAACGACAGCGGCGTCAAGGTCACCGTGGGCCTGCGCCGCGGCGGAGCCAGCTGGGCCAAGGTCGAGAAGGCCGGGCTGAAGGTGGCCGACGTCGCCGACGCGGTGAAGACCGCCGACGTGGTCATGATCCTGCTGCCCGACGAGCAAATCGCTGCGGTCTACAAGAACGATGTCGAACCGCACATCCGCCCGGGTGCGTCGCTGGCCTTTGCCCACGGCTTCAACGTGCACTACGGCCAGGTCGTGCCGCGCGACGACCTCGACGTCTGGATGGTTGCACCCAAGGCACCGGGCCACACCGTGCGCAACACCTACACGCAGGGCGGCGGCGTGCCGCACCTGATCGCCGTGCACGCCGACAAAAGCGGCAAGGCGCGCGATCTGGCGCTGAGCTATGCGGCGGCCAATGGCGGTGGCAAGGCCGGGGTGATCGAGACCAATTTCCGCGAGGAGACAGAGACTGACCTGTTCGGCGAGCAGGCCGTCCTCTGCGGCGGCACCGTCGAACTGATCAAGGCCGGCTACGAGACGCTGGTCGAAGCCGGCTACGCACCCGAGATGGCCTACTTCGAATGCCTGCACGAACTCAAGCTGATCGTCGATCTGATTTACGAGGGCGGCATCGCGAACATGAACTACTCGATCTCGAACAATGCCGAGTACGGCGAGTACGTGTCGGGTCCGCGGGTCGTCAACAACGAGACCAAGAAGGTCATGAAGCAGATCCTGACCGACATTCAGACGGGCGAGTACGCCAAGAGCTTCATCCTCGAAAACCGCGCCGGCGCGCCGACGCTGATCAGCCGCCGCCGCTTGACCAGCGAGCACTCGATCGAGGTCGTCGGCGAAAAGCTGCGCGCGATGATGCCCTGGATCAAGGCCAACAAGCTGGTCGACCGCAGCCGCAACTGAGAGGCCGCTGCCCGCACTGACCGCCTTCGGGCGGCCTTTTTCATAGGCACGCTGCTGTATCCTCGCGGCCCATGATCGACGACAGCGCGGCGTCAGCCCACGACGAGACGGAGCCTGGCGAGACGCCACGCCGACGCGGCAAGGGCATCTATGTGCTGCCCAATGCGATCACGCTGGCGGCTCTCTTCGCGGGCTTTTACTCGATCGTGATGGCGATGGGCGGCCGTTTCGAAGTCGCCGCGATCGGGATCTTTTGCGCTGCCGTGCTCGACAGCCTGGACGGCCGCGTCGCGCGAATGACTAACTCGCAGAGCGCGTTCGGCGAGCAGATGGACAGCCTGTGCGACATGGTCAGCTTCGGCGCCGCACCCGCGCTGATCGTCTACGAATGGGCGCTCAAGGACTTGGGCAAGCCGGGGTGGATTCCGGCTTTCGTGTACATCGCCGGCGCAGCATTGCGCCTGGCGCGCTTCAACACCAACATCGGTCTGGTCGACAAGCGCTTCTTCCAGGGGCTTCCCAGCCCGGCTGCGGCGGCGCTGGTGATCGGGCTGGTCTGGGTGATGGACGACGCAGGATTTCGCGGCGTGACGAAAATCGATTGGCTGGCCTGGACGGCCTACGCGGTGACGCTGTACGCCGGATTGTCGATGGTCACCAACGCGCCTTTCTACAGCTTCAAGGTGGTGGGCGGGCGGCGCACGGTCCCCTTTGTCGTCATCGTGGCGATCGCGCTGGGCATTGCCATCGTGGCGCTCCATCCGCCCATCGTCCTGTTCGCACTGTTCTGCGTCTACGGCCTGTCGGGTTACGCTGTTTACGGTTGGCGGCGCTTGAAGGGTAGGCCGACCAGCGTGATCGCCATTTCGACCGACGAGCCCGAAGAGAAAGGCATGCATCCCTGACGCGCAGGTCGGCGTGCTACATTCGGCGTATGTCCCGGTTTCAGATCTTGATTGCGCTCAGCCTGCTAGGAGTCCTGCGGGTGCGCTGATCGTTGTCGTCTGAATTCCTTTCGTCCGATCACCGGCCCGCCAGCGCAAGCAGCGGGCCGTTGTTCTTTCTGTTCCCGCTTACAGGCTGCTTGCGCCACTCTTACCCATCGCAGAGGCAACACCATGACCGACAAGCTCATCATTTTCGACACCACCTTGCGTGACGGAGAGCAATCGCCCGGCGCTTCGATGACGCGCGAGGAGAAGTTGCGCATCGCCCGCCAACTCGAGCGGCTTCGCGTCGATGTCATCGAGGCCGGTTTCGCGGCGTCCAGCAACGGCGATTTTTTGGCCGTCAAGGCGATTGCCGACGCGGTCAGGGAGTCCACCGTGTGCTCGCTGGCCCGGGCCAACGACCGCGACATCGCGCGCGCCGCCGAAGCATTGCAGGGCGCAGCCAGGGCCCGCATTCACACCTTCATTGCGACCTCCGCGTTGCACATGGAAAAGAAGCTGCGTATGACTCCCGAACAGGTTCACGAGCAGGCCCGGCTGTCGGTGCGATTCGCGCGCAATCTGTGCGGCGATATTGAGTTCTCGCCCGAGGATGGCTACCGGTCCGACGTCGACTTTCTCTGTCGTGTGCTCGAGTCAGTGATCGACGAGGGCGCCACCACCGTCAACATCCCCGACACTGTCGGTTATGCCGTGCCCGAGCTGTACGGCGAGTTCATCCGCACACTGCGCGAGCGCGTGCCGAACAGCGACAAGGCGGTGTGGAGCGTGCACTGCCACAACGACCTGGGCATGGCGGTGGCCAACTCGCTGGCTGGCGTGAAGATCGGCGGCGCGCGGCAGGTCGAGTGCACGATCAACGGCCTGGGTGAACGAGCCGGCAACTGCTCGTTGGAAGAGGTCGTGATGGCGGTGCGCACGCGGCGCGACTACTTCAAGCTCGACCTCGGCATCGACACCACCCAGATCGTGCCCGCGTCGCGCATGGTCAGCCAGACCACCGGGTTCGTCGTCCAGCCGAACAAGGCGGTGGTCGGGGCGAATGCCTTTGCACATGCCAGCGGCATCCACCAGGACGGCGTGCTCAAGGCCCGCGACACCTACGAAATCATGCGCGCCGAGGATGTCGGCTGGGCGGCCAACAAGATCGTCCTGGGCAAGCTGTCGGGCCGCAACGCCTTCAAGCAACGCCTGCAGGAGCTCGGCATCGACCTGGACAGCGAGGCCGAGGTGAACGCCGCGTTTGCGCGTTTCAAGGATCTGGCGGATCGCAAGAGCGACATTTTCGACGAAGACATCCTGGCACTGGTCGGCGACGAGAGCGTGACGGCCGAGGTCGAGCACTACCGCCTGCTGGCCTTGTCGCAACACTCGGAGACCGGCGAGCGGCCGCACGCCACGGTGGCCTTTGCTGCCGGCAACATCGAACACCACACCGAGAGCGACGGCAACGGCCCGGTCGACGCCAGCCTCAAGGCCATCGAGTCGAAGGTGCTGAGTGGCGCGGAATTGATGCTTTATTCGGTGAATGCCATCACGTCTGGAAGTACAGAATCCCAAGGAGAAGTCACCGTTCGCCTGCAACACGGCGGGCGGGTCGTCAACGGCGTGGGATCCGATCCTGACATCGTGGTGGCATCCGCCAAGGCCTATCTGTCAGCACTCAACAAGCTGCACAGCAAGACTGAACGGGTGGCCGCTCAGGGTTGACAGCAGGGCTGGCTACAACCTGTCACACCGTCGACGCTGAACTTGAGGAAAAACACGCAAGCTTTTGATCTTGCGCATGTTTTTTCGATGCCCTAAACTTGGGCATGGTCGGGTGTGCAAGGTCGGGCGTGAAGGTAAGCGGGGGTGATCAGGTGCTGGTGAAGATCCGACGTCGCGTTAGCGGTTTGGCTGCAGTGGCCTGGATGGCAGTGGCCGGTTTGAGCCCAACAGCGGTTTGTCATGCTGCGACCCACGCCAGCGCAGCATCCGAGACGGCCAAGAAGGCCAGCCGGCCGGGCAAGCAGTTGCATGGCAGGGTCAAGGCAGCCAGCGTGCCCAAGTCGGCACGCCGTGCCGCGGTCAGCGTGGCCGGCAATGGCCTGCGAGTGGGCAAGCACAGAGCCGTGGTGCGCGCAGTGCCGGTGCGACCGTCCTTCGGGCACCTGACGGGCCTGAACGCGACCGACGACGCGTTGGATCTGAAATCCAGCGTGGCCCTGGTGATCGATCAGGACACCAACGAGGTCCTGTTCAGCAAGAACTCGCAGGCGGTGCTTCCCATCGCCTCGATCACCAAGCTGATGACGGCCCTGGTCGTCACCGAAGCCGGGCTGCCGCTGGAAGAAACGCTGACCGTCTCGCAAGATGACGTCACCTCCACTGCGGGCAGCGGTTCGCGTTTGCGCGTCGGCACGCAACTCAGCCGCGGGGAGATGCTGCACCTGTCCCTGATGGCTTCTGAAAATCGTGCCGCCCACGTTCTCGGGCGCACCTACCCGGGCGGTCTGCAGGTCTTCGTCGAGTCGATGAACCGCAAGGCACGCGAACTGGGCATGAACCACACGCGGTATGTGGAGCCGACTGGTCTGTCCAGCGACAACCAGTCCAGCGCCACCGATCTGGCGCGGCTGGTGCGCGCCGCGTTGAAGCATCCGATCATCCGCGAGCTGTCGACTTCCATCGAAGCGGTGGTGCCGGTGGGCGCCAGGCAGATGCAGTTCCACACCACGAACTTGCTGGTGCGCAACCCGGCCTGGGAGATCGGTTTGCAGAAGACCGGCTACATCTCGGCAGCGGGCCGCTGTCTGGTGATGCAGGCCCAGCTGGCTGGGCGCAAGCTGATCATGGTGCTGCTCGATTCGGCCGGCAAATATTCGCGCATCGGTGATGCCGAGCGCATTCGCACGTGGGTGTCGACCGCGGCACTGGCACCCGGCGCCGGCGCCCCGCTCGATCAGCCGCGGTAGCCCAGCGCCGCGGAAATCTGGTGCGCGGTGGTCTTCACGCGCTCCATCCAAGCCTCTTCCAGCCGGTCGGCGGGAGCCGACACCGACAGGCCCGCCAGCAGCTTGCCCTGGTCATCGAAGATGCCGGCGGCCATGCAGCGCACGCCGAGTTCCAGTTCTTCGTCATCACGCGCGCAACCGGCGCTCCGCACCTCGGTCAGTTCGCGTTCCAAGCGCGCGATGTCAGTGATGCTGTTGCGGGTGTGGCCGGTCAGCCCGGTGCGGGTGGCGTAGGCGCGTACGCGCGTCGGGTCGTCGTGCGCCAGGAACAGCTTCCCGACGGAAGTCAGGTGCAGCGGCGCGCGGCCGCCGATCGCCCGAACCACCTGCATGCCCGAGCGCTCGCTGTAGGTCCGCTCGATGTAGACGATCTCGTCGCCCTGCCGCATCGACAGGTTGACGGGCTGGTGGGTCAGCTTGTGCAGTTCACGCATCGGCGTGAGGGCAGCGTCGCGAACATCCAGCCGCCCTTTGACCAGGTTGCCGAGTTCGAGCAAGCGCATGCCGAGCCGATAGCTCCCGGCCATCGGACGCTCGACATAGCGCCCGATGGCCAGGTCGTTGAGGATGCGATGGGCAGTGGATGGATGTAACCCCGTGCGCTCGCTGATGTCCTTGAGCGGCACGGGATCTTGCTGCGACGCCAGCATGTCCAGCACAGCGAACATGCGCTCCAGCACCTGGATGGTCGGGGTCTGGTGATCCTTGCGGGTCATCGGGCAGGCCGGGTGAGGTGACGATGCGCGATTTTGCATCGCGGAATGGCCTTTCAATGCGGCCTTGGACCGGCCGACTCAATCCAGCGCCGCCGCCGCTGCGATGCCGGATCGCATGGCGCCCTCCAGCGTTGCCGGATAGGGCCCGGCAATGTAGTCGCCGGCTGCCACCAGGCTTGGCGCCACCACCTGCAGCGTTGGTCGGGCCAGACCTGGGCTGCAGCGAAAGGTGGCGCGCTTTTCGGCGATTACCCGCAGCAGCCGTGGCGGGCTTCGCCAAGTGGTGGCGGGAAACGCCGCCAGCACCTGGCGCAGCACCGCGCTGGCGGTTTCCTGCAGGCCGGCGTCGACCCACCCGCCGGCGCCGCTGACGACGCACGCCAGCAAGCCCGAGCGGCCGCCGATGGCCCCGTGGTCGAACACGAACTGCGCCGGCGCATCGTCGCCGTCGCGCAGCGCCACCATGGCTGCCGGCAAGCGCACTCCGCAAGCCTGCAAGTAGACCGTGACGATCGGCTCGTAGCGCAGCGCCAGTGACCTGGCCGACCAGTCGGGCGCGACCTGCGCGCTCAGTCGGCCCGCTTCGGACGCGCTGCAGGCCAGCACGACGGCGTCGAACGCCTCGCCGTCGATCTGCCACTGCGCACCCGTCGGGTTCAACTGCTGCGCCCGCTGTCCGATCCGCAGTCGCGCCCCGGCTTGCTCCAGCCAGGCGGCGGCCGGCGTCGGCCACAAGGCGTCCAGGCCCTGTCGCGGCAGCAGCAGGTCGGCGGCACCCCGTCCACCGAACAGGGCGTCGCGCAGCACGCGCAGCAGCACCTGGGCGCTGGCCGCCTGCGCGGCCGTGTTCAGTGCCGACAGACACAGCGGATCGATCAGAAGCTGACGGACCGCCGGGGTCAGACCCGCGCAGAGCGCATCCACCGTCAACAGCGGGTCGCAGCGAAAACCGGCCGCGGCCCAGGCGGCCGTGGCGCGCAGCAGCGACAGTCGGTCGCGCCACGACCAGCCGCTGCAGCGTGCCACCGCCCACACGAACGCCGCCACGGCGGGACCGCGGGGCAGGCGCAGGCCGTGACCGTTCGCGTCGCAGATTTCCAGCGGCTGACGCCAGAGCAATGCGTCGGGATCGGCGCCGACGCTGCGCATCAAGGACAAGGTCGCTGTGTAGGCGCCGATCAAGATGTGCTGCCCGTTGTCCAGTGCGCCACCGCTGCCGTCGCCGCCTTGGATGCTGCGCGCGCGTCCGCCCCATTGGCAAGCCATCTCGAAGACGGTGACGCGATGGCCGGCGCGCGTGGCCTGCACGGCGGCCGCCAGCCCGGCCCAACCGCCGCCGACCACAGCGACCTTTCGCGGGCCGGGGCGCGGGCTCATTGGGTCACGCCTGCGTCCCGCGCCATGCTTCCCAGCCGCAGCGGGCAGGGCTGCAAGTGGCCCAACGACCAGCTCATCGGCCGAGCAGATGCGTCCGGGTGGCGATCCACAGCTTGCGCAGCGGCGTCAGCGACGTGCGCTGGTGCAACACCTGGAAGCCTTGGGCCTCGATGTCGCGCAGCAGGCTGCGGTAGATGTTGGCCATCATCAGCCCCGGCTTCTGCGCTGGACGATCGGCGGCCGGCAGGCACTGCAGAGCGTTGTCGAAGGTGCGGTGGGCGCGTTCGGCCTGGAAGCGCATCAGAGCCGTGAAGCGGTCGCTGTAGCCCCAGGGCGCGGTGCGCTGCAGCAGTTCGTGGGCCTTGACGTCGAAGCGCTGCAGATCGGCCAGCGGCAGGTAGATGCGCCCGCGGCGGGCGTCGTCGCCGACGTCGCGGATGATGTTGGTCAGCTGCATCGCCTGGCCGAGCTGGTGCGCATACGCCACGGTCTGCTCGCTGCTGCGCCCGAAGATGTTGGCCGCCACCTCGCCGACCACGCCGGCCACCAGATGGCAGTAGTGCTGCAGGGCGGCGAAGTCGAGAAATCGGGTCTGCTCCAGGTCGATCTGGCAGCCGTCGATGACGGCCAGCAGGTGGCGTTCGGCGATGGCATGGTCGGCGGCCAGTGGCATCAGGGCCTGCGTCACCGGGTGGCTCGGGCGGCCGGCAAAGGCCTGCACCACTTCCTGTCGCCACCACTGCAGTTTGTGCGCGGCGATGGACGGGTCGCTGACCTCATCGACGACATCGTCGACTTCCCGACAGAAGGCATAGAAGGCGGTGATGGCCGCGCGCCGCGGCGCCGGCAGGAAGAGGAAGGCGTAATAGAACGACGAACCGCTGCGGGCTGCCTTGTCTTGCACGTATTGCTGCGGCGTCATCGCACGGCGGCCGGCATGCGCCAAGCGCGCCACAGCAGCGGCGGCACATCCAGGGGCGACAGGGTCGGGCGCCGAGCCAGTGCGGCATGGTCCATGCGACGGATTTTCTCAAGAATGCGCAGGCCGCCTTGGACCACCAGGCGCAGTTCCCAGCCCGCGCGCCCGGGCAGGCGCCGGGTCAACGGCGCGCCGTCGAGCATCAGCTGGCCGGCCCAGTCGCACAGGTCGCGCACCAGGCCGCGCGCCGCGGGCGTGTCGCGGGCCAGGCGCAGCGTGTCCAGTGGCACGGCATGGCACTGGCGATCCTGCTCCGGCACGTAGTGGCGTCCACGCGGGCCATCGACGCTCAGGTCCTGCCAGAAATTGATCAGCTGCAGGGCACTGCAGACGGCGTCGGACTGGCGCGCTGCTGCCGGCTCGTCGATGCCGTAGAGATGCAGCAGCAGGCGCCCGATCGGGTTGGCCGAACGCCGGCAATAGTCCAGCAGCGCCGCCCGGTCGGCGTAGGTCGGGTTGTGCACATCCTGTTCGAACGCATCGAGCAGGTCGTCCAGCAGTTGAACCGGCAGGGCCCGGTCGGCGAGGTGGCGCGCCAGGGTGTCGAACACCCCAGGCCAGCGGGGGCCCGCCGGGCGGCCCTGCGCCACCGCGCGCAGGTCTGCGCGGTAGTCGGCCAGGTCGTGCAGGCGTTGCTCGCTGCTGGCGTCGCCTTCGTCGGCGATGTCATCTGCGGTGCGCGCGAAGCGGTAGATGGCGACGATCGGAGGGCGCAGAGCGGGGGGGCACAGCAGCGAGGCGACCGGAAAGTTCTCGTAGTGATCGATAGCCACCCACCGATTCTGACAAGGCCGGCTGCGCGCCATGGGCGCGGACATGGATCCCCCTCGACAAGACGGTTGACAGTCCGCAACACGCTCTCTATATGACTGACCAGTCAGTCATTAGCGAGATGGATTCACCGTGCTGCCTTGCCGCCCTGCTGCCGTTCAAAGACCCGTCGTCATGGCGCTCCACGCCCGCCGGGTCCTTCTCTTGACCTTGTCCGCCGTGCTGGCCGCCTGCTCGCGTCCGGCGCCGGCGCCCGAACCGACGCGCGCCGTGCGCACGCAGGTGGTGGGCACCGCCTCGACTGCAGCCAGCCATGAGTTCGCCGCTGAAGTCAGGGCGCGGACCGAGTCGCGCCTGGGCTTCCGGGTCGCGGGGAAGATGCTCAGCCGGCCGGCGGACGTCGGCCAGCGCGTGCGCGCCGGCCAGATGCTGGCCCAGCTCGACCCGGCCGATCTGCGCCTGGGTCAGGACGCTGCGCAGGCCGCACTGCGCGCGGCGCAGACCAATCACGCGCTGGCGGCCGCCGAATTCCGTCGCTACAAGGATTTGCGCGATCAGGGCTTCATCAGCGGCCTGGAACTCGAGCGCCGCGAAACCACCGTGCAGGCCGCCAAGGCCCAGCTCGACCAGGCCCGCGCTCAGGCCGGCGTGCAGAGCAACCAGGCCGCCTATGCGTCGCTGCTGACCAGCGCCTCGGGGGTGATCACCGCGGTCGAGGCCGAACCCGGCGCGGTGCTGACGGCTGGCACGCCGGTCGTGCGGCTGGCCCATGACGGCCCGCGCGACGCCGTCTTTGCCGTGCCCGAAGACGGTGCTGGCGGATTGCGTGCGCTGCTCGGCAAGCCGGGGGCGCTGAAGGTCCGTTTGTGGGGCAGCGCAGCCTTGCTGCCGGCCACGGTGCGTGAAGTCGCCGCTGCCGCGGATCCAGCAACGCGCACCTTCCTGGTCAAGGCCGACCTGGGCGCCGCTGAGGTGCAGCTCGGCCAGACGGTGACGGTGCTGGTCGAGCAGCCGCGCCGCGACGACGTCATCAAGCTGCCGTTGACGGCGGTGATGCAGCAGCAAGGGAAAACCGCCGTCTGGCTGGTCGACGTTCCGACCATGACCGTCAAAGTACAGCCGATCGCGGTGGCTGGCGCGGAGGGTAATTTAGTCGTCGTGGGGTCCGGTCTGATCCCGGGGCAGACTGTTGTCACCGCAGGTGTCCACGTGCTGACGGCGGGACAGAAGGTGACCTACTACGAGCCACCGGCCGGCGCAGCCGTCAGCGCTACGCCCGCCGCGCCCGCCTCGCCATCCCCGGCCGCCTTGGCGCGCCCTGCTGCGGCGACGCCGTCGACCGACGTCCGCTGAGCGATCCGCGCATGAACAACGCCATGCTTGGCGACGTGCCGACGTCGCGCTTCAATGTCTCCCGCTGGGCGCTCGAGCATCCGGCCTTCACCCGCTACCTGATGGTCGTGCTGCTGGTGCTGGGCTGCGCGGCCTACTTCCAGCTTGGCCAGGACGAGGACCCGCCGTTCACCTTCCGCGTGATGGTCGTGCAGGCCTTCTGGCCGGGCGCCAGCGCGCAGCAAATGGCCGAGCAGGTCACCGACAAGATCGAGAGGACGCTGCAGGAAGTGCCCTACGCCGACAAGATTCGCAGCTTCACGCGGCCCGGCGAGTCGCTGACCACGGTGGCGCTGAAGGATTCGTCGCCGCCGCACGCGGTGCCCAACAGCTGGTACCAGGTGCGTAAGCGGGTCGTCGATGCGCGAAGCACGCTGCCCGCCGGCGTCATCGGCCCGGTGTTCAACGACGACTTCGGCGACGTCTACGGTTCGATCTTCGCCCTCTCGGCTGATGGCTTTGGCCCGGAAGAGCTTCGCGTGATGGCAAATCGAGTCCGCCAGCAGCTGCTGCGTGTGCCCGATGTGGCCAAGGTCGAGATCTTCGGCGCGCAGCCCGAGAAGGTCTTTGTCGAGGTTTCGCAGAAGCGCCTGGCGCAGCTCGGCCTGGACTTCAACCAGGTGATCGGCCAGATCGGCGCGCAGAACGCGGTCGAGAGCGCTGGCACCCTGAACACCGGGCAGGACAATCTGCAGGTGCGCATCGGCGGTCAGTTCACTGCGGTGGCGGACCTCGAGCGCTTTCCGATCCGTGCCGTCAACCCCGGCACGGGCGCGGCCAGCACCTTGCGGCTGGGCGACATCGCCAGCGTCGTCCGCGGCTACAGCGATCCGCCCGCCGTGCAGGTGCACCACCAGGGCCGGGCGGTGGTGGCCCTTGGGGTCTCGATGTCCAAGGGCGGCGACATCATCGAACTCGGCGGCCGCTTGCAAGCCACGGCCAGGCAAGTCCAGGCGGAGCTGCCAGCCGGCGTGACGCTGGAACAGGTGCAAGACCAGCCCAAGGCCGTCAGTCGATCGGTCGGCGAATTCGTCGGCGTTCTGATCGAGGCCGTGGTGATCGTGCTGGCTGTCAGCTTCGTCAGCCTGGGCCTGCACTTCAAGCCTGGCTCGTGGAAGCCGACGATCGACATCTGGCCCGGTCTGGTGGTGGCGATCACCATCCCGCTGGTGTTGGCCATCACCTTCGTGACGATGTTCTATTGGGGCGTCGGGCTGCACAAGATCTCGCTGGGCAGCCTGATCATCGCGTTGGGCCTGCTTGTCGACGACGCCATCATTGCCGTCGAAATGATGGTGCGTAAGCTCGAAGAGGGCTATGACAAGGCCCGCGCGGCCACCTACGCCTACGACGTGACAGCCATGCCGATGCTCACCGGCACGCTGATCACCGCGGCCGGCTTCCTGCCGATCGGCCTGGCGCAATCGGTGACCGGTGAATACACCTTCGCGATCTTCGCCGTGACGTCGGCAGCGCTGGTCATCTCCTGGCTCGTGTCGGTGTTCTTCGTGCCTTACCTGGGGACCTTGCTGCTGCACACCCGCAGCCGCGTGGCAGCCAGCGGCGAACAGCCCCATGAGCTGTTCGACTCGCCGTTCTATGCCCGCTTCCGGCGCACCGTGAACTGGTGCGTCGAGCACCGCTGGGCGACCATCGGCGTGACTGTCCTGATCTTCGCGTTGGGGATCGTCGGCATGGGGCGGGTGCAGCAACAGTTCTTCCCGGACTCAAGCCGGCCCGAGATCCTGGTCGACTTGTGGCTGCCCGAGGGATCTGCGATCGAGCAGAGCGCGGCCGTGTCGCGGCGCTTCGAGGCCCGCATCGCCGCCGAACCCGGTGTGGCCAGCGTCACCGCCTGGGTCGGCAGCGGCGTGCCGCGCTTTTATCTGCCGCTGGACCAGATCTTTCCGCAGAGCAACGTCAGCCAGTCGATCGTCCTGCCGAAGAGCCTGCAGGAACGCGACGCGCTGCGGGTACGGCTGCCGCAGCTGCTGGCCAGCGAGTTTCCAGAGGTGCGCGGCCGCATCAAGCTGTTGCCCAACGGGCCTCCGGTGGCCTACCCGGTGATGTTCCGCGTGGTCGGGATCGACGCGGCGCAGGTGCGCGACTGGGCCGACAAGGCCAAGGACCTGCTTCGCGCCAATCCCAACATGCGCGGCGTCAACGACAACTGGAACGAGTCGATCAAGGTTCTGAAGCTCGATATCGACCAGGACAAGGCGCGCGCGCTGAGCGTCACCAGCCAGGGCATCGCCCAGGCGTCGCGCACCATCCTCAGCGGCACGACCATCGGCCAGTATCGCGAAGGCGACAAGTTGATCGACATCGTGCTGCGCCAGCCCGTCGACGAGCGCAACGCGATCACCGATCTGGGCAACGCCTATCTGCCGACCAGCACGGGCCGGGCGGTGCCCCTGACGCAGATCGCCAAGGTCGGCTTCACCTGGGAGCCCGGCGTGCTGTGGCGCGAGGGCCGGGACTACGCAGTGACGCTGCAAGGCGACGTGGTCGAAGGACTGCAGGGCCCGACGGTCACCGCCCAGGTCTGGCCCGAGCTGCAGAAGCTGGCAGCCACCATGCCGGCCGGTTATCGCATCGAAGTCGCCGGCGCCGTCGAGGAAAGCAGCAAGGGGCAAGGGTCGATCGCCGCCGGTCTGCCGGTCGCGCTGTTCCTGATCTTCACGCTGCTGATGCTGCAGTTGCAGAGCTTCTCGCGGGCCGTGCTGGTGTTCCTGACCGGGCCGCTGGGCATCGCCGGGGTGGCGGCGGCGCTGCTGCTGCTGAATCGGCCGTTCGGCTTCGTGGCGCTGCTGGGGGTGATTGCGCTGCTGGGGATGATCATGCGCAATTCGGTGATCCTGATCGACCAGATCGAACAGGATCGGCTGCGCGGCGTGGCGACCTGGGACGCCATTGTCGAATCGGCCGTGCGGCGCTTCCGGCCCATCGTGCTGACGGCCGCGGCGGCCGTGCTGGCGATGATCCCGTTGTCGCGCAGCGTCTTCTGGGGGCCGATGGCTGTTGCCATCATGGGTGGGCTGATCGTCGCCACCGCACTGACGCTTCTGGCGTTGCCGGCGATGTATGCAGCATGGTTTCGCGTGAAGCGCGAAGCCAGGGCCACCGCCTGATGCTTGCGGCGTGGTTCCGCGTCGAGCGCGCGGCCCGCGGGCCCGCCTGAACGCGCGTGGCGCGGCGCCGCCGCGGCGCGGCCGGCGGTGGCTGCCGCGGGCGCTAAAATCGCCGGTTCGCCGCTTGCGGCAGCACATCCACCCGCGCGGGTGGCGAAATTGGTAGACGCACCAGGTTTAGGTCCTGACGCCTTCACGGGCGTGCCGGTTCGAGTCCGGCCCCGCGCACCAGAGACGAACCCTTTTGCCCTTCATACGCACACCATGGCCGTCCAAGTCGAAACCCTAGACAAGCTCGAGCGCCGCATCACCCTGACGCTGCCTTCGCAAATCATCAACGGCGAGGTCGAAACGCGGCTGAAGCGCCTGGCGCGCACCGTGAAGGCCGACGGCTTCCGCCCGGGCAAGGTGCCGATGTCCGTGGTCACCCAGCGCTACGGCTATTCGGTCCAGTACGAGGTGGTGAACGACCGCGTCGGACAGGCCTTCAACGAGGCCACCAACGAGGCCAAGCTGCGCGTGGCCGGTGCACCGCGCATCACCCAGAAGGAACAGGCGCCCGAAGGGACGCTGGCCTTCGATGCCACCTTCGAGGTCTACCCTGAAGTGAAGATCGGTGACCTCAGCGCGACCGAGGTCGAGCGCATCTCGACCGAGGTCTCGGAAGCGGCGATCGACCGCACCGTCGAGATCCTGCGCAAGCAGCGCCGCAGCTTCGGGCTGCGAGCCGCGGGCGAAGGTGCCCAGGAAGGCGACCGCATCGTCATCGACTTCGAAGGCAAGATCGACGGTGAGCCCTTTGCGGGCGGCAAGGCCGAAGCCTTCCAGTTCATCATCGGCGAAGGCCAGATGCTCGAACAGTTCGACCAGGCCGTGCGCGGCATGAAGGTCGGCGAAAGCAAGACCTTCCCGCTGCAGTTCCCGGCCGATTACCACGGCGCGGATGTGGCCGGCAAGGAAGCCGACTTCATGGTCACGGTCAAGAAGGTCGAGGCGGCGAACCTGCCGGCTGTCGATGAGGCTTTCGCCAAGGCCCTGGGCATCAAGGACGCGACCGTCGAAGGCTTGCGTGCCGACGTGAAGAAGAATCTCGAGCGCGAGGTCAAGTTCCGTGTGCAGGCGCGCAACAAAGCCGCGGTGATGGATGCGCTGGCGGCGGCGGCCGAGCTCGAGCTGCCCAACGCGCTGGTGGCCGGCGAAAGCGAGCGGCTCATCGAGCAGGCCCGCGCCGACCTCAAGCAGCGCGGCGTCAAGGACGCCGAGACCACGCCGATCCCGGCCGAGATCTTCAAGCCGCAGGCCGAGCGCCGCGTCCGCCTGGGCCTGGTGGTGTCGGAACTGGTGCGCACCCACAAGCTGCAGGCCAAGCCGGAACAACTGCAGGCG
>JANMAP010000175.1:0-18465 GCA_031359905.1 Burkholderiales bacterium | reverse complement strand
CTGTCGGCCTTCGGCTCGACGGCCTGCAAGGCCTTGTACCGCTGCCGCGCCTGTCGCGAACCCTTCGAGTACTTCAAGCCGCTATGAGCGACCGTGCGTTCCACGCCTTGCGGGTGGCGTCGCGGCACATGGTGGCCGACGACGCGGTGACGCTGGCCTTTGACGTGCCTGCCGCGCTGCGCGAAACCTTCGTGTTCGAGCCCGGCCAGCACCTGATCGTGCGCCAGCGGCTGCAGGGGCAGGAACTGCGGCGTTCGTATTCGGTCTGCGCCGCGCGCGGCGACGGCTTGCGCATCGGCGTGCGGCGCGTGCCCGGCGGGGTGTTCTCGAACTGGCTGCACGACACGCTGCGCGAGGGCGACAGCATCGATGCGATGGCGCCGCAAGGGCGCTTCGGCGCTGCGGTCGCGGCTGGTGCGGCTGCCGCTGCCGGTGCCGGTGCCGCAGGGGCCGGTGCCGCAGATGCCGGTGCCCGTGCCGGTGCCGCAACCCGCAGCCGGCATCTGCTGGGCGTGGCCGGCGGCAGCGGCATCACGCCGGTGCTGTCCATCGTGCGCACGCTGCTCGAACAGGAACCGGGCTGCCGCGTCACCTTGCTCTACGGCAACCGCACGGCGGCATCGACGATGTTCCGCGACGAACTCGGCGACCTGAAGAACCGTTTCATGCCGCGCTTCGCGCTGCACCTTGTGTTCTCGCGGGAAGGCGTCGATTCGCCGCTGCACACCGGGCGGCTGGACGCCGTGCGCATCGCCGCGCTGCTGCGCCTGGCCGCACCGGTCGACGAGGCGGTCGTCTGCGGCCCGCACGCCTTCAACGACGAGGCCGAAGCCGCGTTGCAGGCCGCGGGGCTGGCTGCCGGGCAGATCCATGTCGAGCGCTTCGGCGTGCCGCCGGCGCTGGCCGCGGCGCTGCCGCCGCCAGCACACCGCGCCGCCGATGCCGGCCACGCCCGCATCACCATCGTGCACGACGGGCTGCGCCGCGACATCGTCTGGCAGCCTGATGATGCCAACGTGCTGGCGGCGGCCACCCGCGCCGGGATGGACCTGCCGTTTTCCTGTCAGTCGGGGGTCTGCGCCACCTGCCGCGCCAAGCTGCTTGACGGCCAGGTGCGCATGGACCGCAATTTCGCGCTCGAGCCGGCCGATCTGCAGGCCGGTTTCGTGCTGACCTGCCAGGCCCACCCGGTCAGTGAGCGGGTGGTGCTGAGCTTCGACGAGAGATAGTGGCCCCCCCGGAGCGCCTGCGGCGCTTCTCCCCGGGGGGGGCGGCGCCAGCGGCCCGGCGGAGCCGGTTCCGCGGCGCCTGCTCGGTCGCAGCCGGGGGCCTGAGGGCTTTCGAGGATTCTGCGGCGGACATTGACTGCGTTCGTCGCTGATGGCCCGCACGCGTGCCGCGACCTACGACGACCCATGCTGCTGTTCGGCGTGATCAACTGGACCTTCACCTGGATGAAGACCGGCGGCGCGTTGACTCACGCGAGTCTGGCGACCATGGTCGTCGAACTGTTCTTCGGCGGCCTGGGTGGGGTGCGGCGGCCCGCCGTCGACTGAAGCGCGCCGCGCGCTGCGGCCGGCACCTCGCCCATCGGCACGCGCCCATGGTCGGCCAGCGACCAGCCCTCGGTCGCTGCATCGGCGGTGTGGCACAGCAGCCGCACGCCGGCCAGCCCGGCGGCTGCGGCGCGCTGCAGCAGCGTCTCGCAGGCCGCTTCACCCAGGCTCAGCAGCAGATGCTGCCAGCGGCGCTGCACACGCTCGTGCAGCCAGGCGTCTTCCAGCGCATGGCGCAGCGCGCGGGGCTCGGGGCCGGCTTCGATCACGCGGGGGGCCATGGCGCCGATGAACAAGTTGAAGTCCTGGCGCAACGCGGGCGCGGGCAACAGGTCGGCCAGTGCGCGGGCGCGCGCGCTCCAGCCGGGGCTCAGGAATTGCAAGGTCACCAGGGCCTGCAGGCCTTGTGCGGCGTTCAGCAGGCGCACGCGGTTGGGCGGCAGCAGCGCCAGCGGCACGCTGGCGGACTGGGCGAAGGGCAGCGGGGTGGCCATGGCCTGCAGCGCGGCCAGCCGCCACCAGGCCGCGGCGTCGAGACCGTCGACCGGCTGGTCGGCCAGCGTGGCCACGCGGGCGCGGCGCTGCAGGTCGGCCAGCGACAGCCCGGCACGCGCCTGGGCCGCGCGCTGGCTCAGCACCACGAGATTGCCAGCGGCGTAGCCCGCCAGCGGGTTGATGCGTTCGACGACCGCGGCCAGCGGCGCGCCGGCGGCGCCGCCCAGCGGCTGGCGAAGCACCGGGCAACGCTCACCGTGGAGCTGCGACAGGTACTGCGGCGTGACCTGCAAGGTCTCGAAGGCGATGCCCTGCCGCCAGGCCTGCGTGCGCAGTTGCAGCGCCAGCCGCCACCAGCGCGACGCGGCCAGCGTGCGCGGGCCGAACACCGCCTTGGCGGCGCGCCAGCCCTGGCTGACCGGCGTGCCGTCCAGCAGCAACCCGGGCGGCGGCACCAGCCCGTGATGGGCATGGTCCCAGCCGATGTCGAAGCCGGTTCGATCCACCGGGTCGGCGGGCAGGGTCTCGGGGGCGAACAGAGCTAGGGCGATCATGGCGGTCCTCCGGATGGCACCGGGCACGCTGCCCAGTGCATGGCCGCCAGTCTGCCGGCCGGGTCGCTCATGGCGTGAGCTAGTGGCAGGCGGCGAGAACCTTTGTAGATGGGTCCGGCATGCGCCCCTGGCCGGGCGGAGCGGGGCTGCTAAACTTCTTCGCTGTTCACGGCTTGCCAAGCATCTTGTATGGCGCCGTGGTCAAGCCCGTGTAGCTCAGTTGGTAGAGCAGCGCATTCGTAATGCGAAGGTCACCAGTTCGAATCCGGTCTCGGGCACCAGGAATGTCGAGGGTCAGCGGTCGGTCGGTCGATCGCTGACCCTTTGTCATTTCCGCCGCGCTGCATGCGCGCCCTGCTCTGCAGCCGGCCGGCCTGATTCATGGCGCAGTGATGCGTCGCGACATGCGGTCAAGACCGGGCCGTCGGCTCAGGGCTGGCGGCGAGCAAATGCAACGGCCCGCAGGGGCCTGGAAGGGCGCGGCTGCCAGGTCGCGGCGCCTTGCGAACAGTTGCCCTCCCGGCGGCAGGCAAACACTCATTGACAACGCGGCGGCTGAGGTTCCGTGACTACTGGTATGGGGATCGGTGCCTTGATCGGTATACGACCCCCCCTGAATCGGGGGTCGCGGTCATCGCATCGCGCTTGTTGCGGTTGTAACGGACCACTACATTTGGCCGGCAGGTCAATCACCCGGCGCAGACCGGTGTATTGGCCCGGGTCGTCTTGGGGGACCGATCCGGGTTGGCGTCTTCCCGCGGCGAGGGAATCGACAACGCGCTTCTCCGGTACGGCCGTTCAGGAGCGTTGCCATGGGCTGGTTTGCGTCGAGCAAGAAGAATTCCAAGAACGTCAAGAGCCGCGCTGACAGCGCCCGTGATCGCCGCCCGCCGTCCCCGCGCCGGGTGCTCCTCGAAGCGATGGAGCCGAGGCTGCTGTTGTCTGGATCGGTCGACGCCAACGGCGTGCTGAATGTCCTGGGCACAGCGCTGGCAGATCAAGTGGTGATCGAGCAGATCGGCTTCGATGCCGGCGGCGCCGACATCAAGATCACGCTGAACGGCACCGCGATCACGTACCCAGACGTCCACGGCATCGTCGTCAAGGCCGGGCTCGGCGGCGACACCATCACCGTGGCCGGCAACCTGAGCCTGCCCAAGGACGGCAAGCTGGCGCTGTACGGCAACGTCGACGGCGCACCGCCGGTGCTCGGCGATGTGGGCAGCGACAGCGTGCGCTTCAACGGCAATGTCGTCTTCAAGGACGGCGCCACCGCCTCCAGCGGTGCGATCGAGGTCTTCGCCGACAGCATCGTCGTCAGCGCAGGCAAGACCCTCGACGCCGGCGAAAAAGACATCGTCTTTCGCGCACGCGACATCGATGCCACCGACCTGACCAACTTCCCGCCCTTGGGGGTGGCCCTGCGCGACGTCGAGATCGTGCTCGAAGCCGGCTCCCAGCTGCGCGGTAACGGCATCTACCTCATCGCCCAGGCCGAAGACCGCGACCTGCGCCTGCTGCTCGGCATCGACCGGTTGAACAACACCTTCCTTGTCAAGCCGCTGAAAGACCTGGTCACGGACTTGACGGCACTGCCGGTGAAAGTGCTGTTTAAACAGAGCGAAGCCACCATCAGCGTCGGCCAGGGCGTCCAGATCATCGGCAGCGGCACCGTGGGCCTCTACGCCACCGCGGCGGCCGACGCCTCGGGCAAGGCAGCGAGTTCGCTCGTCAGCATCGGCTACGCGCAGGCCACGGCCACGGCGAGGGTCGACATCGCGACCGGCGCGCTGATCCAGGCCGGCGATGCGGTGGTGATCACCAGCGACGCCAATGCGACGGCGAGCATGAACACCGAGACCAAGCAGGAGTTGGGGGACAGCGGGGTGGCCGTGTCCCTGGCGATCGCCAATTCGAAGGTCGCGTCCACCGTGACGCTGGCCCATGGCGCCCGCGTCGAAGCCGGCAAGGCAGCCAACTTGCGTGCGCGCGGCGAGATCAGCACCGAGACCGAAGCCGAGTCGGGCACCTTTTCCGACGGCCGCGCGGGCCTGGCGTTCGGTATCTCGTTCTCCAGCTCCGACATCCATACCCAGGTCGACGGCACGGTCGTCGCGCTGATGCAGGGCCCCTCGCTGGTCGAGTTCTTCATCGACCCGACCGTCACCGACCCCACCAAGGTCGGCTACATCGACTACGCCAACGACATGATCAACGTCGGCGGCACCTCGCTGGTGACCGAAGACACGATCAGCTACGACACCCGTCGAGGCAGCCCGATCGGCGGCCTGGTCGACGACTTCAGCTACGTCGTGATTTCGCTGACCGACAACCCGCTGACGCTGGACCGCGACGAGTCGCAGTGGATCAAGCTGGCCGAGAGCGAGCAGAACGCCATCGAGGGCAAGGCGATCAACCTCGTGAACAACGCCGTGCCGGCGGTGTCGAACAACGCCAAGACCTTCAATGGCGACCTGTTGCTGGACGGCAAGCCGCGTGTGAATGGCGACAAGGACACGGTGACGCTCGACAACAAGGCCTGGTCGGCGTCCAACGGCGTCGATTTCTCGCTGCTCGGCCTGACCTTCGAGCTCGGCCAGGCGATCGTCTACCACCAGGGCACCGCTCCCATTCCCGGCCTCGTCGACGGCAAGACCTACTACGTCATCACCGGGATCAACGAGTTCGACCTGCAGGGCGACAACCGCTTCGTCGAGAAGCAGGTGGTCCAGTTCGCCGAGACCGAATACGAGGCCCGCGCCGGCATCGCCATCGACATCGGCAATGCACCGGCCGGCGCCACCGGCTACCGGATCGAGGCCAAGCACCTCATCGACTCCGAGTTGGCCAATGGCGTTGGGGTGCAGGCCCTGCTGGGGGCCGAGGACAAGGCCAGCGCCCAGGCCGGTGTCGAGGACGAGAAAGAGCCGTTCTTCGACATCAGCGCCAACCTGATCGACGGCACGATCTTCGACAAGATCATCGGCACGCTGGCAGCGCCGGCCAGCCAGGCCATCAACGCCGGTGTCAAGGCCCTGCCGGTGAGCGTTGCCGGTGCGCTGGCGTTCGCGTTCTCCGATCACAACGTCACCACCGATGTCGGTTCGACCGCTGTGCTGAAGTCGAACCAGGACCTGCAGGTCAAGGCCACCATCGACCACGGGGTCCAGCTCAGCGCCGAATCGAGCACCGCGCCTGCGGAAGAAGTGACGCCTCCCGATCCCGCCGCCGCGAAGCCGGCACCGAACACCGTCAGCGCGGCTGTGTCGGTCGGCATCTTCGACAACGACGCATTGGCCACCGTGCATCAGGGCGCCCAGCTCGACGCGCTGCGCGCGCTGCGCGTGATCTCGCTGATCGAACATCCCTACATCACCTCGCCGGACGAGTTCTTTCCTTCGACCCTGGCCGAGTTCACCGACTCGATCAAGACCGAGGGCTACGACGCGCTCAACAAGTACATGGACGGCACGCTCGGGTTGAAGTCCGGGCTTTTCAACAGTTGGGCCCGCAGCACGGCCGAATCCAGCAATGTCGCCATCGCCGGCTCCGTCAACGTACTCAAGTTCTCGAGCAACGCCGAGACCCTGGTCAAGTCGGGCGCGCTGCTGAACCAGAACAGCGACTGGCGCGACAACGCGCTCAACCCGCATCCCAATCAGGACAACGAGGTTGGCAAAGACGCCGACGGCGCCGAGGACGAGCAGACGGTCTCGATCGAGGCCTCGAACTATGCCGAGTTGATCAACATGACCGGCATCTTCAGCTTCGACCTGCCCTCGGGCTCGTTCTCGCCGACGGGGGCCAACTTCGACCCCAAGCTGGACATCAGCCCGGTGGCCACAGAAGGCGGCAAGGGGGGCGTCGGCGGTGCGCTGTTCGTGATGCTGGTCGACAACAAGACCCACTCGACGGTGGAGCAGGGCGCGCGCATCTTCAGCGGCGACGACGGTGGCTTCAACATGAAGGCCGACGAGGCGATCTTCAACATCGACCTCGGCCAGGCCGGCGCCAGCGGCGGCTCGGTGGCCGTCGGCGGCACGGTGCTCTACAACGAGCAGCACAGCGACACCCGCGCCATGCTCTCGGCCGACGCCGAGGTCACCGGGCGCAACATCGCGATGTACGCGGCCAACCTGCAGACCAACGTGCTGTGGGCCGGCGGCATCGCCAAGGGCGAAGGCATCGGCGCCGGCATCGGCGTGGCCGTCAACAACATCGACCGCCGGACCCGGGCGCTGATCGGCGAGGAGGTCGACTCGACCCCCGGCGTGGCGCAGCCGGTGACGAACCGGATCAACGTCAAGGAGGCGGTCAACGTGCGCGCCATCGTCGGCGGCCAGATCTGGGGCTTCTCGGTTGCCGGTGCGGTGGTCAGCGAGTCCAAGGACGAGCAGGAGCCGGACGGTGGTGGCCCGGGCGGCAGTACCGCGGGTGGCGGCGCCGACCCGCTGGCCGCGGTCAACATTCCCTCGGTGCCCACGGGCGGCGCCGGCGGAGGTGGCGGCGGCGGTGGCCAAGGTCAGCAGAAGCCGCAAACCGGCATTGCGATCGCGGCCGCCGCCGGGGTCAATGTGATGCGCGAGCTGACCCAGGCCTCGATCGTCGACGCCGGCGAGGTCAGCGCTGGCTCGTTGCAGATCACGGCCGAGAACCGCAGCGACATCGTGTCGGCCAGCGGTGGCCTGGCAATGACCAAGGTCTCCAGCGGCAGCAGCGCCGTCTCGCTGGCCGGCGCCTTCAGCTACAACGGCATGACGGCCGATACGCTGGCCTTTTCCGAAGACACCAGCTACACGCTCAGCGCCGAGGAAGCCGACGATGAAACGCTGAAGATCAGCTCGCTGTCGATCGGCAAGATCATCTCCGCCGCCGCCGGCGGTGCCGGCAGCATGGCCTCGGGCCAGAGCACGGGAGGCGGGGGCGGTGGTGGTGGTGGCGGCGGCGGGTCCACGGCCGTTGCTGTCGCCGGCGCGGTCACGGTCAATCGCATCGACAGCGACACCGACAGCCGGCTGGCGGGCGGTTCGGTGCGCCTGGCCTCGGGCAACGCCACAGTCAGCGCCACCGACACGGCCAGCATCTTCGCCATTGCCGGTGGCCTGTCGATCTCGATCGCTTCTGGCTCGCAGGGCAGCTCCACGGCCGTCTCGGCCGGGGTCGCGATCGCGGTCAACTTCGTCGATGCCTCGGCCTCGGCCAAGCTGAGCAAGGCCACCCTGACCTGGAACGACGGCGCCGATGGCGACCTGCTGGTCGAGGCGCTGTCGAGCGCCAAGATCGAGGCCTACACGGTGGCCGGCGCAGTCAGCGCCGCCAGCGGCACGTCGGGCAGCGGTGTCGCGGCCTCCGGCGCGGGCTCGGGCTCGGTCAATTTCATCGATCTGCAGACCCAGGCCCTGATCGGCGACAGCCGCGTCACGCTCGGTACCGGCGCCCTGAAGCTGAACGCCAAGGATGGTTCGTCGATCACCGCCGGCGCGGGCAGCATCGCGGCCTCGGTGGGCCTGAGCACCTCGGGCACGGCAGCGGGCCTGGCGTTCGGCGCTGCATTTGCGGTCAACAGCATCGGGGGCAACAGCGGCAACCTGGTGCTGGCGCAGATCGACAACTCCACGGTTCACGCCGGCAACGGCGTCAGCCTGACCGCGCTGGCCGATTCCAGCATCTATGCCCTGGCCATCGGCGCGGCCGGCAGCGTCTCGGGCTCGACCGGCGCGACGGCGCTCAGCGGCAGCCTGGCCGGCAGCGTGGCGGTCAACAAGATCCGCGCCAGCGCGCAGGCGCGGGTCAAGGGCGGCAGCTCGGTCGACGCCGGCGGCAGCGTGTCCGTCACGGCCACCGACAAGAGCAAGATCAAGGTCGATGCCGGTGGCTTCGCGCTGGCGATCGCCGCCAGCGGCGGCGGCGCCGGCGTGGGCCTGGCCGTGGGCGCCGGGATCTCGCTGAACGACATCGCCAACACCGTGCGCGCCGACATCGACGGCAGCACGCTGACCCACGCCGATGGCCTCAACATCGCCGCCTCGTCGCAGGGCACGATCGACGCCCTGAGCATCGTCGGCAGCGCCTCGGCCGGCGTCGGTACGGCAGGCGTGGGCGTTGCCGTTGCCGGTGCGTTCTCGAAGAACGCCATCGCCAGCACCACCGAGGCGCGGATCAACGCTTCGACGGCGACGCTCGACAGTGGCGCTGTCGTCATCACCGCCGACGACACGTCGAAGATCAAGGCCGATTCCGGCGGTGGCGCGCTCGCCATCGGCGTCGGCACGAGCTCTGCCGGTGTTGCCGTCGGGCTGGGCATCGGTCTATCGATCAACAGCATCGCCAACACCATCACCGCGGCAATCGACGGCTCGACGGTCACCTCCAAGGGCGGCGTGCGGGTCGAGGCGACCTCGGGCGCGAGCATCTTTGCCTACTCGTACGGCGTCGCGGGTTCGATTGCCGGAGGCACGAGCGCGGGCATCGCCATTTCCGGTGCTGGTTCCGGCTCGGGCGCGACCATCGCCAACACCACCACCGCCCGCATCAAGGGCAGCACGGTGACGGCCGGCGGCGCGCTGACCGTCAAGGCGCTGGACAGCGCCAAGATCGACACCATCGCCGGCGCGGCCGGGCTGGCCATCGGCATTGGCGGCTCGGTCGGCCTGGCCGTCGCGATCGGCGTGTCGGTGGCCGTCAACGATGTCCGCGACAGCACCACGGCAGTGATCCAGGACAGCACGCTGAAGGACAGCGGCGACGTCGTCGTCGCGGCCACTTCCACCTCGAAGATCAGCGCCTTGACGGTGGCCGGTGCAGCCAGCGTGGGCGTGGGCCTGAACGTCGGGGTCGCGGTGTCCGGTGCCGGCGCGGTGTCGCTGAACAACATCCACAACACCGTGGCAGCGACGGCCGAACGCTCGACCTTCCAGCTGCGCAACGGCGCCGGCTATGCGGTCACGGCCAAGGACCAGAGCCAGCTCAAGGCCGATGCCGGGGCGGTGTCGATCGCCCTTGCGGCCGGGATCTACGCCGGGGTCGGCGCGGCTGTCGGGGCCTCGGTGGCGATCAACGAGATCGGCAATTCGACGCTGGCGACGGTGAACGCGGTCGGGGTCACCGTCGTTCCGGGCGGCACGCTGGGCGCCGTGCTCGTCGCGGCCGATTCCGACAGCAAGATCGACACCCTGGCGGTCAGTGCCGCCGGTTCGGCCGCGGTCGCCCTGTACGCCGCCGTGGCGGTGGCCGGGGCCGGCGCGGTGACGCAGAACGCGATCAGCAACACCACCAAGGCCGTCGTCCAGAGCAGCCAGATCGCCAAGGCGTCCAGCGTCACCGTGCGTGCCACCAACGACGCCGAGATCCTGGCCAAGTCGGTGGGTGCGGCGTTGTCGGTTGCCGTGGCCCTGGCCGGGGTGGCCGTCAGCTTCGGGCTGGCCATGGCCGACAACCACATCGACAACGAGACCCTGGCCCAGGTCGACGACGTTGGACTGGACAGTGCCGGCACGATCACCGTCGGCGCCGAGTCGACCGGCAAGATCGATGCGCTGGCGGTGGGCGCAGCGTTGGCCATTTCTGGCGGCTTCGGCGCCGTGTCGGTGACCGGCGCGGCTGGCGTGACCAACAATTCCATCACCAACGACACACAGGCGCTGGTGTCGCGCAGCGCGCCCAGCGCGGCGGCGCCGGCCCACGGGCTCACGGCGGTGGGCGACGTGGCCATCCAGGCCAGCGACGTCACGGCCATCACAGCCAAGAACATTGCCGCCAGCGTGGCCATCGGGGTGGCGGCCGGTGGCGCGTCGGTCTCGGTCGCCGCATCGCCGGCCACCAACCACATCGACAACCGCGTGCGTGCCAACGTCGACGGCTCGCTGGTGAAGTCCAGCGGCGGCCGCGTCGACCTGAGCGCCGCCTCGGACAACAACATCCAGGCCCTGTCCGTCGCAGCGGCCTTGGCCATCTCGGCCAGCGTCTACGGCGGTGCGGCCGCCGGGGCGGGCGCAAGGGCCGAGAACCTGATCGGCGCCAGCGGCGCGGCCACGCCGCAACTCACCGAAGCGTCGATCACCGGCGGCTCGACGGTCGAAGCCGGAACGGCCTTGTCCGTGAAGGCCAGCGACACCTCCGAGATCACCGCTTCGGTGCTCGGCATCGCGGTCGCCGGCGGCGCCGGCAGTGTGGCGGTCGGCGTCTCGCTCACCGACAACCAGATCGGCGGGCTGGTGACGGCCTTCGTCGCCAACTCGACAGCCAGGGCCAAGGCCGGCGACCTCACCATTGCTGCGGCGGCCACGCAGAGCATCGACGTGCTGTCGGTCGCTGTCGGTGCCGCCGTCAGCGGCGCCGGCGCGGGCGCCCAGGCCAGCGCGACCATCACCAACACCGTGTCGGCCTATGGGCGGGCGTCGACGCTGGCGGCCAGCGGCAAGGTGTTCGTGAAGGCCGACTCGACCCACACCGCGACGGCCAAGACCGACGGCATTGCCGCCGGCGGTATGGCCATCACGGTGGCCTTGCCGAGCGTGGACATCGGCGGAAGCACGCTCGCCTCGCTCGGCGGCAACAGCACGATCAGTGCCCCTGGCGGGCTCGAAGTCACCGCCGACTCGCACGCCACGGCCAATGCAGAGTCGCTCAACTTCACGGTCGGCGCGATCTCGGTCGCCGCGGCCGGCGCGGTGACGCACGTGCACCGTACCACCGACGCACACCTGGGCGCCAGCTATGGCGACGCTGCGCCGGCCGCCAGCAAGATCACGGCCGGCGACGTGGTCGTCAAGGCGACCTCGGTCTCGCAGGCCAACACCGACGCCAACGGCGGTGCCGGCGGCATCGGCGTGGTCGCGGTCTACGTCCCGCAAGCCACCATCGACGGCAGCACCCGCGCCTACATCGGCCAGGGCACGACCCTGAACGCCAAGTCGCTGGACATCGACGCCCATGCGACGGAAGACGCCACCGGAGATGCCATCGTCGTCGGCATCGGCGGCTTCTCGCTCACCGTGGCCAAGTCCGACGTCGGCATCAACAGCACCACCGAGGCCTTCGTCGGCGCCCAGCGCGACGGCCCGGTGGCCGGCTCGGCAAGCAGCCTGCAGCTGGACGCGGCGGCCACGATCGACGCTGTCAACGATTCCAGCGCCAGCTCCAGCATCAAGGGCGGCGGTGGCGGCTTGATCCTGATCAATGCGTTCGTCGCCAACGCCGTCGACAGCGCCAAGGTGCGCGCCTACGTCGGCCGCAACGCCGGCGTCGAGGCCGGTTCGCTGTCGGTCAAGAGCGACGGCACCTTCGACACCGATGCCACGACCTTCGTCGTCGGCGTCGGCGCCATCGGCGGTAGCGGTGCCAGCACTGATTCCAGGATCGACGCCGTGGTCGAGAGCTGGATCGGCGCGCCCGCCGGCCAGTCGCTGACCGTGGTCGGCACCACCATCGACGTCAACGGCGCCATCGTCGTGCACGCCGATTCGGATGCCAACGCCAAGACCGACGCTTCCGGTGGCACCGGTGACGCCATCGGCGTGCAGGCCCTGCTGCCCAAGGCGACCGCAGCGACGCGGACGGCGGCCTGGGTCGGCTCGGGCGTCGACCTCGAAGCCGCCTCGCTCGACGTCAAGGCGACGATCGATCAGCGCAAGGCCGAGGCCACGACCGACCTGATCGCGGTCAGCCTGCTGGCGGGTGGTGCCGGGACCTCGGCCACGGCCCTGGTCCAGGGCGTGGCGCAGGCCTTCGTCGGTGGCAGCGCCAGCAGCATCAGCCTCAGCGGTGCGCTCGACGTCGTGGCCGAGACCAAGGCCGGCAACGCCACCGCGCGCACCACGCTGGGCGGCGGCGGCATCGTCAGCGTGCAGGTGGCGCTGGCCAGTGCCACCAACGAAGGCGCCACCCAGGCCTGGATCGCCGACAGCACGACCATCGTCGATGCCTCCAGTGTCGCGGTCAAGGCCGACTCCAAGGACACCGGCTTTGCCACCGCCAACGTCGCCAGCGGCGGCGCCATCAGCGGCCGCGGCACCAAGGCCGACACCACCGTCAAGCCGAAGACCGAAGCCTGGGTCGGGCGCGACGTGCGCCTGGACACGCGCGGCAAGCTCAGCGTCGACGCCATCGCCCAGACGGCCGAAGGCGACGCCAGCGCCACCGCCACCGGCGGGGGCCTGATCTCGGTCGGCGCGGCGGTGTCGGCCATCGACATCAAGCCCAGCGTGCAGGCCTGGATCGGCGGCGGCAGCACGCGTGTCGACGCCGGCGGCAACGTCAGTGTCAACGCCGAGTTGCGGCAGAAGCAGACGGGTGTGCAGCTCACCGACAACCTGGCGCACAGCGCCGTCGACACCGGCAGCGACGTCATCACCTTTGCCAGCCACGGCCTGGCCACCGGCGACGTCGTCACCTTCGACCCCAACGGCCAGCCGGCGATCGCCACCGGCACCTCGGTCAGCCCGGCGGCCACGACCCTGGTGACCGACCGCGACTACGGGGTCATCGCGCTGAGCGCCAACACGCTGGCGCTCGGCGCCGCCAGCAACGGCACCGCGGTCAATACCAGCAGCCCGTTCCCGCTGGCCGCCGGCGTTTCCGGCATCGACGCCGACCGCGACGTCATCGTCTTCGGCGGGCCGCACAACTTCACCACCGGCGACCGCATCGTCTACAGCGGTGGCGGCGCGGCGGGCAACATCGTGACGCCGGGGTCGTACACCGTGCGCGTGATCGACGACCGCACCATCAAGCTGGGCAACACGCTGAGCGCGCCGGTCACCTTCAGTGCCACCCAGGGCGGGCTGATCAGCAGCGGCAACCGCCTCAACCTGGCCGGCTTTGCCGACGGTGACCTCGTCACCTACCGCGCCCCGGCCAGCGCCGGCTTCAGCAGCAGCGCGGTCGATCAGGCCGGCCCGGATGGCGACGGCAAGTTCACGCCGCAGGACAACAACCAGATCTATATCAAGAACCGCATCGACACCAATGGCGACGGCGCGCCCGACACCGATGTCGGCCACGGTCTGGCCGACGGCCAGGTCGTCACCTACCGCACCAATGGCGCCAACATCGGCGGCCTGAACGACGGTGCCAGCTACAAGGTCGTGAAGATCGACGACTTCCGCGTCAAGCTCGCCGGCACGACCTCGAGCACGGTCGCCGGCCTGGTGTTCGACCGGGTGGCGAATGCCAACGACACCATCACGCGCACGGCGGCCAGCGGCAGCTGGATCGCCGACGGCTTCGTTGCCGGGCAGAAGATCCAGATCAGCGGCACCGGCAGCAACAACGGCGAGCGCACCATCCTCGGCGTCAGCGCCACCGTGCTGACCTTCGCCGGCGACGTGCTGACCGACGAGACGATGGCTGCCAACGCCAGCGCGACGCTGAAGAGCGCCGAGATCCTGCTCGACCCCAGCACTTCGGTCAGCAGCGTTCGCCACCTGCTGGTGCCGCAGGCGCTGGGCGGGCTGGAGAACGGGCTCAACTACACCGTCACCGGCGCGTCCGGTGGCAGCTTCCAACTGCGCCGGCCCGATGGCGTCATCGTCTCCGCCATCACCGTCGGCAATGCCCTGGGCACGCACCAGCTGGGCAAGGAAGGCCTGGCGCTGGCGGCCAGCGGTGGCACGGCGCTGAACCACCAGTTTCGCCTCGACCTCACCGGCACCACAGCGGGCGCGAACAATCTGCTGCTCGGCCCGGGCGGGGTGTCGCTGCGCCAGGTCAGCCCGCCCACCGGCGACGGCCAGTCCTCGTCGTCGGCGCGCGGCTCCGGCGGCGCCTTCGCCGACGTGCAGGTGCCCCAGGCCACGGCCAACTTCGGCGCCGACGTCCAGGCCTCGATCGACGCCGACCGTGTGCGCAGCACCGGCGACGTCAGCATCAGCACGTTGTCTGCGGGCTCGGTCTCGGCCTTCGGCAACAGCCGCTCGGGAGGCTTCATCCAGGTCGGCGTGACCAACGCCACCGTCGACTACGACAGCGACAACAACGCCTTCATCGGCCACGCCACGCCGGGCGGGCAGATCAAGGGCATCAGCGACGAGGGCGCGGCGCCGCAGGTCGACGCCAGCGGCGTGACCATCGAGGCCGCGGGCGACTTCCGCATCAGCGCGATCACCGACGTCATCACCGACGCCACCGCGTCGGGCAAGGGCGGCGGCTTCATCTCGGTCTCCAATGCCACCGCGGCCAACGACATCACCGCCCACACCAACGCCATCTTCGGCAGCGGCGCGAGTGTGGACGCGCGCACGGTGGACGCCAAGGCCGAGGGCCGCAGGTTCCGGCCGACGGCGACCTCCGAGGCCACCGCCGGCGGCTTTGCCGGCGGTGCCACCGCCAACGCCGACAACGACGTCAACAGCACCACGCTCGTGCTGCTCGAAGGTACGAGCGCCGGCCTGACCGCCATCACCGGCCGCCAGGGCATGGACGTGGAAGCCACGCACACCGACGTCCATTCCGTGCGCCGGCCCGACGGTCGCTGGTACGGCCTGTTCGGCGGCTCGTCCGAGCCGGGCGACAACGACGGCAAGCTGCGCAACCTGATCGACGGCGACCAGGGCGTGGTGGTCACCGTGGCCCCGCGCCCTGGCAGCGCCACCAGCAGCGCTGTGCCGGCCAGCCCGCTGGACGCCGTATCCGGCTTCGACAGCCTGGCCCTGCTGGCCAAGGCCAACAACGGCAACATCGCCAACAGTGGCGGCGGCGATGTCGATGAAGACAGACGCGCCGTGCAATGGGATTCCGACGTTGTCGTCGGCGCCGGGCCTTCGCCCGAGCTGTACGTCAACGCCGACGGCACCATCGCACGGGCCATCAACGTCACCGTCAACGGCACACCGCACCCGGCACCCACCACGCCGGTCGGAGCGCAGGTCGAGGTCGGCGACATCGTCGCCAACCGCCTCGGCGAGGTGATCTTCCAGGCCCGCGACCAGATCGCTGGCGGCAGCCAGGTGGGTGGCCATTACTGGGGCACCTTCACCTTCGACGACGGCTTCGACACCGTGCGCATCACCAATGCGTCGAACAAGCCGCTGCTGATCAACAGCATCGATCTGGTCAACTCGACCGGCACGCCGCGCGTGCACATGGACCGCGGCGGCGACCCGGTGACGCTGAACTTCAAGCTCGAGCGAACGCTCGAGCCGGCGTTGATCGACATCCGCAACCTCGGAACGGCCGACATCACGCTGCGCAACGGCAAGCAGATCAACAACCCGATCGGCGAGACGCGCATCCTCAACACCGGCGGCAACATCGTCGCCGAGGCCGGCGCAGGGTCGACCTACCTCATCCGCACCGGCAAGCTCGGCGACGAGGGCACGGCCACGCTGCCGGCCGATTTCGAGGGCGAGGTCAACCGCCGCTACGAGGGCGTGATCAATTTCGCCGCCAACGGCGTCGCCCCCGACACGCTGACGCGCCAGGACGGCAGCAGCTGGCTGGCCGACGGCTTCGTGGTCGGCGACCTGGTGAAGGTCGAACGCGCCGGGCAGACCCCGTTCGTGGTCCAGATCGCCGGCTTCAGCGGCGGTGCGCAGCAGACCGCGATCCTCAACACCGAGGACACGGTGGGCACGTTCACCGCCGAGGCTTTCGTCAGCCGCTTCCACGGCATCGAGGCCAAGGGCTCGGTCGGTTCGGCCGCGGCACCGGTGCGCGTCGAGCTGATCAACGCGCCGAATCAGACCGCCCAGGCCTGGGGCGAGGCCGGCAGCGACCTGTTCCTCGACTTCTCGGCCCGCTTCCGCGGCACCACGCCCGACCCGGTGACCGGCGCGTTGCCAGTGCCGGTGGCGCGCATCGACACCCTGACCGCGGGCCGCGACACCCAGGTGCGCTTGGGCGCCACGGTGATCGAAGCCGGCCGCCAAGCCGCTGGTGGCGTGCTCGTCACGGTCCAGGGCCGTCCGAGCTATCCGGAGAGCGGCCCGTACTACAACTTCTACCGCCCCGACGTTCTGGACGCCAACGGCGTGCCGATCAATTCCTTGTACCCGGCGGCAGCCGCGGCCACCGGCGCCTCCACGCCCGTGGACGCCACCTGGGACTTCGGCCTGGCCGAGGCCGGTGACCATGTGCGCATCAGCGCCGTCGACAGCGGCGACCCGGATGCCGACACCCGCGTGGTCAACGTGCTGGGCGTCAGCAACATCAAGACCGGTGGCGGCTTCGTCGACATCTTGACCAACGGCTTCATCGGCAGCGCCGTCGATCCGTGGCGCGAGATCGTCGCCGTGGACGCCGGCGACGGCAACGACCTGCGTGTGGGCAGCATTCGCTCGACCACCGACAACGTCTTCCTGCAGGCTCCGCGCGCCATCGTCGATGCCGACCCGGCCGACAACGACCTCACCTCGGTCGCCGACGTCGGCGGTGTGTCGATTTCGCTGACGGCGCTGGCCGGTGGTGTGGGCAGCACGGCCAAATTCATCGAGACCGACCTCGTCGACAGCGTCGCCAGCGGCCTGCGCGCAGGCGCCAAGACCGGGGCGCTGACGGTGGTCGCCAGGACCGGTGCTTACATCGAGGAAATCGCCGGCGACCTGCGTCTGGACAGCGTGCTGGCCGACCTCGGCAACGCCTCGCTGGCATCGCGCAGCGGCTCGATCCTGGATGTCCGCAGCGCTCTCGACGCCAGCGGCGAGGACCTGCCCAACGTCACCGCCGGGCGCATCGACCTGGCGGCGTTCGGCGGCAGCGTCGGCCTGGACGGCGACGACCTCGACATCGACAGCGGTGTGCAGGGCGGCGCCTGGGTGGCCAGCGGCCGCGTCTACGTCGAAGGTGCCAGCGGCGTCTACCTGACCGAGACCGACCGCGAGATGAACCTGCTGGCCGCGCGTTCCGCCACGGGCAGCGTGCGTCTGACGCTTCCAGACACCTCGCGCACCCCGGTGCTGATCAACGGCGCACCGGCCGAAGTGGCCGGCGCCGGTTCGGCTGAAGACCTGTTCCTGCTGGCCAGCGATGGCGGCGTCGGTGCGCAGATCAGCCAGGGCGCGGCTCTTGCCGTGTCGCAGGGCGAGGTCTATGCCTTCCTGAGCGCGGCGCTGTGGGTCGGCGACAACGTCGTCACCGCGGCGGCCAGCCGTGTCGTTGCCGGCCAGTCGATCACCATCCGCGGCGACGAACGCCGCAAGGGCAACGCCGTCGACGCGACCGATCCGGACGCCGGCTTCGGTACGCACATGCTGTTGCGCGGCACGATCGGCCTGATCGGCGCCCCTGCCGACGTCAATGCCGCCAACCCGACGGCGCGCGGCTTCACGCAGGTCTTCGGCAACAACGACGCCGACTTCATCACCTTCGACCGCACCCGGCTGGACGCCAACACGCGGGTCCAGGGCAGCGCCGTGGCCACACCGGCCGGCGGCCTGCTGGCGAACAACCAGCACGACGGCGAAGACCACTTCGTCGTCGACCACCTGCGCTCGATGCACGTCGACCGCAACGGCCTGGGCGACACGCTCGTGCTCGACGGCCAGTCGGACACCGATTACATCGAAATCCGCACCGCCGGCAGCGATACGGCCAGCCCGCAGAACTACGTCATCGACGCGCTGGACACCGGTTCCCGCGATATCGGCGTGGATGAGTTGAAGATTCTCGGCGGCAACGCCGCCGACATCTTCCTGCTGCGCGGCATGACGTCGATCCCGGCCGAGGCGTCGTCCGCCCCGGCCTTTGTCGCCCTGCTCAACGGCACGCTGGCGCAGGCCCAGGCGGGCACCAGCGCCGGCCCGGTCGAACGCATCAACTACGACGGCCAGACCAACGGCCGCCTGATCGTCGAAGGTCTGGGCGGCGCCGACTACTTCGCGGTCGACGACAACACCGTCAACACCACGCTGGACGGCGGCGCCGGC
>JANMAP010000158.1:0-2120 GCA_031359905.1 Burkholderiales bacterium | reverse complement strand
CGTTGACCAGTCCCGGCGCCAGCAGCCGCTTTGGCAGGTCGATCACGCGGTCTGCCGACTGCGTCGAAACGACACCGGCCGGCTCGATGGCGGCGATGCGGTCACCGACGATCAGCACATCGCGGGGCCGGCCGTCGAATGACAACTCATCGCCGAGTAGAACCAGTCCGCCCCGCAGCAGGGTGCGGGTGGTGCTCACGACGGTGACCTCGGGGGTGGGTGGTGCGTCGACATGAGCGCTGAGCGCGGCGGTCTCGATTTCGCGGATGGTCTCGGGTGGTCACCGCCCGATCAACGGAACCGATCCAAGAAACATGCCAGCTCTGGGGCATCACTGTCGTCAAAGTCGAAGTCAATTGTCGACAATCTGTTTGGATCATGCCGACAAACAGTGCATGGATCCCCAATCCGGTGCAACTCGTGCACCTTCGCGCAGCGGGGCCCGCGAGACATCAGCGCGGCATCAGCGCGGCGGCCACATCGACGCGCTCGTCGCGGCGCGGCCTGAAATCGAGGGAGGTCTCGATGTGGAGCAGATGCTCCAACATCAGCTCGGCGGCCCGGTCGGCGCGGCGACGGGCGATTGCCGCCAGCAGCAGTTCGTGTTCGTCCTCGCGGCACGCGGTGGCGTGCGGCGCGTCGTACAGGTAGATCGCCAGGCAGGTGAGCGACGCCAGCGCGCGCATGGTGCGCTCCAGCACGCGGTTGCCGGCGCATTCGGCCAGCCGGATATGGAACTCGCCCGCCAGTCGCACCATCGCCGGCCCGTCCTGACGGTTGCGCGCTTGCTGCTCTTGTTCGACCAGCCCACGCAACCTGTCAAGTGCGGCGCCGTCGCGCAGCGCCACGAAGCGGCGCACCAGGCCCGGTTCGATCAGCCGCCGGGCCTCGAAGATCTCGCGGGTCTCGTCGGGCGTTGGAGACGCGATGAACGCACCTCGGTTCGGTACCGTCGTCACCACGCCTTCATGCGCCAGCCGCGCCAGCACCTCGCGCACCTGTCCTCGGCTGGTGTCGAAGAGTTCCGCCAAGCGGTCTTCCACGAGCTTGGTGCCCGGGGGGAGGCGGTGTTCGAGCACCGCCTGAAGAATGCGGTCGTAGATCGCATCGCGCACGCCGCCAGTGCGACCGTTCAGCGCTGCATCGGGCGATGCCTTGAGAAGTGCCTTGGCATTCGGGTTGCTTCTGGGTGCAGGCATGCGCTGGTTGAATCGGCTGGCGGTGAGGAGTCGAAAGTGAAAAATTGTAGAGGCGGCTGCGGCGCGCTGGCCCCGCAATGAAGCGCATCCGGCTGGGCATGCTGACGCCGTCTTCGAACACTGCGCTCGAGCCCGTCTGCTCGGCCATGGTCGCCGGGCTGCCCGAAGTGTCAGTGCACTTCTCGCGTTTCCGCGTCACCGACATCTCCTTGCAAGATCGGGCCCTGGGCCAGTTCGACCCGGCGCCGATCGTCGAGGCTGCCCATTTGCTGGCTGATGCCCGCGTCGACGTCATCGCCTGGAACGGCACGTCGTCCGGCTGGCTGGGGTTCGATGCCGACGTGGCACTGTGCCAACGCATCGAGACAGCGCTCGGCGTGCCCTGCTGCACGTCCGTGTTGGCGCTGAACGAGATCATGACGGCACGCGGCCAACGGCGGTTCGGGCTGATCACGCCGTACCTGGCCGACGTGCAGGCGGCCATCGTCGCCAACTACCGCAAACACGGCTTCGACTGCGTCGCCGAGCGCCATCTCGGCCTGCGCGAGAACTTCAGCTTCGCCGCCGTGGCACCGGCGACCATCGCCGCCATGGCACGGGAAGTGGCTGGCGTCGGGCCGCAGTGCGTCACGACCTTCTGCACCAACCTGCATGCCGCTGCGTCGGTGCCCGCTATCGAGGCCGAGCTGGGCTTGCCGGTCTACGACACGGTGGCCACGGCGGTGTGGAAGTCGCTTCGGCTGTGCGGTGTCGACACCAGCCGTGTGATCGGCTGGGGCAGTTTGTTCACCGGAACATTGCAACGATGATTCGCCGGCAGCGCGCGCCGCTTGCACCGCCTGAATCCACCAGGAGACCCTTTTGACACGAGTCCTGATCACCGCGGCGGGCCACCGCTTCATCGCGGAAACGCACCCCGAC
>JANMAP010000154.1:0-13945 GCA_031359905.1 Burkholderiales bacterium | reverse complement strand
CCTCGTCGCCCGGCAAGGTGTCGAACCACTCGCGCGGCTTGCCTATCGCGAAGGCGAGGAACATCAGCACCGCCTCGCCGCCGTCGTCGAGCAGGCCCGGAAGCTCGGCGATCCAGCCCTCGGCCAGATCCACCTTCACCTTGTCGCCGTCCTGCCGGAACGCGAACATGTTCGCATCGCGCAGCGCGGCGATGATCGGCTTCGCGAGCTTCCCGGCCTTCGGGTACTGGCCGAAGAACAGGGGCAGGACGGTGATCGTCTCGCCCTTGCAGGTCACCTCGCGCCCGGGCATCAGGACGGCGAGGTCGTCGGTGTCGGCCACGCTTTACCCTTTTACTATTGAAAAAACTTGAGACAGCACGCCGTCGTCAGGGATGCTCGCGTCGAGCAGGATTTCGCCGCCGGTTTCGAGCTTCATCTGCTTCTTGTCGATGAAGTCAGCCTTCTTCCATGCATCCATCTGGAACTGGTGCACGGTCACGATGTGCGGCTGGCCGCCCTGCGCGACGTTGATGCCGTTGAGGATCAGGCTGTAGAACTTTTGGAGCGAGGTGAATGCCTGCACAGTGCCGTTGTTCGCGGCGTAGTCGTAGGTGACCGTCACGGCAACCGGGGTGCCGGCCACAACAGCCGTCGAGCCCGGCAGGATGTGGATAAGGCCGCCGATGCCGCTGTTTTCGACGGTGTAGTCGGTGCCCACGGTGAGACCGCCGATCGTGACGTTCGAAACGCTCGTGCGCGGCAGTTGGATGTAGCCGTCGTTGTATGCGGTGGTCGCGAAGCTCGCGCCGGTGGCGGCCACAGCGGCGGCAGCAACACTGCCCCAAGAGGCGCGCGCCAGGTTCTTGACCGACAGGTCCATCATGTTGAACATGACTTCCACGTCGGTCTCGACGACGGGCGCCGCGATGGTCAGGCCGCGGCCGGTGAAGTTGTCCTTGATCGACTCGCGCTTTTGCTTGAACGAGAGCACGAAGTTGTCGGAGTTCCCGATCCACTCGTACCCGGTCAGAAGCGGGCCGTTGAACTGGCGCTCGGCGATGAGCACCTTGCCCTGCATGATGATAGGGCTGCGATCCGTGTAGGCCATGATTGGCACCTTTCAGAATGAAGAAACCCGCCTGAGCGGGCGGGTTGGGATGGGGTGATGCGGAAGATCAGGCGGCGGTGATATCGCGGTCGGTCTTGGCGACGATCTTGTAGGCGTTGGTGTTCGTGCCGCCGGTGATCGATACCGCAGTCACGTCGTAGAAGAGCTTGGTCGTGACCGACAGGTCGGTTTCGGTGTTGTTCGTGCCGGTGGCGATCGTCGCCGTCAGGCTCGCCGTCGTGCCGTCGAGCTTCTTGCCGGTGACGGTGATCGTCGCGCCGGTGGTGACCGCGCCGTTGTTCTTGACGACGAGCTTCGCGCCGGCCAGGTGCGTGCCAAGCGCGGTGACGTGCGCGTAGGTGCCGGCCGTCGCGCCGGTGGCGGTGAAGTTGGCGAGGATGGTGTCCGTGCCAACGAACACATTCGCGCGCGACATGGCCTTCAGGTGGTTGTGAAACGCCTCGTGCACCCGCAGCGTGGGCGTCGTCGCGTTGAGCTGGAGGAGGTACGCATCGAGCGTCGCCGTCGCCGGGTTGTAGCGCTTGATGTGGTTGTTCATCGCGTTCAGGAACGCGGCCACACCAGCGATGCCGAACAGGAACCGCGTCGGCGGCGTCGGGTTCGACTCGTCGAGATTCCGGGCCGCTTCGAGCATGTCCGCAGCCGGATCGGCGTCGGTGGCCGCGAGTGTCGCGAGGTACTGAAAAAGCGACCCCGAGCCCGACATGACGGCGGCGTTCGCGGTCGTCATGCCTGCGTTGAACGACGTGCCGAAAGCCGGGTCGCCGATGGACATGGTGCCCCAGCGCCCCAGTTTGTCGAGCAACGATTGAAGGTCGGCGTTGGTGATCAGAGCCATGGTGAGGTGCCTTTCAGGGAGCTGGTTGATGAACGAAATTGACCGTGTAGTGCTGTTCGTAGGCCAGCCGGTCGGGATAGACCAGCTTGAGCAACTGGCCGGCGTAGCGCCACTGCATCGCCAGGGGCGCTGAGGTGGCATGCACTGCGTTGATGACGGCTTCCAGCCGGGGGAACTGCTCGGTGAGGATGTTCGCGTCGTCGGTGTACGGCAGGAAGATCGTGACGGCGTAGACCGCCATCACCTGGTTCGGCCCGACGAAGCCTGAGTCGCTGCCGCGCTCGTAGCGCTCGTTCGGCGTGTCGGGCATGTCCTGATGCAGCCGGACCCAAGCAGCGGGGATCGGAATCTTGATAAGGCCCGGGTCGCCCGACTTGCCGCCGATCGAGAGCGCGGGGGTCGTGCTCCATCCGCCGACTGACTGGACTTTCGCCAGCAAGTCGGACGCGAGTTCGGAAATCACGGCCCGCCCTGGATGTAGCTCATGACCGACCGCTCGGCGATCTCGATATCGCGAGCCGACCAGCCGAGGAAGGGACGTGCAGCCATCTTCGGCGTGCCTTCTTGCAGATACCCGGCGTGGGCGTTGTTCGTGCCGATCTGGAACCCGCCGCGGCCGACATCGACCTTGATCGACTGCAAGAGATCGCCACGGTCCCACAGGAGGCCGAGGCCGACGTTTCCCTTCTTCTCACGCTGCGCGCGCGTCGACGGCATCCACTCGGCCCAGGGGTGGGAATCCGGGTCGTCCTTCTCGCTCATGATCGAGCCGAGCACCTTGGAGGCCTGGTGTTCTGCCACTCGCTCAAGCACGGGCTTCGGATCGCGGATACGCGCGACGGTGCCATTCAGCACCGCGATGACTTCGAGGGCGTTGGTCGCGATCATGTCTGGTCGTCGGACTGGCGGATCACGAGAATGGTCCCGATCTCGCTCGGGTCGATCGATGAAATCTTGTAGCGCCGGCCCACCTGGTCGATCACGTCGTCGTTCTGCCGAAGGTCGGTCCAGAGCATCGGGACGTAGGCGAACCATTCGGCGATCGGCGTGGCCTGGTTTGCTGCGCCGTAGGCCTGGGGAACCGACTTCTGATCCAGCTTCTTGAGCTGGCGGAAGCACGGCATCGCGATGGCGATCTGATCCGGCACGAGCACCGTATCCACGTACACCGGCCGCTCGACGGAAATCGTCTCGTTGCACCACACCGCCTGCATCGGTAGGTTGGGCTGCATGTCGCCGACGAAGAACGTCCCGTACGGTCCAACGAGGATGTCGCGCTGCTGTAGCTCCCGCCCGTCGGCGTAGAGGTAGCGGGTCGGAATCTTGTACTTGCTCGGCACCGCGAAGCGTTTCTCTGCAGCGAACAGGCAATCGATCGTGCCGAGCAGGTTGCCCGGGTCGACGGGGTACATGGGCAGCACGGCGCGGTAGTGGCTGTATGGGCGGCCGGTATGCGCGGCGGCCTTCGCGTAGCCGGCGTAAATGATGTCCTGGAGCGCGGCGCCGTTCATGCCTTAGCACCGCTCCGACAGCACGCGCCCCGACCCGAGCCCCGGCCCCGGCGCGAAACCGAGAAACGCCGCCATATCCCTGCGCCAGCGCGCGAACAGCGAAGCCCGCTGCGCCACCTCGTTCGGGTTCGCTTGCCACGGCCCGGCCACCAGCGTGTCTAGGTTCGCCGAAGCGCCGAGGATGTCGGTTTCGAGCGTGGCCAGGCGGTCTAGATAGGTCGTGACGAGCACGACTTCCTCGGCCGCTGCGAGGCTTGCCAGCTTGGCTGTCAGGGAAACCGGAACGCCCGAGCGCGACCATGCCGACGTGTAGATCGTGTCGGGTTCGCCTGCATTGAGCAACGGGTAGCCCAACCAGCGCCGCACGTCGGTCTTTTGAGCGTCTGTCAGCACGGCGCTTTACTTCGGTGCCTTGCGAGCCTTGGGCGCCTCTTCGGCCTTCGCGGCTTGCTTCGGGTCGCCAACGTTCTTCGCGTCCGGGTAGGCGGCGCGAACAACCGGGAAGTCGCCGTGCACATACACCGCATCGAATTCCTCGCGCTGGCCCGGCGTGAACATCGCACCGTTCCGAATGCGCACCGCCGTGTCGCCCGAAGCGCGGAACTCGTCTGCCAGCGCTTCGGCGCCGGTCCAGTCGTTGTCCGTGTAGATGCCGATGGTCTTTTTCGTCATGGGGTTTCCTCGTAAAACCGGCCCTGCGGGTGAGGCAGGGCCGGCTCGGGTTGACGGACGGTCGGGATCAGCCCGAAACGCAGACCACGCCCGCGAAGTCCTTGAAGCTGGTCGCGGTCTGGTCCCAGTTCGAGAACGTGCCGACCGCGCCAGAGCTCGGGTTGGCGCCGCCGTTGGCGGTATCCCACTTCGCGCCCTTGATCGCCAGGTTGTAGGCGAACTCGCCCTGCATGCGGGACACGAGGTTCTCCAGGCCGGTCACGGTGTCGAGGACCACCGTCTGCTCTTCGCTGTTGATCATGTCGATGCCGCTGTCCACCAGCCCGAGGGTGTGATACAGATTCGGCGTGCCGGCCACGAGCAGCGATGCAGAGTCGGTCACGTAGACCGGGCGATTCAGCGTGAGCGGCATCGCCGCCTGGATCACGCCGAAGGCGGCGTCCGAGCCGTTGTTCGCCTGGCTGACTTGGTACTGGATCAGGTCGAAATACACCTTCGAGTGCATGACCCAAGCCTTCACGCGGCTCGCGGCGTCGCCCATCAGGGCCAGCGTCGAGATCAGCGCGGCGGTCGTCAACGTGCCGTTCGTTGCGATCGTGAAGCGGTTCGAGTTGGTGTTCGCACCGCCGATGAACACGCGGCCGGCAAGCAGCCCCGTGTCGAGCATGTCGCCCTCGATATCCTTGGCGATCATGCTGCCGAGGTAGCGCGAGAAGCCCTGCGCACCGGTCACGTCGAAGTCGGTCTGGAACGGCATGGCGGCCTTCTTCCAGGCGTCGAGCGTCTGCGCGATCGGGCCGATCTTGCGGTTCATCTTGACGCTGATGTTCTCGTCCATCGCCACGGCCAGATCGGTCGCTGCGGCAACCGAAGTCGTGTCGCGGCGGCTGATCGTGCCGGTGATCTTCTTGATGAACGATTGCAGGTCAAAGTCGCCCTTGATCGGGCGCGCGGTGACACGGATGCCAACGCTGTTGAGCGCGGACGTGTCCTGTTGCAACTGCTCGACCATTCCACCGAAGAACTGGTCGTTGTAGATTTTGAAGTCGCTTGCTTTGCCGATAGCCATGATGGGCCTTTCAGATGAGTGGAAAGCCCCAACGGGCTTGAGAAGTCAGAGGGTGACTACTCGTCCGCTACCGCGTGGAATTTCGCGGCGGCTTTCGTGTAGTCGATGTCGGTTTTGAAATCCTTGCGTTCGGGGGCTTTGCCCTTGCGAACCGTTTTGTCTTGAGCGCCAGTGCTGCCGAGCGCTCCGCTGCCCTGAGCAGACTCGAACAGGTGCGACGCGGTTTCCCGCAGGGATTCGGCCCATTCCATCGGCGACAGCGGCGTCTTGCCGTCTTTGCCGAGCACCACTTCTTCACCGTTCATGGCAACCGGATCGCCGTCGTCGTTGAGCCGCCAGAGGCTTTGCCCGCGAAGCACTACGTCTTCCGTGGCGCCCTTGCGGACGCCCGCCTTCACGGCGGCTTCGACGATCGCGCCAGCCAGCGTGCGAGCGGCGAGCTTCGAAGCCTTCGCCTCGGACTTCGCCCACTTGTCCTGCTCGGCCTTGATCGCTTTCGCGTGCTCGCCCTGCATGCGCTCGGTGCGGTTGTTCAGCACCTTGTCGATCTCGCCCTTGGCGAGCAGCGCGGCTTCTTCATCCGACGCGAATTTCGACAGGATCGTGCGCACGGCGACGGGATCGATGCCATCGAAGCGCTTCAGGTCGTCGCCGGCGGCTTTGAGCTTGCCGAGCAATTCGCTGTTTTTCGTCTTCAATCCCGTGACGGCTTCGCCGACCCTGGAATCGATGAGCGCTTGCACTTCGGGCGTGATGGTGGCTTCGGTAGTGGTTTCGGACATGGGAGTTGGCCCCTTGGGCTGGTTGCGTGAAGGCGCTTGGCGCCGGGGATAAAAAAGCCCCGCATTGCGAGGCTGTGGAACTTTGTTTCAGTCGGCTATGGCCGGCATCCTGCGATCGTCATCAGCGCCTGCCCGTGCGCCTCTGCCCAGCCGACGAACAACTGCAAGCGCCGCGCTGCGTCGAGCGCTTCACGCCGCTTCGCATCGGTCATCACGTAGGGCGAGCCGATGAGATCGGACAGCAGTTCCGCATCGGCCTTTGCCATCGCAAACCAGCCATCCGGGGGGATGGTTTCGATGCCTGCGATTGTGTCGGCGTAGTCAATCTGCTGCTGTGCGTTCATCGCGATGTGGTTCCGGTCAGTCCGCCAGCAGCAGCGCGACCAGGATCGCTGCGCGGTTGCGGTTGCTGCGCGCCTTCTTGATCGCCGCATCAGCCTGTTCTGCCGCTTGCGCTTCGTCCAGTCTTGTTTGCTGATCGGCAATCTGGGCGTCGATGCTCGGCAGCGCCGCGCGTGCCGGCGTCGGCTGTGTTTCGGTCCCGGCTGCGTATCGGGTCGTTTGTTTGAGCAGCGTTTCCGCGAGCCGTGATAGCTGCGGCTCGATCGGGCTGGGTTGCGGTGCCGGTTGCGCGGCGCTCTTTGGATCCGCATCCGGTTCTTGGTCGGACGTTCGGTCGGGGGCGCCACGAATGATGCTGACGCGCCGCTTCGGCTTGTGCCCGTAAGTGCCACCGCCGCCATTCGGTTCTGGCGTGGCCGGTGAGCCCTCGGACAATCCGGCGGCTGCAGCCTGCGACAGCCCGACCGACACGCCGGCAACAACTACTTCCGTGCCGCCGCCGCTGCTACTGACAGCAACACCACCCGCTTGATCTGCCGACTGAGCTTCGCCGAGCGACAGCACCGCGGCAGCGCCTTCTGCTTGCGTCGGCGCCTGCGCCGCGCCGGCCGTGACGACGTGAGCCGAGCCCTCCGCCTGGCCGGCGGCCGAACCTGCACCGAAAACGCTTTCGACAACCTCTGCCGACGCCTGAGACGGCGCGTGCGCCACGCCGGTCGCAGTGACCGTAGCATCCGATCCCGTCTGCCCGACAGATTGGCTCGCGGCTTGTGCAGCGCCACTCGCGACAACAACATCCGCTGCATCAGCCTGACCAGCAGCTCCTGCAACCCCTGCGGCAACGGCAACGCCGTCGCCAGCGCCTTGGTCGGCCGCTTGCGCCGTTCCCGCCGCCGCGATGACCGCTGCGCCATGCGCCTGGCCCGCACTCTGCGCCGCCGCAATCGCAAGCAATACCTCGCTAGCCGCCGCCTGGCTTGCGGCCTGCGCGGCACCTCGCGCAACGACAACTTCCGCTGCTAAGGACTGGCCCGCAGCCTGCCCGGCGCCGCTGGCGACGGTGATTGATCCTGCGGCACCTTGCCCGGCTGCCTGCGCAATGCCTGCCGGGGCAAGAACCGCGGCGCCGGTAGCCTGGCCGGCGGACTGCGAAGTGCCGACCGCAACGACAACCTCGGCCGCCGCGGCTTGGGCAGCCGCCTGCCCTGCGGCTGCCGCAATGACAGTCGCGCCGCGTTCGCCTTGACCAGCCGCCTGCGCCTGACCGAGCGCAACGGATGTCGCGTTGCCGCCGGCCTGCGCAGCACTCTGCGCCGCGCCGGCGCCGATGATGCGCGCTTGCCCGGCCGATTGCCCGGCTGCCTGTGCCGTCCCGCCGATAACTTCGACGCTGGCCGCAGCCGCCTGCCCGGCTGATTGACCGGATGCCGCAGCAATGATTCTTGCGGCAGATGACGCCTGTTGGGCCGACTGCGCGGTCCCGGCATCGACAACAACCGCAGAGCCGCCGGCCTGCCCGGATGACTGACCGGCTGCCCGCGCAACAACAACAGCAGAACCATTGGCTTGCGCCGCGACCTGGCCGACGCCTGCGGATGTGCCGGCGACGACAGCGGGGCCGATCAGGTCTTCGTCAAACCATCCTTCAAGGATCAGCCCATCAGCGCTGCTCATGGCTCAGAACCATGCGGCGATGCGCAGCTCGGGGTCGAACTGGCCGAGAGTGCCGAAGATTGGAGGCGCGTTATGGCTGGTCAATACCGGGCGCGAAGCGAACAGGCTCCACGGGTTTCTTGACAGAGCCAGCGCCTCTGAGAATAAGTCGCCCTTAAACATATAAAAGAACGCCGTCTCGCCTTGGAACCCGTTGGACACGGCCCAAGCGCCCTCTGATCCAATTCGAAAACTTGTGCCGCTTGCTAGATTCAGCGCAAATGATGTGCTGTCATAGCCGCTGCCGGGTTCAGATGAACCGTCAATAGAAATACTCCCGCCAACGCCTGGCTCATGTTTAATGGCTATGTCGTGCCAACCTAGTGAGGCCGCGCCGGGCGAAAGCACTTTATCAGCAAGGCTTGTATCCACAAACCCCGCGTTCCAAAACCCAGCGGAAACCTGCAGCCGAATTGATAAATTCGATGCGGATGAATCATGGTCCCCGATAAGATATTGCTGGCCCGTCGTTGTTGTAACTTTTGCGCGCAAAAGTATAGTGAACGCAGTACCTGAACTAACGATAGAACTGAGGCCGCCTGTTGCCCCCATGTCAATATCTGAGTTTGACGACGACCCACGGAAGCCTAGACCTTTTTCCGAGGCCTCGTAGCCCACATTGGTGCCGCGCAAGATCGCCTTGACGGAGACCGCCTCAAACGGAATTGACGGCACCACTGCAGCTAGGCAGGCCGCCCCCAATTTGGAGCCCCGGTCTATCTGCAGGGCTTGCGTCGGCTGTCTGACGTGCGGGCGCCGAAGGATAATCACGGCAACTCGTCGATCAGGTGTATTGCGCCTGCACCGAGACGGCTTTGAGCGTCCAATTTGCGCTTATCGTCTGCCCCGACTTATTTAGGATGTAGGGCCGGAGCAGCATCGGGTTAAAAATCACGTTTCCGGTGACATACCGGGCATTGGTATTTGCCGTCGGCGCCTTGGTCGCCACGAACGACCCGGCGTAGGCCGAGTAAGGCAACGCACTGCTGCCGCCCGTCAAGTCGATGTCGGGCAGGTTGGTGCCGTCGAGCAAAGGCACGAGGTACAGGTCGGCCACAACGGTGTCCTTGACGATCGAGGTGATCGTCGCCCACTGGCACGTCAGCTCGAACTGAGCCTGCAAGTCGTCAGGCGCATTGCCCGTCGATCGCGCGTCGAAGTCCGCTGTTCCGTTGGCCGCGCCAGCACTCAGCGTCGTCAAGCTGCTGCCGCTGCTGGTCAGCGTGACGGCGGCGCGCTCTTTCGCCCGAAGATCGCCGGCCATGTCAGTTGATCAGCTTGCCGACTTCGGCGGAGCCGATGGATTCACTATAGATGCGATCCAGCGCCGCGACTGTGCCCGTTGTCTTGACAGTGCCAGCGAACACCAACTGTGCGTTCGTGCATGGCTCGGTGCCAGCGATCAGGATGGCTTCAGCGATGCTGGCTACCGTGGCATTGCCCCACACGTCCGTGATCCAGTTTCGAACCTTGTTCTTCGTGAAGTTGCGCCCGAACTTCAAAAAGATTCCCCACGAGTCTCGCTTGCCGGCCACGATGCTGTCGTAGGAGGTATAGGTGGCCGCCTCGTCGGAAACTTGAGCCGCTACAGCGACTGTCCAGGCCGTCGACAGAGAAGCCCCGTTGCACCAAGCCAGCAGCGCGACCGAATCACCAGAGGTGCGGATGGGTCCCGCAACGGGATCGGCAATGATCGCGGCCTTGAGGGTCGCGAGTTGGGCTGTCGTGAGTGCCATTGTTATTTTTCCTCAGGTAGTGAAAACGTAGATCGTTCCGCGCCCGCCGACGCCGCCCGCGCCGCCGAGGCCAGGGTTCATGCCGCAACCACCACCGCCACCACCGCCGCCGTTCACCCCGCCAGCGCCGCCCGCTGCGCCGCCGATCGTTGCGGTGACGGTAGTGCCGCCACCGCCACCACCCGAGCCGCCGCGGGTCGAGTCGCCGGCCGTGCCGGCGCCGCCTGCCGTAGGCGTTATGCCGTCGGTTCCAACCGCACCGCCACCGCCTGCTACATAGCTGCCGCTCGCGCCGCCAGCCGCCCCCGCGACGATTGCAGGGGTCGCGTTGTGATGGCCACCAGTACCGCCGCCGCCGCCGCCGTTGATCGATGAGCCGCCGACGCTGCTGGTCGGGGTCGCTGTCGATCCGCCACCACCACCGCCACCGTTTTCGGCGTTGTGGACGGTGACGACCGTGATCGTCCCGCCCGCTCCGCCGCCGCCGATCTGGCCCGTCGCCGCGGCAGCAGCGACGCCCGCGACGCCAGGCAGTCCGCCCGTACCGGCCGCAGCCGTTCCGGTCACGCCTGCGCTGCCTGAACCACCACCGCCGCCGCCGCCGGTGGCGAGCGCTGAAATCTGCCCTCCCATGCCGCCGCCGCCGCCGAAGGCGCTCAGACGGACCGTGGTGCCGAACGTCGAGTTGCCGCCGGCGCCACCCGAGCCGCCTGCTGCGCCCGCAGCACCAGCCGCGCCGACCGTACCGCCGATGCCGACGTTGAGGGATTCGGTGGCCGCAAGGTCTGCCGCTTGGAAGACGCGCGTGTTGTATGCCCCGCCACCGCCGGACGCGCCGCCCTTCGCTATGACTGCGGTCGCGAGTGATGCACCAGCGCCGCCACCGCCACCACCGCCCCACATGATGACTTCGACCTTCTTGGCCGTGAACGCGGTCGGCTTGGTCCAGGTGCCGGCGCCGGTGGCAGTGAAGACCTGAATGTCAACCGGGCCGACCCACGACGAATCCTTCGGGATGCCGCCCGAGGTGTACGGATTCCACCGGCCCAGTTCGCCCATAAGAACGAGTTCGTTAGGGAGCAGCGTGCCAGTCCACAGGCTTTCGCTGTTCGATCCGTCGAAATGCTGAACCTCGATCGTCGTGCTCGCGCTCGCGTGCGCGTTCTTGATCGACAGGTTCTTAATGTTGCGCTGCGTGCTCGCGGCCGGCGAGCCGACCACCGTCGTCGTCGTCGCGGTTGTGATTGGGGGCGTGTTAGTCCGCCCCGGCGTGATGTCAGTGGGTCCGCCGGGCCCCTTTTCCATCCAGCTCGCGTGCACATGCACCGTCGCGGCCGAGCCGGTGACGACGCGAACAATGTCGCTGGTGCTGGTGAGCAGCAGCACCGCTTACTCCTCGTAGATGATCGCGCCGGCACCGAGCTTTGGCGTGATTCCGGTCGATACCGCGATCGGCGTCACGCGGTAGGCCAGCCCGTCGCCGGCCGCGGTGATATCGAGCGTCGAGCCTCCCTGCGTCGTGCTGACCGTGATGTCGTTCGACGCCACGGTTTTGACCCAGTACACCGTGCCTTCGGTCACCCCGCTCGGCAGCGTCGTCCCGCTCGGTTGGTAGAACGCGACGCGATCATCGACAGCCAGCGTGTGGCCTGGGATCGTGATGAGGTCGGTCGCTGCGATGGCTGTGAAAGGCCCCTGCCGCGAACCGAACACGCCGCGGTGCAGAACCTTCGTCGCGCCCGAGCTGGCGACACCGGTGGACCAGTGCGTGAGGGCCGCGCTGCCGGCAGTGCACGCGCCGAACGAGGCATCAGCGACCAGCGTAACGACGCCATTCGAACAGGTGAACCCGCCCGTCGTGCGCGCCGCTGATGCGCGCGCATAGCCTGTGTACGCCGCCTCGCTAGTGTTCTGCACGCCTGCCGCGAACGGGTCGGCAGTGTGCGCGGCCACGAAAATGTTCGCCAGCGGCGAGGTCGCCGCGTTGTCCGCAATGTTTGCAATTGCGGTCGCGTTGTAGACCAGCGCAACGTAGTCGTTCGCTGAAGTGTTGCTTTTCGCCATTGCTTACTTTCGGGTTGCGCCGATCACGTCGCCGGCCTCGTTGAACTTGAATTCGATGTCTTGCCACGGCTCGGGCGCCTGCGGTAGTGCGGCGGCCGGCATGTTGACCGTCGTTCCCTCGACGCTGATCGGCGCCGGTGTGACTGCAATCGATCCCGGCTCGAATGTCACCGTCTGCGGCGCCATGTGCACATCGGGCGTCGTCACCGTGATCGCGGCCGGCGCGATGTTGACCACGCTGGCCGGCTGCTCGGGCACGTGGACCGTCACCGGGGCGTTGACCACCACATCCGGTGTCGTGACGTTGATGACCGGCGCCGCCGCTTCGCGCGACACCAGCGACTGGATCGACGCGAGCAGCGGGCCGAAGTCCGGTTGCGGTGTGATAGCCGGTGCGGCCGGTGCGGACGGTGCGCCTGGCACAGACGGCGCGGCGCCGGATTGCGGTGTGATAGCCAGATCGCCCGGCGGCTGCAGCGCAATCTCGGCGTCGATATCCTCGTCGCTGCGCTCGGTCGGCAACTTGCCTTGCCGGCGGATATAGGCCCGCGCGTCCGACTTGGCGATGAGGCCGCGCTGCCACCAGTCCACGAGCATCGCGTCGGTCTGCGGGTTGCTTTGCGGGGTGACGAAATCCTGGCTGATCTTGAACGCCGCCGAGGCGTCGAAGTCCAGGTCCAGATAGCGCGCGCACCGTGCGATCTGGCTCTGATACCCCTCGCTCACATTCCCGCAGCACATCGCGAGAATCGAGGTCGATGCCTCGCGCTCGCCTTCTGCCTGCGTTGCGGTTTTCGCAGCCTGCGTCTTGTCGATCAGGCGCGCGCCGAGGGCGACCATCTGCGCCTCTTTCTGGTCCATCGCCTCCTTGGCGACCATATTCGGCGCTGCCTGAGCGAATCCGCACCCGCCGCCCGCCGGCAACAGCATCGGGGCGCGCGAGCCGACGTACATGGTCCCGGACGTCTCTAGGTGGTCACGCCACTCTTGATCCAAGCCAGCGATCCAGAATTGACTCTGGCCGTGCAGAAACGCCGCGTCCTCGTAGTCGGCGCTGTTGCGGAAATGCGCGACGTTGACCTGCGCCAGCCCGTACAGCGGGCTCGGGTCGATCGTCGAGTCGTTGTTCTCAGAGCCGATGAAGTCGAACGGAATCTCGTCGAGCGGCGCACCACTGGATCGCAGGACCACTTCATCGACCAAGGTGCCGGCCGCGTCGAGCACCGGAACGATCTGCGGCTTCTTGTCCGCGTCGAGCTGCCACAGCCGGCACTTCGCCACGCCGCCGTCCATGAACAGCTCGCGCCACTGGTCGATGGTGTTGACCGCGTAGCCGTTGATCTGCTCGGCATCTTCGCGCAGCACGACGAGCACTCGCACCGTCTTGCCGCCGACCTGAGCCTCGCGCCAGTTGATGATGTCCTCGGCCCGGTACGCCTTGATGATCGGCCGCGCGAGCGCGCTGCTGAAATCGGTGTACAGCCCATGCCGGCCGGGGCCGAGCACGTTCGCGAGCGAAGCTTGCGACTGCTGATAGATGCTCACCCCTGCGCCGTCGCAGTCGGTCCGCAGGTACTGCAGCTTGGCCGGCAGCTCCGTCGTCGGGTCGTGCCGGAAGGCCAGCCCGAGCAGGCCCGCGAGGGTGAAGCCGGTCGCGGGATAGAACACCGCGCGCTTCCGGTACGCGACGTTGCGGTCGGCGTTCGCCTCCGAACGGTCGGACTTGTTCAGCGTGGGCAGGTACGCATCGGCGCGCAGCGCCTGGTCGCCTGCAATCACGTCGCGCACGACGCGCCAGCGCTGCGCCGCGTCTTCGGGGATGCGGCAGTGGGTGATATCGGGTTCTTCTTGGGCCATGCGCTATCCGTTCGTTGCGGCCCGAAGGTTGATGGACATCGCAGGTTGCTTGGTGTTCAGCATCTCGAAGCCCCCGCTGCAGGCATCTGCTTCGTCGTCGTGCGAGGCGTCGGGGAAGCCCTCCAACTGATCGAACAACACCGAGTTCCACGCCGCACGCAGCACTTTGACGTTGCCAGCCAGCGCCTGCGCCGAGAACGGCCCGAAGCGCGTCGTCTTGTCACCGCTCTCGCGCTCGGTCTTGACGTTG
>JANMAP010000136.1:0-2602 GCA_031359905.1 Burkholderiales bacterium | reverse complement strand
GCGGCGCGCGGCATGCTCACGCGGTTCACGCCTGCGTCCCAGTCCGGATACCCCAATGACATGCCACAAACCAGCGCCTCGCCGGCCGAGAATGCGAGATGCCGCGCAATCACCCGTTCGTAGCGCAGGAAGGCGACCTGCGGGCAGGTGCCGAGACCCCGTGCGTGGGCCGCAAGCATCAACGTCTGCAGGAACAAGCCGATGTCGACCCAGCTGTGACGGCTCAGCCGTGCGTCGATTGAGAACATCAGGCCGACCGGGGCGTCGAAGAACCCGTAGTTGCGTGCCGTCTGGCGCGCACGCGCGGCCGTGTCCCCGGGATCGATCGCCAGCGACGCGTAGTAATGGCGGCCGAACTCGGCTTGGCGTGTCGCGCAATCCGCCGGCGGCGGGCTCGGAAACGGCATGAACGGCGGCTCGGTGTTCGCGGCATGCGCATCGAGGATCGCGTCCACGAGTGCCTGGCGTGCCCGGCCGCAAAGCACGTGAACCCGCCACGGTTGCGTGTTGAAGGTGCTGGGCGAACAGGCTCCGACTTCCAGGATCTCGTTCACGACCTCGCGCGCAACGGCCAGTGGCCGGAACGCCCGCAGTGTGCGACGGCCCCGCACGAGGGCGTCAAATGTCGCGGCTTCGTCGTGCAGGCCCGGGTCATGCGCCGTGGCGGCGAACTCGGAGAAGTGCGGAGCGTTCATCGAGGGGTCCTCGGATCGGCGACGAGGCCACGCTGGCCTCGATGCAATACTGAGCAACGCCCGCATGCAGGTCCTTGGTTCAGGTCCTGAATTTTTCGGAGTTCCCCAACGCATGGCGCAGGAAGAACTCGTTCTCGGAGTGTTCCGGCTCGACCCGGAGCGACGCTTGCTTCTTCTCGACGGGCAGCCCGTTGAGCTGAAGTCCCGGGCGATCGGCATCCTGTGTGTTCTGGCAGCTGCTCGTGGAGCCGTTGTCACGAAGGACGAACTGATGGCGCAGGTCTGGCCCGGGCTCGTCGTCGAGGAAAACAACCTCCATGTGCATGTATCGGCTCTGCGCAAGGCACTGGCGAAAGACGCGAGCGGCGCGGTCCACCTGATGACCGAGGCGGGCCGGGGCTACCGGTTGCTCGGTGTCAACGCCGGCGCTGCGGCAGCGACACCGGTGATCGCCGCCGTCGCGCGGCATGGACCGACGCTGGCGGTGCTGCCCTTCGCCTATCTTGGCGACGATCCTGCGCAGGAGTATTTCGTCGAGGGTGTGATTGACGACATCATCACCGGCCTTTCGCGGGTCAGGTGGCTCGCGGTCGTTGCGCGGCATTCCAGCTTCGTGTTCCGCGGTGCCGACGTCGATCTCGCGCTCGCGGCGCGGGAACTCCATGCCGACTACTTGCTGCACGGCACGTTCCGGCGCTGGGGCGACCGCATTCGATTGTCGGCGCGGCTGACCGAAACTGCTGGCGGGACGGAGTTCTGGGCCGAGTGTCATGAGCGGCGAATCGGTGACGTGTTCGATCTGCAAGACGACATCGCGGGCAGCGTGCTGGGCGCGATCGAGCCCGGGCTACGCCGCTCCGAAATCGAGCGCATCCGGCGCAAGCGCCCGGAGGACCTGCGGGCGTACGACCTCGTGCTGCGCGCGCTGCCCCATGTCTACAAGGTCATGCCCGAAGGCTGTGCGCCGGCGATGCCACTGTTGAGAAAGGCGCTGGAACTGGAGCCCGATTACGCATTCGCCCACGCGACGCTGGCGTGGTGCCATCACGTGCGATTCAGCCGGGGCGGGCTCGAAACCGCGGAGCGCGAAGCGTCGGTCCGGCATGCCCGCGCCGCCATCGCGGTCGGAGGCGACGACGCGCTGGCACTCGCGATCGGCGCATTCGTGCTCTGGTTCGATGCCCATGACGTCGCGGCGGCGTTCGACCTGTTCGACCGGGCGTTGACCCTCAGCCCGTCCAACGTGGTGGCCTTGTCCACCAGTGCGGTCGCGCTGGCTTGGTCGGGACGGGCGGACGTGGCCATGGAGCGCGCCCGGCGAGCGCTGCAACTGAGCCCGTTCGACGCTTTGCGGTACCTGGCGCACCAGGCGCTGTCGGGCGCAAACTTCCAACGTCGCGACTATGAGCAGGCGCAGATCGACGCGCGCCGGGCCGTTGAATCGAACCCTGGCTTCAGCGTGCCCTATGCCTACCTGTGTGCCGCCCAGGCGCGGCTGGGCAGGCTCGACGAAGCCAAGCACACGGTGGGCCGCATGCTCGAGATCGACCCAGGGTTCAGCATCTCCCGCTTCCGCGTGATCGTAGGCGTCGAGGACTCGGTGTTTGGCGACTTCGCGCAGGCATGGCGTCAGGCCGGGATTCCCGACTGATGACGAACTCGCTCCGTTCCACGCCGAACACGTCGCCAGCACCTCGGCTGCTACAAGTGTCTTGTCTTTTCAGCAACGCTGCCCGCCGGTAACAGTCTGCCTGCGGCCGTTCGCCTTTGGCCTGTGGAATGTCGGCGGCAGACGAAAGCAGCCGTTGGCGGCGACCGTCGCGGCCGAACGGCTGCATCGGAACGCGGCGAACTGGCAGTACCGACCCGTTGCAGTCGGTCGCCCAGGACATGCTGCGGTCGGCCGG
>JANMAP010000134.1:0-4520 GCA_031359905.1 Burkholderiales bacterium | reverse complement strand
GTGTCGGCGTCGCAGCCGGCACTGCAGACGGCACCGCAGCCACCACTGCAGCCACCGCCGCCGCCGACGCCGGCCCGCCGGCATGCGTCACGCCGGACGCCGCCGGTGCAGCCAGCGGTGCTGCCGCGTCGCGCGCGGGCTGCAACCAGGCGACCATCGCCGGCAGGCCCAGCGTGGCCAGTGCAATCAGCACCAGGGCCGCGGCAACGCCCCCCAGCCGAAGCCCGCTCCACAGCCGGCGGCCGAGCAGCGCAGGGTGGCTGCCAGCCGACAGCAGCACGCGCACGCGCCGGCCGCCGACCTCGACCGCCGCGGTGGCCAGGTACAAGCGGACCACGGCAGCGTGAGCCCCGGCACGCGCCGCGTCGAGCACGATCTCGCGCACCGGGCCGTCGCCCGGCGCGGCGCGCAGTTCGCGGCCATGGCGGCGCGCCCAGCGAGCCACCTGGGCCGGCGACCAGGGCTGAATGAAGTCTTCGCTGAAGGCGGCGCGCAGCCGCCGTGCGCCGCGCGGCATCGGCGCCGGCGGTCGGCCGTCAGGCTCAGGCGGCACCGCGCCCGCCGCAGCAGGCTGCCGCGCCCGCAGGATCGCCCGCTCGCGCAACGACCCGCCATCCGGCACCGCAGGCGCAGCCGCGGCGGCCCCGGTCGCGTCGCCGGGCACCGCGGCGATGTCGACGAAGGGCAACGCCACGTAGCCGACGGCCTGGACCTGCGCCGGGCCGATGCGGCGGGCGAGCGGGTGGCGGTTGTGCCAGGCCACCACGCGGGCGGCCACGGCATCCAGGCGAAGGTCGTCCATGTGCGGTGGATTGTTGCCGGCCACGGCGCGCGAGCAGCGGCCGAAATGCTGCGTGATCGGCATGCACCTGCCGATCGATGGGTCCACGGCCCTCGAAGATCGTGCGCGTTGCCACGTTCGGCGGCACGGGGCCCGCAAGGACGGCACAGCGAGGGCGCTGCGCCGGGGCGGCGCGGCGCGGCGGTCTACGTTGCCAGCGCCGTCAGCACCGTGCCGCTGACGCTGCCCAGCCCGATGCGCACCGCGCCGGGTGCGCTGCAGAAGGCGCGCAGCGTGACGGTGTCGCCGTCTTCGAGAAAGGCGCGCTTCTCGCCGTCGGGCAAGGTCAGCGGTTCGCGGCCGCCGCGCGTCAGCTCGAGCAGGCTGCCGCCCTGCCCCGGCGCGGCGCCCGACAAGGTGCCGGTGCCGAGCAGGTCGCCGGTCTGCACCAGGCAGCCGTTGCTGGCCTGGTGGGCCAGCAGCTGCGCCGGTGTCCAGTAGGCGTCGAGCGCGTTCGACTGCGACAGGCGCACGGCAGCCTGCTGGCGCGCGCGCATCGCCGCGGTCTGCAGCCAGACTTCGAGCGTGATGTCGACTGCACCGCAGGCGCGGTTGAAATCCGAATCCAGGTGCGGCAGCGGCGCCGGGTCGCCGGCCGGCCGCAGCAGCGGCCGGCGGAACGGCGCCAGCGCGTCGAACGACACCAGCCAGGGCGAGATGGACGTCGCGAAGCTCTTCGCCAGGAACGGCCCGAGCGGCTGGTATTCCCAGCTCTGCATGTCGCGCGCCGACCAGTCGTTGAGCAGGCTGATGCCGAACAGCTGCGCCTCGGCCTGGTCCATCGTCAGCGGCTGACCGGCCTCGTTGCCGACGCCGACCCACAGGCCGAGTTCGAGTTCGTAATCCAGCCGCCGCGATGGGGCGTAGACCGGCGGGGCCTCGGCCGAGGTCTTGACCTGGCCGCGCGGCCGCCGCAGCGGGCCGCCCAGGCCGACCGTCGAGGCCCGGCCGTGGTAGCCGATCGGCACCCACTTGTAGTTCGGCAGCAGCGGGTTGTCGGGGCGCATCAGGCGGCCGACGTTGGTGGCGTGGTGGATGCCGGCGTAGAAGTCGCTGTAGTCGGGCACCGCGCAGGGCATGGCCATCTGCGCCTGGTCCTGCGGCACCAGGCAGCTTTCGAGGAACGGGCCCTGGTCGCTGCCGTCGGCCAGCGCCGCCGACAGCGCGCCGCGCAGCGTCTTCCAGGCGCCGCGGCCTTCGGCCATGAAGGCCGCCAGCGTCCCCGCGGCCAGCGGCGCCAGCAGCGCCTGCACGTCGTCGGGCCACAGCGAGAGTTCGGCGGCCAGCTTCAGATCGAGGATCTGGTCGCCGATGGCCACGCCGACGCGCAGCGGCTCGTCGCTGCCGGCGCGGCGAAAGCGGCCCAGCGGCAGGTTCTGCACCGGGAAGTCGGTGTCCGGCCGGTTGGCGCTGGGCAGCCAACTCTGCAGCGCCGGGTCGTGGGTGGCGTCGGTCGGGGGCTGCATGGGCAGGATCATGAACCTGCGGCGAAGCGGTCGGCCAGCCCGGCCCAGCAGTCGGCATAAGCGCGGTCCAGCGCGCCCCCCTGCAGGGCCCAGGCGGTGGGCTTCATGCGCCAGCGGCTTTCGAACATGAAGGCCAGCGTGTTGTCCAGCTTGTGCGGTGCCAGCGGGGCGCTGCTGGCCTTGGCGAAGGCCTCGGCGTCGGGGCCGTGCGGCACATGACTGGTGTGCAGGCTCATGCCGCCGGGACGGAAGCCCTCGGGCTTGGCGTCGTACTGGCCGAGCACCAGCCCCATGAACTCGCTCATCACGTTGCGGTGGTACCAAGGCGGGCGGAAGCTGTCCTCCATCACCAGCCAGCGCGGCGGGAAGATGACGAAGTCGCAGTTGGCCACGCCCGGCGTGTCGCTCGGGCTGGTCAGCACGGTGAAGATGCTCGGGTCGGGGTGGTCGAAGCTGATCGAGCCGATGGCCATGAAGCGCGCCGTGTCGTACTTCAGCGGCACCAGGTTGCCGTGCCAGGCGACGACGTTGAACGGCGAGGTGGGCGACAGCGTGCGCCACAGCCGCCCGCCGACCTTGCGCACGACCTCGGTCGGCTGCGGGTCGGCGTCGAAGGCCGCCACCGGGGCCAGGAAGTCGCGCGGGTTGGCCAGGCCGTTGCTGCCGATCGGGCCGAGCTCCGGCAGGCGGAACGGCGCGCCGTGGTTTTCGCAGACGTAGATCCGCGTCGGCCCGCTGACGGCCACCCGGAAGGCCAGGCCGCGCGGCAGCAGCGCGACTTCACCGGGCGCGACCTGCAGCACGCCGAGCTCGGTGGTGATGACCAGCGTGCCCTGCTGCGGCACCAGCAGCATCTCGCCGTCGGTGTTGACCAGCGCGCGCTGCATGCTGCGATTGGCCAGCACCAGATGCGCGGCCATGCCGGTCTGCGCGTCGGCGTCGCCGTTGACGACCACCGTGCGCAGGCCGTCGATGAAGTCCAGCGGGGTCTCGGCAGCGTCGGGCACGGCCAGCGGATGCCAGCGCAGCGGGTCCGGCGGCGCGTGTTCGCCTTCCGCCGCACCGGTCTTCCAGAAGGCGTGCGGCAGCGCGCTGCAGGCGCCGCTGACGACGCTGGGCTGGCGCCGGTACAGCCAGCTGCGGCGGTTGTCGGCGCGCGGCGCGGTGAAGGCGCTGCCCGACAGCAGTTCGGTGTACAGCCCCAGCGGCGCGCGCTGCGGGCTGTTGCGGCCGACGGGCAGCGCGCCGGGCACGGCCTGGCTTTCGAACTGGTTGGCAAAGCCGCTCTGGTAGCGGAGTTCGGTCATCGCGGGTTCTCCTCGGGCGCCAGGCAGCCGGCGCGGGCCAGCACGATGGCCTCGCGCAGCACGCCGAGGTCGCCGATGTGATTGGCCAGCAGCAGCACCAGGCGGGCATTGAACAGTTCGCTCTGCGCGTCGCTCAGGCCCTGGTGCCCGGTGATCAGCAGGTCGTAGAAGTCGTCGCCGGGGGTCGACGCGTGGCGCGCCGGCGCGCCGGGTTGGTGGAAGTTGGGCTGCAGCGTGAGCGTGTTCATCAGGTGTCGTCCTTCGCGACGTTCTTCGCGATCGCGCGGGCCACGGCCTGGCGCACGCGCCGCACGTCCAGCCGCCGCCAGCGGGCGGCGACATGCTGGTCGGGGCGCAGCAGGTAGGCCGTGCCCGGCTGCGCGTCGTAGCGCTGCGCCAGCAGGCCCTGCGGCGGCACCAGCAGCGACGCCACCGGCAGCGCATCGTGCGCCAGCGCGTCGATGCCGGCCAGTTGCTCGGGCGTCGGCGCGTCGGCGAAGAGCAGCAGCGTGAACTGCGCCGGCAGCTCGGCCAGCAGTTCGGCCAACAACCAGCGGTGCTGCCACAGCGGCGCGTCTTCGGCCGGCGCGCCGGGCTGCAGCCGGCCGGCGAAGGCGTCGTCGTCGGGGGTGTTCAGCGGCGAGTCGGCCAGCAGCGTGGGCACCGACAGCCGGCCGCTGTTGACGAGCGCCCGGGCGAAGGGGTGTTCGGCGGCCAGCGACAGCACGGCGTCGCGCAGCACCCGTGACGCGCGGCTCTTCGGCGTCATGAAGTCGGTGCTGCGCGTGCTGATGCGGATGTTCTCGTCGGCCGCCGCGCCGCGCTCGGCGTCGTAGCTGTCGAGCAGCGCGTCGGGCGCCAGCCCGCGCTGCACCAGGTCCAGCTTCCAGACCAGGTTGTCGACGT
>JANMAP010000131.1:0-3681 GCA_031359905.1 Burkholderiales bacterium | reverse complement strand
GCCGCGGCCGCCGACGCCGTCGCGGATGGCGCAGCCGACGCTCCGGTCCCTCGGCGCGCAGCCGCCGCTTCGAAGGTTGATGGCGCAGCCGACGCCGCAGTCAGCGACGCTTCCGCCGCTGCCGATGCCGCAGCAGCGGCGGCTGCGGCTGACGACGCGCGGGCCGGCGCGCCACGCTGCGGCAAAGGCAACCGATCGCTCGCCGCCGCTGTGGGGGTGGGGGGCGCAGGGATCACGGGAATCACGTGGGGTTCGGCCATCGATGCCGCTGGCGCGGTCGGCAGCGCCGCCTCGGTCTGCGATGGCGCTGGCACCACCGGCGGCGCAGGCCGGCGCCAGAACAACAGCAGCAACGCCGCCAGGCCGATCAGCAACGCCCCGGCCGCCAGCAGCGCCGGCCCGCCGCTCCAGCGCCGTGGTCCCGTCTGCGGCACCGGCCTCGCGGCGGCCGCACGGCCCCGCGCCGCTGCGGCTTTTCCTGCACCTTTTCCTGCGCCTGCGACAAGCGGTTCCGCCAGCGCCGCGGCGCCGGCCCGGCGCAGATCGGCAGCAAAGGCCGCGGCCGTGGCGTAACGGTCGGCCGGCGCCTTGGCCAGGGCGCGCGCGACGATGGCATCGAAGGCCGGCGGCACGCCCGCCCGCACCTGCGATGGCGGCACCGGCTGGACGTGCAGGATCTGCCGCTGCACCTCGAACGGCCCGCCGCCGCCGAACGGCCGCGTGCCGGTCAGGAACTGGTAGAGCACCACGCCGGCGGCGAAGATGTCGCCGCGCGAGCCCACCGCCAGGCCGAGGATCTGCTCGGGCGACATGTAGTTCGGCGTGCCGACCAGCGTGCCGGGCAGCGTGCGGTCCTGGCTGCCGCTGACCACCCGGGCGACGCCGAAATCGGTCAGCTTGACGCCGCCGGACTCGTCGATCATCACGTTGGCCGGCTTGACGTCGCGGTGCACCACGCCCTGCAGGTGCGCGGCGTGCAGCGCGTCGAGCAGTTCGCCCATCAGGCGCACGCTGTCCTCGATCGAGAAGATCTCGCCGGCGGCGAAGGCCTGCGCCAGTTCGCGGCCGCGGACGAACTCCATGACGATGTACGAGATGTCCTGGTGTTCGCCGAAGTCGAACACGGTGACGATGTGCGGGTGGTTCAGCCGCGCTGCGGCGCGTGCTTCGCGCTCGAAGCGCGCGGCGAAGTCGGCCGCGGTGGCGTCGTCGGCGAGGAAGCTGCGCAGCACGGTCTTCACCGCCACCGTGCGGCCCAGGCGGTCGTCAACGGCTTCGTAGACCACGCCCATCGCGCCCTTGCCGAGCACCTTGACCAGCCTGTAGCGGCCCAGGAATCCAGGCGAATCGGGGTTCATGGTCGCGGCGCGATCGGCTGCCGCAGGCGGCAGCGCCAAGAAGGTGCGAATCAGTATAGGGGCGGCCTGTCGCAGCGCCGGCCGGGCCGCCACGCACTGCGCGGCGACGGCAGGACCGCCGCGCCGCGGCCCACAATCCGGCCATGAACGTATCAACGCCCAGCAGCGACCCGCGCGGCTTCCTGCGCGCGCTGTACGACGCCGCCGTGCAGCGCGCGCTGCCGGCGCACAGCATCGGCGCATTCCTGCCGGCGCCGCCCGACCCGGCGCGCGGCCGCACGCTGGTGCTCGGCGCGGGCAAGGCCGGCGGCGCGATGGCCGCGGCCGTCGACACGCTGTGGCCCGCAACCGCCCCGCTGTCGGGCCTGGTGGTCACCCGCTACGACCACGTGCCGCCGGCCTACAAGGCGCGGCCCGGTCGGATCGAGGTCGTCGAAGCCGCACACCCGGTGCCCGACGCGGCCGGCCGCCGCGCCGCCCAGCGCATCGTCGAGCTGACAGCCGGCCTGCGGCGCGACGATCTGGTGCTGTGCCTGATCTCCGGCGGCGGCTCGGCGCTGCTGTCGCTGCCCGCCGCCGGCCTGACGCTGGAAGACAAGCAGGCTGTCAACCAGGCGCTGCTGAAGAGCGGCGCGGCCATCGACGAGATGAACTGCGTGCGCAAGCATTTGAGCGCGATCAAGGGCGGCCGCCTGGCCGCGCGGTGCGCGCCGGCCCGCGTGATCACGCTGCTGATCAGCGACGTGCCCGGCGACGCGCCGGAGGTCATCGCCAGCGGCCCCACCGTGCCCGACCCGACGACCTGCGCCGACGCGCTGGCGATCCTGCGCCGCTACGGCATCGCCCTGCCGCCGGCGGCCCAGGCCGGGCTGGCCAGCGGGGCCTTCGAGAGCCCCAAACCCGGCGACGCGCTGTTCGACGGCCACCAGGTGCATCTGATTGCCACGCCGCAGCAAAGCCTGGAAGCCGCCGCGGCGCTGGCCCGCGCCGCGGGCGTCGACGCCCACATCCTGAGCGACGAGATCGAAGGCGAAAGCCGCGAGGTCGGCAAGGTCCACGCGGCGCTGGCCCGCGCGGTGGCCCGCCGCGGGCAGCCGTTCGCGCGGCCGTGCGTGATCCTGTCCGGCGGCGAGACCACGGTGACCGTGAGGAGCAGGGCCGCCCCCAGTCGGGGCGGGGATCAGGCGACCGCGCCTGGTCGGGGCGCGGATCGGGCGGCCGCCCCGGGCCGGGGCGCGGATCGGGCGGCCGCCCCGGGCCGGGGCGGCAGGGCCACCGAAGTCCTGCTCGGCTGCGCGATCGCCCTGCAAGGCGAGCCCGGCGTCCACGTGCTGGCCGCCGACACCGACGGCATCGACGGCGTCGAGGACAACGCCGGGGCCATCGTCACACCGAGCACGTTGGCCCGCGCTGCCGCGGCGGGACTGAAGGCGGCGGACTTCCTGGACCGCAACGACGCCTACAACTTCTTCGCACCGCTGGGCGATCTGGTGGTGCCGGGGCCGACGTTCACCAACGTCAACGACTTCCGGGCCCTGCTCATCGTCTGATCGTCGATCACGTGAGAGCGTCTGAACGTCTGAATGTTCGAGCGTTTGAACGCGAGCATCCGATGCAAGGATCGGCGGGCTCACCACTTGCAGCCGGGGTCCCTTCGCGCCGCGTCCAGCGCCAGCGGCACCACCGCCAGCAAGCCGGCGCTGGCATAGGCATTGCGGCAATCGGCCTTGCCGGTCTTCTCGATCTCGGTGGCCAGCCTGCTCTTCACGTCGGGCGGCCGCGGCAGCAGCGACAGCACGCCGCGCGAGCTGCCGCCCGACAGTTCGCCGCCGCGCGGCCGCGCCAGTTCCAGGTTCAGACGCGGCCCGCTGGCCGCCGCCGCTGGCGGCGTGGCCGAATCGCTGCCCAGCCGCGGCCCGGCATCGGGCGCCCCGCTGCCTGCGCCGCTGGTCGTCGGGGCGCTGATCGCCGGGCTGCGGGTCGGTGGCAGCGCCGGCGTCGACGATGGCGCCGCGGCGTCCGCAGCCGAGACTGACGGGCGCCCGCCATCGGCGGGACCGGGCGCCGGGGCTGCGGGACTGGCAGGAACGGCGGGGCTGACCGGGCTGACGGAATTTGTGGGACCCGCGGGATTCGCGGCCAGCGCAGGATTGGGCAACGGGCTCGCATCGCTGGTCCGGGCGGGCAGCGCCGGCCCCAGGCGCGGCAGTTCGGCGCCCAGGGGCAGCGGCGTGCCGACCGCGGCCGGGAGGTCGCTGCGCGGCAGCGCGGCTTCGGCGCGCGGCGCGGCCGGCAGGGCATCGGCCGGAAGCGCGGCGGGCAG
>JANMAP010000086.1:0-16464 GCA_031359905.1 Burkholderiales bacterium | reverse complement strand
CAAAACACCCCCCTTGCCTTCATCCGTGCAATGTCCCCGGCAGCCAGCCCGAGCTCACCAAGGACCTCTTCGGTGTGCTCACCCCGCCGCGGCGCTGCCCGTGCAAGCGAACTGGGAGTCCGCTCCAGCACCACCGGCTGCCCGACATGCCGCTGCGGGCCCAGCCGCTCCGACACCACGTTCTGCACCAGCCCCAGATGTTGCACCTGCGGCTCGGCGAAGACCCCCGCCATGTCGTTGATGTGACCGCAGGCCACGCCGTCGGCGTTGAAGCGCTCGATCCAATGGTCGCGGTCGTGGTGCGCCAGGCGCTCGTTGATCGCGGCGTTCAGCGCTTCGCGGTGGACGCTGCGGCCGGGCTTGTCGGCAAAGCGCGGGTCGGTGATCCATTCGGGCGCACCGAGCGTGGTGCAGAAGCGTTCCCAGATCTTGCTGCCGAAGACGGCGATGTTCATGTAGCCGTCGCGCGCCTTGTAGACGCCGGTGGGAATGCTCGTCGGGTGGAAGTTGCCGGCCTGGCCCGCGACTTCGCCGTCGATCAGCCAGCGCGCGGTCTGGAAGTCCATCATGCTGACCATGGCCTGCAGCAGCGACGTCTGCACCCACTGGCCGCGGCCCGACGCCTCGCGTTCGAGCAGCGCGACCAGGATGCCCTGTGCGGCGAAGATGCCGGCGCACAGATCGGCGATCGGGATGCCGACGCGCACGGGCCCCTGGCCGGGCAGGCCCGTCACCGACATCAGGCCGCCCATGCCCTGGGCGATCTGGTCGAAGCCGGGGCGTTCGACCAAGGGGCCGGATTGACCGAAGCCGGAGATGCTGGCGTAGACCAGACGCGGGTGGTGCTGGGCCAGGGTGGCGTGATCGATGCCGAGACGGAACTTGACGTCGGGGCGGAAGTTCTCGACGACCACGTCGGCGGTGGCGATCAGCTGTTTCAGCGCTGCGATGCCTTCGGGTTCCTTCAGGTTCAGCGTCACGCTGCGCTTGTTGCGGTGGGTGTACTGGTAGTCGCTGCCGTCCTGGCCGCCCAGCGTGTCGTCGCCGCGCATGTGCTCGGGCATCTGCACCTGGATCACGTCGGCGCCCCAGTCGGCCAGCTGGCGGCAGGCGGTGGGGCCGGCGCGCACCTGGGTGAGATCGATGACGCGAAAGCGCGCCAGCGCGGGTGAAGCGGGCAGGTGGGGCATGGCGCGTGAGGATTGGAGATTCGGGATGTGGGGGTCTCGGGGCGTTGGGCGTGACCCAACGGGCCGCCGGGAGTGTCGAGAGCGGGCTGCAAAGTGTCAACACTTTCAGCGCTATCGCAAACACTGACGTCGATCGCCGGGCCGTGACGGGCACCCCTGCGCTAGCATCTGCCGAGCATGAACCTGCGCGCCCGCTCCGTTGCAGCCGCCGCCGGTGCGGCGCCCGAACCGCCCAGCGGAGCGCGAGGCGAAGCGCGTCCCGAACAAGGCCTGGCGCAGACCATCGCCGAGCAGCTGCAAGCCTTGATCTACCGCGGCGACGTGCTGCCCGGGGACCGCCTGAACGAAGCCGCGCTGGCCTTGCGGATGGGCACCAGCCGCGGGCCGATCCGCGAGGCCATCCGCATCCTCGGCGGCATCGGCCTGGTGACGGCGGTGCCCAACCGGGGCGTCTTCGTGCGCCAGATCTCGGTGCGCGAGATGCTCGAGATCTACGAGTTGCGCGCGCTGCTCTTCGGCCATGCCGCCGGGCAGGCCGCCGAACACCTGGCTCCGGTGCAGCGCCGCGAATTCGAACAGCTGCTGGCGCAGATGGACACGGCCTGCGCGCGCAGCGACGGCACGCGCTACTACGCCGTGAACCTGCGCTTCCATGCACTGGTGCTCGAACTCGGCGGCAACCGCCGGGCGCACCAGGCCTACGACGACTACGTGAAGGAGCTGCACCTGTTCCGCCGGCGCTATTTCGACGTGGCCGGCAACATGCGCCGTTCGAATCTCGAGCACCGCCAGATTTTCCAGGCCATCGCCGCGGGCGCCAAGACGCGCGCACGCACGCTGGCACACCGGCATGTGCTGCAGGGGCGGCAACGCCTGCTGGCCACGCTGGACGAGCCGCCGCTGGCCGCGGTGGCGGCGGCGCCGCGGCGCAAGGCGGCTGGCCCAGGGCCGTAGCGGTGCTCGCTGGGGCGTTGGCGATCCTTGGGGGGTACCGCCCATCGATCTTGTCAGCGCCGGGCCGGGGGTATACGGTGCCGGCTTGTCTTGGCATCCGGCCTTCAGGGCCGAGGTGATGACGGCCTTCCCCGGCCCGGCTGTAACGCACCGACCGTCGATTTCATCCAACCGATCCACGGATCGAGGAGAACGACCATGCCCGCATACATCACCCTGGCCAATTTCACCGATCAGGGCGCCCGCAACATCAAGGAATCGCCCGAACGCTTCGAAGCCTTCAAGGCCATGGCCGAGGCCGCCGGTGTCAGCGTCAAGAGCGTGCATTGGACCAGCGGCGCCTACGACATCGTGCTGGTCACCGAAGGCACGGAAGATGCACAGATGACATTGGCGATGAAGGTCGCCGCCCTCGGCAACGTGCGCACGCAGACGCTGCGGGGCTTCACTACCGCCGAAATGCGCAAGCTGGCCAGCGCAGTGAAGTGAGCGTGACGGCCGCGGCAGCAGCAGCGCGCCGGGTCGCGCGTTGCCGCTGCTGCGACTGCAGTCGCTGCGCTTGTTGCACTTGCAATCGCTGCACTTGCAATCGCCGGCCGGCCAGCCCGTTCAGGCGACGAGGCGGCCGCGCGATGACCGCACTGACCAATCGGCACCACCGATGGAGCTGACCGACCTGCCGGCCCATGCGCTGTCGGCCGCCATCCTGGCGCGGCAGGTCTCGTGCCGCGAGGTGATGCAAGCCACGCTCGCGCGCATCGCCAGGCTCAACCCGACCTACAACGCCATCGTCAGCCTGCGCGACGGCGACGCGCTGCTGCGCGAAGCCGACGCCCGCGACGCGCTGCTGCGCCCCGGCGGGCCCGGGCCGCTGGGCTGGATGCACGGCATGCCGCAGGCCATCAAGGACATGTCGGCCACCGCCGGGCTGCGCACGACGCTGGGCTCGCCGCTGCTGCGCGACGCCGTGCCGACGCACGACGGGCTGATGGTCCAGCGCATGAAGGCCGCCGGCTGCATCGTCATTGGCAAGACCAACACGCCGGAGTTCGGCCTCGGCTCGCACACCTTCAACGAGGTCTTCGGCGTCACCCGCAACGCCTACGACCCCGCCCGGTCGGCCGGCGGCAGCAGCGGCGGCGCCGCGGTGGCGCTGGCCCTGCGCCTGGTTCCTGTGGCTGACGGCAGCGACGTGATGGGCAGCCTGCGCAACCCGGCGGGCTGGAACAACGTCTTCGGCCTGCGCCCCAGCCAGGGCCGCGTGCCGGCCTGGCCGGTGCAGGACGTCTGGCTGGCGCAGCTCGGCACGGAAGGTCCGATGGCGCGCACCGTGCGCGATCTGGCGCTGCTGCTCGACGTGCAGGCAGGCCACGACGCGCGCGCGCCGCTGTCGCTGGCCGACGAAGCCACGTCGTTCGCACAGGACCTGGACGGGTTCGATCCGCGCAGCGTGCGTGTCGGCTGGCTCGGCGATCTCGACAGCTATCTACCGATGGACGCCGGCGTTCTGGACTGCTGCGCGCAGGGCCTGCGGCGGCTGGCCGGCATCGGCTGTGCCGTCGATGCACCGGCCCCCGGCTTCGCGCCGGATGCGGTCTGGCAGGCCTGGCTGGTCTGGCGGCGCTGGCTGGTGGCGGCGCGCATCGCGCCGTTCCTGGCCGCCGACCCGCAGGCGCGCGCGCTGATCAAGCCCGAGGCGCTGTGGGAACACGATCAGGCGGCGGGGCTGAGCGCCGCCGAGATGATGCAGGCCAGCGTGCAGCGCAGCGTCTTCCACCGCCAGATGCTGACGCTGCTCGAGCAGCACGACGTGCTGGCGCTGCCCAGCGCGCAGGTCTGGCCCTTCGACGCCGCGCAGCGCTGGCCGACGCAGATCGCCGGCCGCAGGATGGACACCTACCACCGCTGGATGGAGGTGGTGATCTACGCCACCTTTGCCGGCCTACCGTGCATCAGCGTGCCGACGGGTTTCGGCCCGGGTGGCCTGCCGATGGGCCTGCAGCTGATCGGCCAGCCGCGCGGCGAACGCGCGCTGCTGGGGCTGGCACAAGCCTACGAAGCCGCGGTGCAGGACTGGCTGCAGCAGCGGCCGGTCGCCGCCGCAGCGGGCTGACGCGCTGCGGCAGCCGGTCTGGCGCGCGGCGCTGCCGGCACCTGGGTGCGGGCTTGTCCTGAGCAGGGCCCCGGCGCGAGCATTGAAAATCGCTGCTTTGCGCCGGGACCTCTCGATCATGAAAGCGATGCTTTGCGCGGCCGCCACGGCCTGCTCCATCGGTGTCCTGGCGGGGCTGGCTGCGCCAGCCGCCTGGGCCCAGCCCGCCGCCACCGCCGCCGACGCGCGCACCGTCTGGGACCTGTCGCGGCTGTTCCCCAGCGACACCGCGTGGGATGCCGAACGGATCGCCGTGGCCGCCGAGGTGCCCAAGCTGCGCGCACTGCAGGGCACGCTGGGCCGCGACGCGGCGGCGATGCGCGCTGCGCTGGACCAGATCTCGGCCGTCACGCTGCGCCTGAACCGGCTGTGGGTCTACGCCAGCACGCAAACGTCGACCGACAACGGCGACCGCCGCAACCAGGAACGCACCGGGCTGATGTTCGGCCTGTATGGCCAGTTCAGCAGCGCGCTGGCCTGGGTCGATCCGGAAATCCAGGCCCTGGGCGCCGACAAGGTGGCCGCCTTCCAGACCGCCGAGCCGGCGCTGAAGCCGCATGCGACCCGGCTGCGCCAGGCGCTGCGCCAGGCGCCGCACACGCTGGCGCCCGATGTCGAGACGGCACTGGCCTCGCTGGGCCCGGTGCTGGGCTCGTTTTCCAACACCCGCGAACTGCTGGTCAACGCCGATATCAACTGGCCGACGCTGACCGTCGACGGCGCGCCGGTGCGCCTGTCGGACACCGGTTACGTCAGGCTGCGCAACCACGCCGATCGCGGCGTTCGCAAGCAGGCCTTCGACAGCTTCTGGAAGACCTACGGCCAATTCGAGAACACGTTCGGTGCGCTGCTCGCGCAACGCGTGCAGCAAGGGGTGATCAACGCCCGGCTGCGCAAGTACCCGAGCGCCGCGGCGGCATCGCTGGTGACCACCGAGGTGCCCGAAGACGTGCTGCGCACGCTGGTCGCCGAGGTCAACAAGGCGCTGCCGACGCTGCACCGCTACTTCAAGCTGCGGCAGAAGATGCTCGGCCTGCCTGACCTGCATTACTACGACATCTATCCCGATCTGGTGGCCTCCGCTCGCCGCTATCCACCGGAAGAATCGGCGGCCATCACGCTGGCGGCGATGAAGCCGCTGGGCGACGAGTACCAGGGCCGGCTGCAGCTGGCCCTGTCGGCGCGCACGATGCACGTGCGCCCCGCGCCCGGCAAGACCAGCGGGGCCTACGCCGCCAACGTCTACGGTCTGACGCCGTACATCTTCCTGAACCACACCGACAACTTCGAAAGCCTGGTGACCTTCGCGCACGAGTGGGGTCACGGCATGCACAGCGTGCTGTCGCAGGCGCGCCAGCCATTCGAGACCGCCGGCTACCCGTTGTTCCTGGCCGAGATCGCGTCGACCACCAACGAAGTGCTGCTGACCGACCACATGCTCAAGGCGGCCAGCGAGCGCAACGAACGCATCTTCGTGCTCAGCCAGCAACTCGAGCGCATGCGGGCATCGTTCTTCCGCCAGACGATGTTCGCCGAATTCGAGCTGCTGGCGCACGACGCGGCGCAGCGCGGCGAAGCGCTGTCGGGGCAGAAGTTCACCACGCTGTACTGCGGCCTGCTGCGCAAGTACCACGGCGCCGACAGCGGGGTGATGAACATCGACCCGGCGTATTGCAGGGAGTGGGCCTACATCCCGCACTTCCACCGCCCGTTCTATGTCTATGCCTACGCGACAAGTGCGACCGCGGCGCAGTTTTTCGGCGAATCGATCCTGCGCGGCCAGCCCGGCGCGCGCGAGGCCTACCTGAAGGTGCTGAGCGCGGGCAGTTCGGTGCCACCGCACGAATTGCTCAAGCAGGCCGGGCTGGACCTGACCACCCCCGCGCCGTACCAGGTGCTGGTGGCGCGCATGAACGCGGTGCTCGACGAGGTCGAGAGGCTGATGACCCCCCCGTAGCGCCTGCGGCGATTCCCCCGTGGACCCGAAGGGGCCACTGCGTGATCCCCTGGGGCGACGCCAGCGGACCGGCAGAGCCGGATCCGCGGCGCCTGTGGGATGCGCCGCGGCGGCTGAGGTTCTCAGCCGCCGAGGTAGGTGCCGCCGTTGACGTGCAGCACCTGGCCGGTGGTGAAGCGTGCCGTCGGCCCCGCGAGATAGGCCACCGCTCCAGCCACTTCCTGCACCGTGCCGCGGCGGCCGAGCAGCGCCTGGTGCGTCGCGTGGTGCTTGGGCCGGGCGGTGGCGCTGGCGGCGTCGCGCGCGGTGGCGATCAGCCCGGGGGCGACGCAGTTGACGGTGACGCCGTCGCCGGCCAGGTCGTGGGCCAGCGCGCGGGTCATGCCGACCAGGCCGGCCTTGGCGGTGACGACGTGCACGCGGTCGGCAGCGCCGGTGTGCGCCGTCAGCCCGCCGATGTTCACGATGGCAGCGCTGCCCGAGGCCTTCAGCCACGGCAGCGCCGCCTGGGTGCAGAAGAAGGCGCCGTCGAGCACCACGCGCAGCGTGTCGTGCCAGTCCTGCACGCTGAGCGCGGCCAGATCGGCTTCGCGGCGCACCGCGGCGTTGTTGACGAGCACGTCGAGCCGCCCCCAGGCGGCGGTGACCTGATCGACCATCGCACCGACCGCCGCGCGGTCGCCGACATCGGCCACGCACAGCAGCGCCTGGCCGCCGCCGGCGACGATCGCATCGACCACCGCCTGGCCTTCGGCGACCGACGCGCGCACGTTGACCGCCACCGCATGCCCGCTGGCGGCCAGGGCCAGCGCGATCTCGCGGCCGATGTTGCGGCCCGCGCCGGTGACCAGGGCCACGCGGACCGGCGGGGGGGTGGCGGGTGGGGTGGCGGCGTTCATGCGGTCAGCGCGTCGCTGGTGATCACGGCGCTGCCGAACAGGCCGTGCAGGGTCTGGGACAGGGCCTCGGCGTCAGCGCGCGCCAGCCCGCCGTGGGCGCAGTTGGCGAAGAACTTGTGGCCGATGTCGTCGTCGCTCAGCGGGTGCCCGGCGCCGCCCTTGAAGAAGGCCTGGCGGTGCTCGTGCACCGTGCCGTCGGCCAGCGTGACCTTGAGGTGCCCGGTGAACTGCCTGGGGTAGGGGTTGGTCGGGTCGATGCGGTACGTCACTTTCGCCGCCAGCGCGCGCAGCTCGGCATCCTGCGCCAACCCGTCGGTGTATTCGCCCAGGCCGGCGTTGTCCTTCAGCAGGGCCACCGCGATGGCGTAGGGGATGCTGAACTTGGCGGCGTAGGCGTTGGGCGGCGCGCTCTTGCTGGCCAGCGGTTCCCACAGCCGGTGCACGATGCCTTCGGCGGTGTCGCACTCGATGCGCGCGATGAGCGCCGGCGCGATCCCGCGGCGGCGGAATTCGCGCGCGCAGTCGATGAAGGGGTGGGCCATGGTGCCGCACGCGTAGGGCTTGAAGGCGATCGTCGGCCAGACCCAGTGGCTGCCGAAGCCGTCGAGCATCGCCGCGAAGTTGCCCGCGCCGGCGCCGGTGTCCAGGTTGGCATAGCCGTGGAAGAAGCCGTGCTGGCCTTCGAACACGGTGCGCGGGCCCTGGAAGCCGGCCAGCGCGAGACGCACCGCACGGTAGCCCGACTGCGCCGCCCAGCCCGGGTGCAGGCGCTTGGTCCAGGCGCCTTCGGCCAGGTATTCGATGATGCCGCCGGCCAGGCTGCCGGCGATGCCGAAGGCGTCGACCAGCGCCTTCTCGGGCACGCGCAGCAGCGCGCCGACGCCGGCCACTGCACCCATGACGCCGAAGATCGCGGTCGGGTGGAAGCCGGCCTTGTGGACCTGCATCGGCGCCACCGCGCACAGCCGGCAGGTCACCTCCACCCCCACCGCGATGCCGCGCAGCAGGTCGGCACCGCTGGCACCGTGGCGCTGTGCCGCGGCCAGCACCGCGGGCACGATCACCGCGCCGGCATGCACCGGGCCGCCTTCGTAGGTGTCGTCGAAATCCTCGCCATGCGCGGCGGTGCCGTTGACGAAGGCCGCGCCTTCGACGCCGAGCGTCTGCGCGCTGCCGATGACGGTGCAGGGGCCGGGCTGGTCGATCGACGCCAGCGCCGCAGCGACGTAGGGCTCGTGGCGCGCGGCCACGCAGATGCCGACGATGTCGAGCAGCAGTCGGCGCGCGACCGGCAAGGCGCGCGGGTCGGCTTCGGGGGCGCAGCCGACGATCGCCTGCGCCAGGCGCTGGGCGACGGAGATGTCCGCGGGTGTCGTCGTCGTCATGCACGTTGCTCCTTGCCGCCGGAGAATTCCTTCCACAGCGTGTAGCCACCGAGCAGCGCCGCCAGCGCCAGCAGCGCCAGCGAGACCTTGTCGGTGACGAAGATCATCGGGTCGCCACCGCTGATCACCAGGCTGCGGCGGAAGTTGCTCTCGACCATGTAGCCCAGCACCAGCCCCAGCACCAGCGGCAGCACCGGCAGCTTCAGCCAGCGCATCGCATAACCCAGCACACCGATGCCGATGACCAGGAAGATGTCGAAGACGCTCTGGTGGATGGCGTAGACGCCCGACATCACCAGCGCCAGGATGAAGGCAATCAGGTACGGCTTGGGCCGGTTGACCAGCCAGATGCACGGCGCGAGGATCACCATGCCCCACAGCAGCATCGCGATGTTGGCGATGAACAGCCCGCCGTACAGGCCGTAGACGACTTCCGGCGCCTTGGTGAAGAGCAGCGGCCCGGGCTGCAGGCCGTGGATCAGGAAGCCGCCGAGCAGGATCGCCGCCGAGTTGGAGCCCGGGATGCCCAGGCTGAGCAGCGGCACCAGCGCGGTGGCGGTGACGACGTTGTTGGCGCATTCGGGCGCGGCGATGCCTTCGGGCGATCCGTGGCCGAATTCTTCGGGATGCTTGCTCCAGCGCTTGGCTTCGGAGTACGCCATGAAGGCCGCGATGGTGCCGCCCGCGCCGGGCGTCACGCCTTCGACCGTGCCGATCACCGCGCCGATGGCCTGCGGCTTGAACAGGCGCTTGCTCAGCGCCCAGTTCGGCAGCTTCAGCCGGGCTTCGGACTTGCTGGCCTTGGCCCAGGCCGGTTCGGTGATCTGCACCAGCATCTCCGTCACCGCGAACAGGCCGACCATCACCAGGATCGGCTTGACGCCGCCCAGCAGATCGGCCGACCCGAAGGTGAATCGCGACACGCCGCTGACCGGGTCGCTGCCGATGAAGGCGATCGTCAGGCCGATGCCGGCGGCGATCACGCCCTTCAGCAGCGAGCCGCCCGACAGACCGGCGATCACGCTCAGGCCGAGGATGCCGAGCGAGAAGTACGCTGCCGGGGTGAAGGCCAACGCAATGTTCGCCAGGCTTTCGGTGAACAGCACCAGCACCGCCAGCCCGAACAGCCCGCCCCACAGCCCGGAGATCAGCGAGATGCCCAGCGCCTCGCCGGCGCGGCCCTGCTGGGCCATCGCATAGCCGTCGAGCACGGTGGCCGATGCCGAATTGGTGCCCGGCGTGCGGATCAGGATCGCCGGGATGCTGCCGCCGTATTCGGCACCGACATACACGCTGGCCAGCAGCACCAGCGCGGTGGTCGGCGCCATGCCGACGGTGAAGGGCAGCAGCAGGGCCATGGCGATCGACGGGCTGATGCCCGGCAATGCGCCGCCGAAGATGCCCCACAGCACGCCGCCGAACGCCGCAACGATGACGCCGAGCGAAGCCAGGTGGCCCAGGGCCTGCAGGATGCTGTCCATCAAGGGTCGGGCTTCAGGTGCTGGCCCACAAAGCGGCCGACAAACAGACTCACAAACCGGATCACAAACCGGCCCACAGCGTCCCGCTCGGCATGTGCACCTGCAGCGCCCCATCGAACATCGCCCACAGCGCCGGACCGGCCGCGGCGGCACACAGCAGCAGCGGCAGCCGGAGTGCCGCCCCAGCCAGCCAGCCCGCAGCCAGCACCAGCAGGCTGACTGTCAGCGGGTAGCCCAGCCAGGGCAGCAGCAGCCCATACCCGAGCAGGATCAGCACCAGCGCTGCGGTGCGCAGCAGCCGAGGCAGCGGCAGCCACGGCGCTGGCGCGGGATCGGCCGCCGCGGCCGCCGCACCGGCATGACCGACGAACGACTTGGCGAAGAGCACCAGCGCCGCCAGCCCCATCACGATGCCCACGCCCTGCGGCACGCCGCCAGCGCCGACGGCGTCGGCCAGCAGGCTGTCGTCGATGCCGCGCGCCGCCGACAGCAGGCTGCCAGCGAAGACCAGCACCACAACAGCCAGCAGGCGATCGCGCTCGTGATCGCGCAGCGCCCGCGTCACTTGATCACGCCCAGTTCCTTGAGCGATTCGGCCACGTCCTTGGCGAACTGGGCCGTGAACTTGCGCGCCTGCTCGCGGCCCATCAACGCCGGGATCAGGTTTTCCTTGCTGTAGCTGGCCTTGTAGGCGGGCAGTTCCAGGGTCTTCTTCAACGCCTCTTCCCATTGCCGCGCGACGTCGTCGCTGACGCCCTTGGGCCCGGCCAGCCCGCGGAACTTGGTGACCACGAGGTTGAAGCCCTGTTCCTTGGCGGTGGGCAGGTTGGGCAGGCCGTCCAGGCGTTTGTCGTTGAGCACCGCCAGCAGCCGGATCTTGCCCGCTTCGAGCTGGGCCTTGAGTTCCTGGATCTCGCCGATGCCGATGTCGTAGGTGCCATTGAGCACGCCGATCATCTGGTCGCCGCCGCCTTCGTGGCTGATGATCGGCGCCTTCACGCCAGTGCTGCGCGCCAGCCGCTCCAACGCCAGGCGTTCGAGCGAGGCCGGGTTGCTGGCCCCCCAACGGCTCTTGCCCGGGTTGGCCTTGGCGAAGTTGATGACGTCGGCCAGCGTCTTGTGCGGTGATTCGCTGCGCGTGTAGAGCACTTCGGGGTCGATGAAGACGATGGCGATCGGATCCAGCCCGTCGTAGCCCACCGGCGGCTTGCTCAGCAGCGTGGTCTGGATGTAGGTCGGCGTCGTGCCGTAGAAGATGCTGCCGTCGGGCTTGCCCGCCGCGACCTGCGCCACCGCGGTGGCGCCGCTGCCGCCGCGCACGTTCTCGACGGCGAAGCTGGTCTTCAGCACCGCGCCCAGGTGCTGGCTGAGTTCGCGCAGGAACAGGTCGGTGCCGCCGCCGGGGCTGGAATGCGTCACCAGCGTGACGCGGCTGGCCGGGTAGGGCGCAGCGGGCTGTGCCTGGGCGGTTAGCGCCGCCAGCGTAATGGCGCCGCCGGCCGTGGCGTTGGCCAGCATCGACAAGAAGTTCATGGGTCCGGTCTCCGTGCGGGGTTGCGGTGGCCGGCGCGCCGGCCGATCAGATGTCAGCTTGTCAGCTTGTCGCGCCATCGGTCGTGGCAGCGGCCAGGAGATCGCGCAGGCTGGCCTGCTGCGCGATGTCCATGGACAGCTCCCAGGCCCGCGCCGCCTTGGCTGCGCCGAGCACCGGCTCGGCCTGGCCGACGAACTTGCCGCGCAGCTGTTCGTTGCTCATCGGCCGCTCGACGCTGCCGATGGCGTGTTCGACGAACAGGTGCAGTGCGCGCCCGTCGGTGGTGTGGATGGTCAGGTCGGCGCTGGCCTCGTCGATGCGGTCGTCGAATGTCGCTTCGACCTTGGCGCGCAGCGCCAGCACCTCGGGCCGGTTGACGACCTCGTCGGTGTATTCGTGTTCGCCCGCCTGGCCGTAGAGCAGGCCGACGGCGCACGAGTGGTAGACGCTGAACTTGCTTTGCAGCCCGTCGGCCGGCGTCTTGTTGCCGGTCAGCTCGAGGACCAGCGAATGCACCTTCAGCGACACCTTGGCGATGTCCGCTGCCTTCAGGCCATGAGCCCGGGCGAGCTGCACGCAGCCGTCGATCGCCGGGTGGATGACGATGCCGCAGGCGAATGGCTTGTAGGTGTTCAGTGCCGCTTCCCAGCGCGTGCCCAGCCCCTCGGTGATTTCCGACCAGTCGGTCTTGTCGCTGAACACCTGCAGCAGGCCGCGCGGGGCTTCCAGCGCGCGCTTGCTGGCGGTGTAGCCGTGCCGGGCCATCAGCGCCGACATCAGGCCCACGCGCGCCGCGCCGCCCGGGTGGAAGGGTTTGGACATCGTGCCGAACTGTTCGCGCAGGCCGATCGGCTGCGACGCCGCGATGCCCAGCGCCATCTGCGTGTGCGCCACGTCCAGCCCGAGCAGCCGCGAACAGGCCGCGGCACTGCCCAGCATGCCGGTGGTGCCGGTGATGTGCCAGCCGCGGTCGTAGTGGTCGGGGTAGACGGCGTTGCCGACGCGGCAGCTGACCTCGATGCCGAGCACCAGCGCGTCGATCAGCTGGCGGCCCGACAGGCCACGCTGTTCGCACAGGGCCAGCACGGCCGGTGCCACCGGGCCGGCCGGGTGGATGATGGTCTTCAGGTGGGTGTCGTCGAAGTCCCAGGTGTGCGAGCTGATGCCGTTGATCAACGCCGCGCTGGCGATGTCGACGCGTTCGCTGCGGCCGAGCAGGCGGGCCTGCGGCGCGGGCTGCAGCTCCTGCACGGCGTGCAGCGCGGCCAGCACCGTCTCGTGGGCCGACGGGCCGATCGCGCAGCCGACCCAGTTGGCGAAGGTGCGATGGGCTTCGGCGTCGACCGCGTCGATCCAGCCGCGGCTGTCGTGCTCGACGACGAAGCGGGCGAGCAGCTCGGTGACGGCGGGGGCGTTGCCGTCGGCCTGTCGGGTCTGGTTGCGTGCCATCGTGAGACCTCTCGTCGTTTCTGTATGCGGAACAGTGGTCCACCATCGGGGACGTCGGATTAAGCCGCGGCGCGACCCGGGCTGTCAATCGGCGGCTGCCAGCGAGCGGCGGCGCTGTGCGGTCGGCACGCGCCGGCAACCTGCGCCGCTGATCCGCGGCGGCCTCAGCTGTCGATGCGCAGCGACAGGTCGATCGCGCGAACGTCTTTCGTCAGCTTGCCGACCGAGATGCGGTCGACGCCGGTGCGTGCGATGTCGCGGATGGTGTCCAAGTGGACGCCGCCGGACACTTCAAGCACCGCCCGGCCAGCGTTGACCTGGAAGGCGCGATGCATGTCCGCGGGGCTGAAGTCGTCGAGCAGCACGTTCTCGGCGCCGGCGGCCAGGGCCTGTTCGAGCTCGGCAATGCTTTCGACCTCGATCTGCACGACGACGCCGGCGTTCAGCGCCAGCGCCGCCTGCAGCGCCGGCGCGATGCCGCCGGCCGCGGCGATGTGGTTTTCCTTGATCAGGATGCCGTCCCACAGGGCCATGCGGTGGTTCGTGCCGCCGCCGGTGCGCACCGCGTATTTCTGCGCCTGGCGCAGCCCGGGCAGGGTCTTGCGTGTGTCGAGCACGGCGCAGCCCTTGGGGTTCGGGCTCAGGCCGGCGATGGCGTCGACGTACTGGCGCGTCACGGTCGCCACGCCGGACAGCATCTGCAGGAAGTTCAGCGCCGGGCGCTCGGCGCTGAGCATCGCGCGGGCATCGGCTTCGATGCGGCAGACCTCGGTGCCGGCGGCGACCGTTGCGCCTTCGACGCCCGGCCAGGTGATGGTGGCCTTGGCGTCGAGCGACTTGACGCAACCGTCGAACCAGGGCCGACCGCAGACCACCGCGGCTTCCTTGGCCACCACGCGCCCGGTGACGCGGCGGCCGGCAGGCACCAGCATCGCCGTCCAGTCGCCGCGGCCGATGTCTTCCATCAGGGCGTCGCGCACGTTGCGCACGATGGCCTCGCGCAGGGTTTCGTTGTGGTCGAGCATGGCAGTCGGTTCCTTCACTTGAAGATCAGCAGCAGCGCCAGCAGCACCAAAAAGCCCAGCAGCACGCGGCGGAACAGCACTTCGCTGAGCTTGCCACGAAGATGCTTGCCCACGGTCATGCCCAGCGCCATCGGCAGCAGCGCCAGCGCCGACAGCAGCAGCTCGCGCAGCGTGAAGCGGCCCTGCAGCGCCATGCTGCCGTACAGCGGCAGCGCGCCGCACAGGTAGATGACGCTGACGGTGCCGACGAAGACCTCGCGCGACAGGCGCAGGCTCATCAGGTAGGTGATGATGATCGGTCCGGTCAGCGACGACACGCCGCCCATCACGCCCGACAGCAGGCCGACACCGGCGCTCCACCAGCGTTCGCGGGCCGGCGGCACGCTCAGCCGCAGCGGCATCGCGTTCAGCAAGACGGCCAGCAGCACCAGCGCGGCGAGCACGCGGCGCAGGGTGTCCTCGGGCAGCGCCAGGGTCAGCGGCACGGTGGCCAGCGTGGCCAGCAGCAGCATCACGATCAGCGGCAGGAAGCGCTTCACGCCGGGCCAGCTGACGCCGGTGTCCCAGGCCTGCCAGAGGTTGCTGGTCAGCACCGGCACGGCGACCATGCCGATGGCCTGCGTCGGCGTGTAGCCCAGGCTGAGCATGGGCAGCGCGACGAGTGGCAGGCCGATGCCCAGCAGGCCCTTGATCAATCCGCCGGCGAGGTAGGACACGGCCCCCAGCGCCAGCGCCGCAGCGCCGGGCCAGACGAAGGCATCGAACAAGGTGGGCGCCGCGCGGTGAAAAGTCGTCAGCGCCGTCAGATGCTGTACGACTCGTAGGTCGCGGGATGGAAGATCTCGTCGACCGACATCAGCCGCGCCGACAGGCCCTGGGCGTGGTGGTGGCGGACGAAGGTCTCCAGCGTGCGCCGGCTGGCCTGCACGCCATAGGCCCAGTAGTCGTCGCCCATCGCGTCGCGCGCGGCCTTGAGCTGCTCTTCGACGAAGGGCAGGGTGACCTTGGTGGCCGAGGTGTCGGCGAGTTGTGCCAGCGCGTGGGCCTTGGCTTCGCCGAAGGCCTTGAGCACGGCGCCGGGCAGCCAGGGATGCTGCGCCGCGAGTTCGGCCTTCACGCCGACGACATGCATGATCGGGAACACACCGGTGCGCTTGTAGTAGTCCTTGGCGGAGGCTGTCGGGTCGTCGAACAGCCAGCCGACCTGCGGGTTCTTCAGCGCGGCGCCGCTCGGCGGGCGCGGGGCGATGAAGCCGTCGATCTCGCCGCGGTCGAGCATGTCGCTGATCGTCGTGCCGTCGGGGGCGTTGTCCAGCCGCACGTCGGGCGGCAGTTGCAGCTTGATCTTCTCCGGCCGGCCGGGCGTGTCGATGCCGCCGCGCACCCAGGCGATGTCGCGCGGCTGCACGCCGAAGTCGTCGGCCAGGATGGCACGCGCCCAGACATGGGCCGTCAGCTGGTATTCGGGCAGGCCGACTCTTCTGCCCTTCAGGTCCTCGGGCCTGCGGATCCTGTCCTTGCGCACCCAGATGCTGGTGTGGCGGAAAGCGCGGCTGAGGAACACCGGCACGGCGATGTACGGGCTCTGGCCCTGGCTGGCCTTGACCAGGTAGCTGCTGAACGACAGCTCGCTGATGTCGAATTCGATGCCGCGGAAGGCGCGGAAGAAGGTCTCCTCGGGCGACAGCGTCATGCACACCGGGTCGACACCGTCGATCTGCACGCGGCCGTCGAGCAGGGCCCGCGTCCGGTCGTAGTCGCCCATGGCGATGGAGAGTTGCAGTTTGCTCATGCGGGAATCAGGGTTCGATGTTGTCGGCCGGTTCGGCCAGGCCGCGGCGCAACACCACCGGCCTGGCGTTCCAGCGCTGCTTGCACATCCACGCCGCCAGCGCCGAGTCGAGGTGGTCGGCATGACGGGGGAACCAGCGCGCGAGTTCGTCGGCCAGCGAGGCCACGATCGCCGTGTTGCCGGCCGCCACCAGCGCCTGCACCTCGGCCACCGACCGGAGCACCGCGGCGTGCTCGTCGATGTGGCACTGGCGCGGCGGAAAGGCGGTCTCGGCCATCCACGCGTCCTCGGCGGCGAAGTGCTGCCGCGCGTGCACCGCGAACGCATCCAGGCGCTGCGCCACCGTGGCCGCGTCGGCCTGCTGCAGCGCACGCACGCGCTCGACGAAGTCGCGGTGCTCGGCGTCCATCGCCGGGAAGCCGAGCAGCAGGCGGTCGCTCCAGGCGATCGTCGCCTCGCCGGGTGCCGGCGGGCGGGAGTTGGTGGTCGCGGTCGTCATGGCGCGGCATGCTACGCGCGGGCTGAAGCGGCTGAAGCAGCCGGAGCGGACGACGCGCCATCCGCCTGCTGCTTCCACAGATGCCACGGCCGGTCGACCTGGCCTTCGACGTTGACGCGTGCGGTCTCGGCCTCGCCGGCGCTCAGC
>JANMAP010000081.1:0-5108 GCA_031359905.1 Burkholderiales bacterium | reverse complement strand
AAGCGCTTGAAGCTGTAGACGAAGTCCTCGGCCACCAGTTCGCGCGGCGCGCGGCGGCCGTCCGGGCCCTTGAAGGCCGGGTCGTCGGCAAAGTAGATGCCGGGGCGGATCTTGATTGTCCAGACGCGGAAGTCCGGGCTGATCTCGGGCAGCGCCGTGGCCACCAGCGGCACGACCTTGGGCGGGCGCGCCAGGTGGTCGTAGTTGTACAGGCCCTCGAAGATGTGCGCGGTCACCGTGACCGAATAGACGTCGCTGAGAGCCACCGGGTCGAAGCCGGTCTCGGCGACCAGGAAGGCATAGCGCAGCACGCGCTCGCCCGGCGTCGCCGCCTTGCCGGGCACATCGTCCTGCACCGCGGCCGCGGCGCGCAGCGCCGGCAGACCCAGCCCGGCGCCGACCGCGGCACCCAGAGCCAGCGTCTGCCGACGCTTCATTGCGGGCCCCCGCCTTGACGGCGCTGCAGCGCCTCCAGGTCGACATCGACGTACTTCCAGAACTCGCGCACGAAGATGTTGCGGTGGTAGCCGACGACCCAGGGCTGCGTCAGGTCGGTGAAGATGCGGTGCACGTGCACCTTGTACGGCATGTAGGCGACCATCAGCTTGGCCGCCGCCTGCACCACGGCATCGCGCTCCGGGCCGTCGGGCATGCCGCGCTGCTGTTCGTAGAGCTTGTTGAAGGCCGGCAGGTTGAAGCGCGCGTGGTTGGCCTGGCCCTTGTTCGGCCCGTAGCCGAGCGCCAGGAAGGTGTCGCTGTCCGGGCCACCGGTCCAGCCCACGCCCCACATCATCAGCTTGCCGGCGCGGCTGGCCTTCAGGTTCTCGGGCCACTTGGCGGTCTTGAATTCGATCCTGACGCCGATCGCGTCCATGTTCTTCTTCCACTGCTCGATCAGCTGGCGGCTTTGCTGGTCGGGGCTGGTGGCGTACTCCAGCAGCAGCGGCCGGCCGTCGGGCAGGTCGCGCCAGCCGTCGCCGTCCTTGTCGACATAGCCGTGCATGTCGAGCAGGGCCTTGGCGCGGCCGCGGTCGAAGTCGCTCATCTCGGTCTTGAACTTCGGGTCGTAGGACGTGGTCTCGGGCGCGATCGGCCCCTGCGCGGGGATGGCCTGGCTGCGGCGCACCAGGCGGATCTCGCGGTCCACGTCCACCGCCAGGCTGATCGCGCGGCGCAGCGCCACCTTGTCGGGCGTGTAGCCGCCGACCACCGGGTTCTCCATCCCGAAGTACGACACCGCCACGTCGGCGCGCGGGTAGCGCACCATCTGGATGCCCTTCTTGGCCAGGTTCGGCGCCAGCTGGTTGTTCGGGATCACCGACAGCGCGAAGTCGGCCGGCAGGTTGTCCATCACGTCCTGTTCCTCGTTGAGGAAGCTCAGCCAGCGCGGCTGCGGTTCTTCGATGATCGAGATGTGGACTTCGTCGATCAGCGGCAGGCGGCGGCCCTTGAGCGCTTGAGCGATCTTCTGCAGCCGCTCGTTGCCCGGCGCCGGCTGCTCGTCATAGAACACCTCGCGGAAGTTCGGGTTCTTCGCCAGCACGATGCGCGAGCTGCGTTTCCAGGCCTTCAGCAGGAATGGCCCGGTGCCCACCGGGTGCTCGGTGATCTTGTCGCCGTAGAACTCGACCACCTCGCGCGCCAACGCGCCGGCGAACGAGCCGTCGGTGAAGTTGCTGATGATGAAGCGCGGCGCGGGCTCGCCGAGCCGGATCTGGAAGGTGTAGCGGTCCAGCGTCTTCAGGCCCGCGACGGGGATGTCATAGTCGAAGGGCTTCTTCTCGTCGATCAGCTTCTTGCGCAGTTCCGACAGGCCGAGGATCTTCGCGTTCTCCAGCACATACAGGTTGCCGCTCTTCCAGCGCGGGTCGTAGTGGCGCTTGATGGAATAGACGTAGTCCTCGGCCGTCAGCTCGCGCTTCTTGCCCTGGAAAGCCGGGTCGTCGGCGAAGTAGATGCCGGGCTTGATGCGGATCGTGAAGGTCTTGAAGTCGGCCGAGATCTCGGGCATGCCGGCGGCGGTGTTCGGCCGCATGCGCGTCGGCTTGGCGAGGAATTCGTATTCGAAAGGCGCCTCGAAGATGCCCGAGGCCACGGTGCGCGAATACAGGTCGGTGATCTGCGCCGGGTCGAAGCCGGTCTCGGCGATCAGGAAGGCGTAGCGCACCACCTTGAGCGGCTGAGCCGACGGCGGCGCGCTGGCTGCCGGCTGGGCTGATGCGACCAGCCCACCGGCCAGCCCACCAGCGAGCACCAGGCCAGCCAAGCCCGCCCACCAGAACGATCGCTTCATCGCAAGACCCGCAGCGCAAAGAGACAAAGTCTAGACCGTTGTCGATGCGCCCTTGGCGGGGGCCTGACCGCATGCCCGATCTTCCAGGGGGGAAATCACCGGCCGGCCGCGACGGAGCCGGCCCCTACACTCGCGCATCCCAAAATCGGCCCGGCGCGTCACGAGCGGCGTCGCGCCTGGAGCCCCGCATCCGATGGCCGCCTACCTGATACGCCGCCTGTGGCAGATGATCCCCACGCTCGCTGGCGTGGTGCTGCTGGTGTTCTTCCTCTTCAAATATTTCGGCGGCGACCCGGCCGAGGTGCTGGGCGGCCTGAACGCCAGCAAGGAACAGATCGAGGCCATCCGCCAGACGCTGGGCTTGAACGAGCCGGTGTGGGTCCAGTTGTGGATCTTCGTCAAGCAGATCGTCACCTTCGACTGGGGCAAGAGCTGGGCCACCAACGAAGCGGTGAGCAACCTCTTCGCCACCCGGCTGCCGGCCACGCTGACGGTGATGACGCCGATCCTGGTGCTCGACGTGCTGCCGGCGCTGCCGGTGGCGATGTGGGTCGCCTACCGCCGCGGCAGCCTGACCGACCGCAGCATCATGGTCGTCACCACGGTTGCGCTGTCGGTCAGCTTCCTGGTCTACGTGATCATCGGCCAGTACGTGTTCGGCTTCCAGCTCGGCTGGTTCCCGGTGCAGGGCTGGAGCGACAGCCTGGCGACCAACCTGATCACTTACGTGCCGCTGCCGGTGCTGCTGGCGGTGATGGTCGGCATCGCCCCCCAGACCCGGCTGTACCGCAGCTTCCTGCTCGACGAGCTCGGCCAGGACTACGTGCGCACGGCGCGCGCCAAGGGCATGACCGAAGGCACCGTGTTGTTCAAGCACGTGCTGCGCAACGCGATGATCCCGATCCTCACCAACATCGGCCTGCAGCTGCCCGGCATCTTCGTCGGCAGCTTCCTGATCGAGGTCTTCTTCTCCATTCCCGGGCTGGGCCGCGAAGTGCTGCTGGCGGTCAACCGCAGCGACTTCCCGGTGATCCAGGCGGTGACGATCTACCTGGCCGTGCTGACCATGTTCATCAACCTGCTGACCGACCTGGCCTACAAGATCGCCGACCCGCGCGTGGTGTTGAAATGACCACCCCCGTCACGGCCTTCGGCCGTTCCCCCCTCAAGGGGGCAAAGCCAGCGGCCCGGCAGAGCCGGTTCCGCGGCGTTTGCTCGATCGACGCCGCGGAGCACCTGCAATGAGCGCGGTCCTCCCTGCGTCGGGTTCGCTGGACGACACCCAGCAGAAGAGCGAAGGCGTCTGGCATGCGGCATGGCGGCGCTTCCGCGCCGACCGTGTCGGCCTGGTGTCGCTGATCGTCGTGGCGCTGTTCGCGCTGTTGATCGTCCTGTCGGCCGGCGGCCTGGTGGCCAGCAACTGGCAGGACGAGATCGGTGTGCCCAACGCCCCGCCGACCTTCGTCGGCCCCAAGGCCAGCACCGCCGGCAGTGCGATCGAGGTGCCCAAGGGCCCGAACATCGACCTGTCGGACGTCGACCCGCTGGCCCCGCGCTACAAGGAATGGGAAGAGCGCGCCAAGAAGTTCCAGACCACCGAGACCGTCAAGGCCGAGACCCTGCCGCTGGGCGCCGACCGGCTGGGCCGCGACGTGCTGTCCAAGACCATCAAGGGCACCGAGATCTCGGTCTTTGTCGGTGTGATGGCCGCACTCGCCGCCACCGGCATCGGCACCTTGCTCGGGGCCTTCGGCGGCTTCTTCGGCGGCAAGATCGGCGACGCGCTGGAGTGGCTCTACAACGTCTTCGAATCGATCCCCAACATCCTGCTGATCTTCGCCTTCGCCGCGGTCGCCGGGCGTGGCGTGCAGAGCGTGGTCATCATCCTGGCGCTGACCGGCTGGACCGGCATGTACCGCCAGGTGCGCGCCGAATTCATCAAGCATTCGAGCCGCGAATACGTGCGCGCCGCGGAAGCCATCGGCGCGAGCAACGCCAGCCGCATGTTCCGCCACATCCTGCCCAACGTCAGCCATGTGGTGCTGGTGCGCATGAGCCTGCTGACCGTCGGCTTCATCAAGGCCGAGGTGATCCTGTCGTACCTCGGCCTGGGCGTGCGTGTCGACCAGGTCAGCTGGGGCACCATGCTGGCCGACGCGCAGAGCGAACTGCTGCTCGGCATCTGGTGGCAGTTGGCAGCCGCCACGCTGTTCATGGCGGTCTTCGTCACTGCCTTCTCGTTGATGGCCGACGCGCTGCGCGACGCCCTCGATCCGAAACTCCGCGGCCTGGAATGAACCACCCCCGAAGCGGCTGCGCCGCTCCCCCTCAAGGGGGCAACGCCAGCGGCCCGGCGCAGCCGGTTCCGCGGCGTTTGCTCGATATCCGCAGCCTTTCCCGGAGTCTCTGACGTGCTCTTGTCGATCCAGGACTTGAAGGTCAGCTTCCGCATGGGCAAGGGCGTGCGCGCCGATGCGGTCGGCCGCGGCAGCCAGGGCGTCAGCTTCGACGTCGCCGAGAACGCCACCGTCGCGCTGGTCGGCGAATCGGGGTCGGGCAAGAGCGTGACCGCGATGTCGGTGCTCAACCTGCTGCCCGACAACGCCGAACGCAGCGGCCGCGTGCTGTGGCAGGGCCGCGATCTGCTGCAGGCCAGCCTGCCCGAACTGCAGGCGTTGCGCGGCAAGGACATTGCCTGCGTCTTCCAGGACCCGATGAGTTCGCTGAACCCGGTCTTCACGATCGGCCAGCAGCTCTGCGAACCGCTGAAGAAACACCTCGGCCTGAGCAGCGCGCAGGCCTGGAAGCGCGCCGA
>JANMAP010000073.1:0-6012 GCA_031359905.1 Burkholderiales bacterium | reverse complement strand
CACGGGCGGTGCTGTGGGCGGCGCGGGCGCGGCCGGGGCCGGCGCCGGCCCCGGCCGATCTCGATGCCCTGGCCGCCGCGCTGCAGCCGATCCTGGCGGCGGCCACGCGTGCCGTGCTGGCGCAGCTGTATCCCGAGGCGCCCGGCGCTGAGCACCCCCTGCCCGCCGGCTGAACGCCGCCATGGACCACTGGCGGCGCGCACGGCGGGCGGTGGGGCGACCCGGATGGACGCTGCCCCGCCACGGCGCTTATCGTCGCTGGATGCCCGATCGGCAACTCCTTCTCGGACAGCGGCTTGCGCGCCGTTCTCGGGGCGGGCTCGGGGGCAGATCCCCGACATTCGACATTCACGTCAACGTCAACCGGGCGGCGCGCTGCGCAGCGACCTGCCTGGCCGCCGCAGGAGACCCGCTTTGCCCACCTTGACGTCGAAGCTGAACCCGCGCTCCGAGGACTTCAAGGCCAGCGCCGCGCTGATGCGCCGGCTGGTCGACGACCTCAACACCCGGCTGGCGCAGATCGCCGGCGGCGGCGGCGAGGTGGCGCGTGCCCGCCACACCGCGCGCGGCAAGCTGCTGCCGCGCGACCGCGTGGAAATGCTCCTCGACCCCGACACGCCGTTCCTCGAAATCGGCGGCTTGGCTGGCCTCGACATGTACAAGGACGCCAAGGGCGTGGATGCCGCACCGGGCGGCGGGCTGATCGCCGGCATCGGCCGCGTCAGCGGCGTGGAGTGCCTGATCATCTGCAACGACGCCACCGTCAAGGGCGGCACCTACTATCCGATCACGGTCAAGAAGCACCTGCGGGCGCAGGAAGTGGCGATGCTCAACCGCCTGCCGTGCGTCTACCTGGTCGACAGCGGCGGCGCCAACCTGCCGAACCAGGACGATGTCTTCCCCGACCGCGACCACTTCGGCCGCATCTTCTTCAACCAGGCCAACATGTCGGCGCAGGGCATCCCGCAGCTGGCGGTGGTGATGGGCTCGTGCACCGCCGGCGGCGCCTACATGCCGGCGATGAGCGACGAGACGGTGATCGTCAAGAACCAGGGCACGATTTTCCTGGCCGGCCCGCCGCTGGTGAAGGCAGCCATCGGCGAGGTCGTCAGCGCCGAAGAACTCGGCGGCGGCGACGTGCACACCAGGCTGTCCGGCGTGGCCGACCACCTGGCCGAGAACGACATGCACGCGCTGGCCATCGCCCGCGCGTCGGTGGCGCGGCTGAACTGGCGCAAGCCCGCCCAGGTGCAGCTGGTGCCGCCGCGCCCGCCGCTGTACGACCCGGCTGAACTGCACGGCGTGATCCCCACCGACGACGGCGGCTTCACCAGCCGCAAGCCCTACGACGTGCACGAGGTCATCGCGCGCATCGTCGACGGCAGCGACTTCGACGAGTTCAAGGCGCGATACGGCGCCACGCTGGTCACCGGCTTCGCGCACATCGAAGGCATTCCGGTGGGCATCGTCGCCAACAACGGCGTGCTGTTCAGCGAAAGCGCGATGAAGGCCGCGCACTTCATCGAACTGTGCTGCCAGCGGCGCATCCCGCTGGTCTTCCTGCAGAACATCACCGGCTTCATGGTCGGCAAGAAGTACTAGGCCGAGGGCATCGCCAAGCACGGCGCTAAGATTGTCACCGCGGTGGCCACCGCCACGGTGCCCAAGTTCACGGTCATCATCGGCGGCAGCTTCGGCGCCGGCAACTACGGCATGTGCGGCCGCGCGTACTCGCCGCGCTTCCTGTGGATGTGGCCGAACGCCCGCATCGGCGTGATGGGCGGCGAACAGGCGGCCAGCGTGCTGGCCACCGTCAAGCGCGACGGCATCGAAGCCAAGGGCGGCGCCTGGAGCGCCGACGAGGAACGCGACTTCAAGCGCCCGATCCTCGAGCAGTTCGAGCACCAGGCGCACCCGTACTACGCCAGCGCGCGGCTGTGGGACGACGGCGTCATCGACCCGGCCGACACGCGGCGCGTGCTGGCGCTGGGCTTGAGCGCGAGCTTGAACGCGCCGATCCCCGATGGACCCAAATTCGGCATCTTCAGGATGTGATGGACAACGCCTATCTGACAGCCGACCACGCCCTGCTGCAGCAGCAGGTCGAACGCTTCCTGGCCCGCGAGGTCGAGCCGCACGCGGCGCAGTGGGAAGAGGACGGCATGGTGCCGCGCGAGGTGCTGCGCAAGATGGGCGACGCCGGGCTGCTCGGTCTGATGTACGAAGCCGACTACGGCGGCGCCGGTGCCGATGCGCTGACCAACCTGGTCTTCGCCGACGCGCTCAGCCAATCCACCTTCGGCGGCTTCATCATCACCGTGCTCGTGCACACCGACATGGCCAGCCCGCACCTGCACCACGCCGGCAACTTCGAGCAGAAGGCGCGCTGGATGCCGGGCATCACGGCCGGGCGCACCATCACCGCGGTGGGCATCACCGAACCCGGTGCCGGTTCCGACGTCGCCGGGCTGCGCACCAAGGCGGTCAAGGACGGCGACCACTGGGTGCTCAACGGCACCAAGCTGTTCATCACCAACGGCGTGCACGCCGACCTGTACTTCATCGCCGCGCGCACCGGCACGGCGCGGCACGCGATCTCGATCTTCGCCGTCGAGAAGGGCACGCCGGGCTTCCGCGTGGGCCGCGCGCTGGACAAGACCGGCTGGCGCTCGTCGGACACCGCCGAGCTGCTGTTCGAAGACTGCCGCATCCCGGCGGCGCACCTGCTCGGCGAGGAAGGCCAGGGCTTCTACGCGGTGATGAAGAACTTCCAGACTGAACGCATCGCGCTGGGCGCGATGGCGGTCGGCCATTGCCAGCAGGCGCTGCGCCTGGCGCTGGACCACGTGCGCTCGCGCCAGGCCTTCGGCGCCACGCTGTGGGACAAGCAGGCCGTGCGCCAGAAGCTGGCCATGCTCGACGCCAAGACGCGCGCCGCGCGCCAGTATGTCTACCACTGCGCCTGGCGCGTCACGCAGGGGCACGACGTGGTGCAGGACGTGTCGCTGCTCAAGGCGCTGACTGGCGAGCTGGTCAACGAGGTCGTGCAGGGCTGCCAGCAGTTGCATGGCGGCATGGGTTTCATGCACGGCACGCCGGTGGAACGGCTGTGGCGCGACGCCCGCGTGCTGGCCATCGGTGGCGGGGCCACCGAGGTCATGCTCGACGAAGCCGCCAAGCGCTACTGAACACGGGAAAGAAGGTCACTGTCATGTCGCTGCACACCGTGCCCGTCGTCGTCGTCCGCCCGCTGGCGGCGCGCGATTCGATGGACGAGATCACCCTGCTGCTGCACCGCGCCTATGCGCCGTTGGCACAGCAGGGCCTGAACTTCACGGCTGCCGATCAGTCCGCCGAGCTGACGCTCAAGCGCGCCGCCGAAGGCCAGTGTTTCGTCGCCGAACTCGCCGGCCGGGTGGTCGGCACGGTCACCGTCTGCGGGCCCTACGACGAGATCGCCGCGCCCTGGGCGGCCCAGGTGCCGGCCTTCCGCGACCGCGACACCGCGCACTTCCACCAGTTCGCCGTCGACCCCGACCTGCAGCGCCAGGGCCTCGGCCGGCGCCTGGTCGCCGCCGCCGAAGGCTGGGCCCGCGAACGCGGCTACAAGCGCATGGCGCTGGACACCGCCGAGCCGGCCGAGGAACTGCGCGGCCTGTACCGCCGGCAGGGCTATGCGGATGTCGACTCGGTGCAGTGGGACGGCAAGGCCTACCGCAGCGTGATCATGGAAAAATCGCTCGACCGCTCGCCGCTGCGCGAGCACCTGCTGACCCTCGCGCGCTACCACCTGTGGGCCACGCGCAAGCTGTTCGAGCAGGTCGACAGGCTGCCCGACGCCGACTACCGGCGCGACGCCGGCGTGTTCTTCAAGAGCATCCACGGCACGCTGAACCACCTGCTGGTCGGCGAGCATCTGCTGTGGTTCGTGCGCTTCTCGCAAGGCGCGTCGCCGGTCGTCGCGCTCGATGCCGAAGTCGAAGCCGACCGCAGCCGGCTGCGCGAACGCCTGATCGAAGGCGCGCTGGCCTGGCTGCCGAGCATCGCGGTGTGGCCCGAAGCGCGGCTGCTGGGCAAGCTGGAGTACCGCCGCCTGCAGGGCCAGCAGGTGTCGCTGCCGTTCGCCGCCACGCTGGCGCATGTCTTCAACCACGGCACGCACCACCGCGGCCAGATCAGCGCCGCGCTGACGGCGATGGGCCAGCCGGCCCCGGTGCTCGACATGGTCGTCATGCTGCAGGAAGAGAGCGCTGCGCCATGAGCCCACCCGGCCGCCCGCCAGTCAGGAACCGGATGGCGGGGCCCGCCGGCCATCCCAACCCCAACCCCGGGGCCATCCGATGAGCAGCACGACGCTGGACGTCCGCCGCCCGTCGCCCTTCGTCGCCGAGGTCTGGCTCAACCGGCCCGAGGTGCGCAACGCCTTCAACGACGGCGTCATCGCCGAGCTGACGGCGGCCTTCGACAGCCTGGGCCGCGACCCCCAGTTGCGGGTGATCGTGCTCGGCGGCCACGGCAAGGCCTTCTGCGCCGGTGCCGACCTGGCCTGGATGCGTTCGATGGCCGGCTACGGCTGGGAACAGAACCAGGCCGATGCCGCGGCGCTGGCGCAGATGCTGTGGACGATCTACAGCTGCCCGCTGCCGGTGATCGCCCGCGTGCACGGCGACTGCTATGCCGGCGGCGTCGGCCTGGCCGCGGCGTGCGACCTGCTGGTGGCCGCCGAGGGCGTGCAGTTCTGCCTCAGCGAAGCACGCCTCGGCCTGCTGCCGGCAACCATCGGCCCGTATGTCGTCAAGGCGCTGGGCGAGCAGGCGTCGCGGCGCTACTTCATCACCGCCGAACGCTTCGGCGCCGAGCGCGCCCACGCGCTGGGCTTCGTCCACGAACTGGCCAGCACCGAGACGCTGGACGCGCGGGTGGCCGAACTCGTCGGCGTGCTGGTGGCCAACGGCCCGGCGGCGGTCAAGGCCTGCAAGCGCCTGGTGCAGGACATCGCCGGGCGCCCGGTCGACGCCGCCTTGCGCGCCGACACTGCGCGGCGCATCGCCGACATCCGCGTCAGCGACGAAGGCCGCGAAGGCCTGGCGGCGTTCCTCGGCAAGCGCGAGCCGGGCTGGCGATGAATCTGGACATCACGCATCTGGCCGCGCTGGCCGCCGCGCTGGGCTGGGCCAGCGGGCTGCGGCTGTACGCGGTGCTGTTCATCGTCGGCGCCGTCGGCTACCTCGGGTGGGTGCCGTTGCCGGACGGGCTGCATCTGCTGCAGCACCCGCTGGTGCTGGGCGCCAGCGGGCTGCTGTGCGTGATCGAGTTCTTCGCCGACAAGCTGCCGGTCATCGACTCGCTGTGGGACGCCGTGCACACCTTCATCCGCATCCCGGCCGGGGCCGCGCTGGCCGCGGCGGTGTTCGGTGGCGGCGGGGATGCCGACTGGAACGCGGCCTGGACGCTGGTCGCCGCGCTGGCTGGCGGCACGCTGGCCGCCACCTCGCACGCCGCCAAGGCGACCACGCGGGCGGCGGCCAACAGCTCGCCCGAGCCGTTCTCCAACATCGCCTTGTCGCTGTTCGGCGATGCGGCCGTGCCGGCGATGCTCTGGCTGGCCTGGTCGCACCCGCTGTGGTTCTTTCCGGTGCTGGCCGCGGCGGTGCTGCTGGCGCTGGTGCTGACGGTGATGCTGTTCAAGTTCCTGCGCGCGCTGCTGCGCCGCGTGGTCCCTGCTGCCTCGCCGCCCGCGGCGTATCGGCCCTGAAGGACGGCTCCATGTTCAAGAGGATCCTGATCGCCAACCGGGGCGACAGCGGCGCAGCCGCTGCGGCGAAGCCAGAATGCCTGGCGCGCGAAGCGCGTGCAGGCGAGCTCACCGCGGGGGCACGGCATGTTTAAGAAGATCCTGATTGCCAACCGCGGTGACAGCGGGGCAGCCGCTGCGGCGAAGCCAGAATGCCTGGCGCGCGAAGCGCGTGCAGGCGAGCTCACCGCGGGGGCACGGCATGTTTAAGAAGATCC
>JANMAP010000072.1:0-1528 GCA_031359905.1 Burkholderiales bacterium | reverse complement strand
GACCACGTCAACAGCATCATCGCCGCGGGCCGCGCCGACCTGTGCGCCGTGGCCCGGCCGCACCTCGCGAACCCGGCGTGGACGCTGCTCAAATCGGCGCGCATCGGCTACACCGAGGTCGAGTGGCCGAAGCAGTACCGCGCCGCGAAGTCGCAGCTCGAGCGCAACCTCGAGCGCGAACGCGCCGCGGCGGCGGCCGCCGCGCAGGTTCGCCCCGCCCACGCCGAGGGCGGCACATGAAGCAGGACGACGCCTCCCACGCGCTGCTCAGCGAGGCGCAGGAACTCGGCCACGAGTCGCGCGCCGGCAGCGGCGACCACGCGGCGCTGAAGCTGTGGCTGCGGATGCTCGCCAGCACGACCCAGATCGAGACCGAGATCCGGCGCCGCCTGCGCGAGCGCTTCGGCATCTCGCTGGCGCGTTTCGATTACCTGGCGCAGCTGTTCCGCGATCCGGCCGGCATGAAGATGCGCGAGCTCTCGCGCTGCCTCATGGTGACCGGCGGCAACGTCACCGGCCTCACCGATGAGCTCGAGCTCGACGGTCTCGTCGTGCGCGAGGCCAGCCCCGACGACCGCCGCGCCTGGATCGTGCGCCTCACGCCGCAGGGCCGCAGCGGCTTCGCGGCGATGGCGCAGGAACACGAGCAGTGGATTCTCGAGATGTTCGCCGGCCTCGACCCGAAGGCCGTGCAGCAGCTCTACACCCAACTCGGCGCGCTGCGGGTGCGACTCGTGCGCAGCGCCGACCCCGCGACCGAGGAGACGGCATGACCGCCCACCGTTCCGCAGCTTCCATCGACCCGGCGCTGGCCGCCGGCAACCGCGTCGAACTCGTCGGCTACGCAGCCACGCACTTTCAGTGGGCGGTGGCCGCCGGCGTCGGCACCGTCACGCTGAACCGGCCCGAGCGCAAGAACCCGCTCACCTTCGAGGCCTACGCCGAGCTGCGCGACCTGTGCGGCCGGCTGAAGCACGCGACCGACGTGCACGCCGTCGTGCTCGTCGGCGCCGGTGGCAACTTCTGTTCCGGCGGCGATGTGCACGAGATCATCGGCCCGCTGGTCGCTCTGCCGGCGCCCGAGCTGCTGATGTTCACGCGCATGACCGGCGACCTCGTGAAGGCGATGCGCGCCTGCCCGCAACCGATCGTCGCGGCGATCGACGGTGTCTGCGCCGGCGCCGGCGCGATCATGGCGATGGCCTCCGACCTGCGCCTGGGCACCGCGCGCAGCAAGACCGCCTTCCTGTTCAACCGCGTCGGCCTCGCGGGCTGCGACATGGGCGCCTGCGCGATGCTGCCGCGCATCGTCGGGCAAGGCCGGGCCAGTGAGCTGCTCTACACCGGCCGCTCGCTCGGCGGCGAGGAGGCCGAGCGCTGGGGCTTCTTCAACCGCCTGTGCACCCCCGAGGCGCTGCTGGCCGCGGCCCAGGCCCTGGCCACCGAGCTGGCCGCCGGCCCCACCTTTGCCAACGGCATCACCAAGGCCATGCTGCACCAGGAATGGGCGATGACCATCGACCAGGCC
>JANMAP010000027.1:0-11987 GCA_031359905.1 Burkholderiales bacterium | reverse complement strand
CGGCGGCGGCCGCGTCGCGCCGACCCTGCGCTACGCGGTGCCCAGCCAGACCAACCTGGATCGCAACACCGTCGACATGGACCGCGAACGCAGCGCTTTCGTCGACAACGCCGTCAAGTACGAATCGACGCTGCGCTTCATCAACGGCGGCATGCGCACGATGCTCGACGCGATGAAGAGCCACCATCAGGCTTGAGCGTCCACCGAGGCTGAACCATGAGCATGATGAAGATCTTCGACGTCGCCGGCAGCGCCGTCAGCGCGCAGAGCCAGCGCCTGAACGTGGTGGCCAGCAACCTGGCCAACGCCGACACCGTGGCCGGCCCCGACGGCGCGGCCTACAAGGCGCGCCAGGTGGTCTTCCAGACGCTGCTGCTGGGGGCCCAGGGCGTCAACGGCAAAGGCAACTTCGCCGGCGGCGCCGACGCCAGCGCCGGCGTGCGCGTGGCGAGCATCGCCGAAGACCAGACCGCCGGCCGGCGCGTCCACGATCCCAAGCATCCCAGCGCCGATGCCGAGGGCTATGTCACCCACAGCAACGTCAACGCGGTCGAGGAGATGGTCAACATGATCTCGGCGTCGCGCTCGTACCAGAACAACATCGAAGTCATGAACACCGCGCGCAGCCTGCTGCAGAAGACGCTGCAGCTCGGCCAGGGCTGAGCCTGAACTCCAAACGGACCACCCGACCATGGCCACCAGCCCGATCCCGACCACCAACCTCGCCGACCCCAACGCCGGCATCAGCGCCGCGGCGCGCACGGCGGTATCGACCAAGAACGATGCCGGCAGCGCCGACCGCTTCCTCAAGCTGCTGGTCGCGCAGATGAAGAACCAGGACCCGCTGAACCCGATGGACAACGCCCAGGTGACCAGCCAGATGGCGCAGATCAACACCGTCACCGGCATCGAGAACCTGAACACCAGCGTCAAGGCGCTCGACGGTCGCTTCCTGCAGCAGCAGGCGTTGCAGGGCGCCAGCCTGGTCGGCCATGACGTGACGCTGCCCGGCAACCAGCTGCAGATCGACAGCAACGGCATCGGCCGCGGTGCCTTCGATCTGGCCGGCAGCGTCGACCGCGCGACGGTCGAGATCCTCGACGGCAGCGGTCGCGTGGTGGCCACGCAGAACATCGGCGCGGCGGGCAGCGGCATCAACGACTTCGCCTGGAACGCCGGCAACGCCGCCGACGGCCAGAACTACCGCTTCCGCGTCAGCGCCAAGGCCGGCGCCAACGACGTGGCGCCGACGCTGCTGATGCGCGACCGCGTCGAATCGGTGAGCCTGGCGGGCAACAGCCTGCAGCTCGAACTGTCCAAGTCCGGCAGCGTCGCCTACGACAAGGTCCGCAGCTTCAACTGAACCCGTTGCCCGGGCAGGGCAACGACACCCTTCCTTTCACGGAGTACGACATGAGTTTTCAGCAAGGTCTTTCGGGTCTGAATGCCGCAGGCAAGAACCTGGACATCATCGGCAACAACGTCGCCAACGCGAACACCTTCGGCGCCAAGTATTCGCGCGCCGAGTTCAGCGACGTCTACGCCAACCAGATCAACGGCACCTCGTACAACGCGGTCGGCGTCGGCGTCACGGTCAGCAAGGTGGCCCAGCAGTTCACGCAGGGCAGCATCACCACCACCAGCAACCCGCTGGACCTGGCGATCAGCGGCTCGGGCTTCTTCCAGGTGCAGGCCGCCAACGGGCAGACGCTGTACACCCGCAACGGCCAGTTCAAGCTCGACCCGCAGGGCACGATCGTCAACAACGAAGGCCAGCCGCTGCTCGGCAACCGCGCCGATTCGACCGGCAAGATCCAGGGCGGATCGGCGCAGTCGCTGATCCTGCCGTCGCAGGGCCAGCCGCCGCTGGCGACGACCAAGGTCACGCTGGGCATGAACCTCGATTCGCGCGGTGTCGCGCCGACCGCGGCCTTCGACCCGAAGAACCCGGCAACCTACAACAACGCCACCTCGGTGACGATGTACGACGAGAACGGCCAGGAGATCGCCCTGACCTATTACTTCGTCAAGCTGCCCAAGACCAACCCTTCCGACCCGGCCGAACCGGCGCTGTGGGATCTCTACGGCACGGCCAATGGCAGCCCGATCGCCGGCAGCGGCGCGTCGGGGCAGATCACCCAGCTGACGTTCTCTCCGGCCGGGGCGCTGACCTCGCCGACGACCGTGCAGCCGTTCCCGGTGACGGTGGCGGCGACGGCTTCGGCGACGCCCGTCAATGTCGACCTCGACGTCCTCGGCTCGACGCAATGGGCGTCGAAGTTCGCCGTCAATTCGCTGGAGCAGGACGGGCACGCGGCGGGCGACCTGATCGGCGTGGCCATCGACAACGAAGGCACGGTGCGCGCGCAGTACTCCAACGGCAACAACCAGGCGCTGGGCCAGCTCGAGCTGGTCAACTTCCGCAACCCGCAGGGCCTGCAGCCGATGGGCGGCAACGCCTGGTCGCGCACCGTCAATTCGGGCGAAGCGCTCAAGGGCTATGCCGGCAGCGGCACGATCGGCCGCATCGCGCCGTCGGCGCTGGAGGAATCGAACGTCGACCTGACCGGCGAGCTGGTCAACATGATCGTCGCGCAGCGCATCTACCAGGCCAACGCGCAGACCATCAAGACGCAGGACCAGGCGCTGCAGACGCTGGTCAACCTGCGCTGATGACCCACCCCCGTCGCGGCTTGCGCCGCTTCCCCCGAGGCCCTGCAAGGGCCGCCCAGCGTCGCGGGGGGCGACGCCAGCGGCCCGGCCAAGCCGGTTCCGCGGCGTCCGCTTGATCGGAGCCGACAGACATGGATCGTCAGATCTACCTTTCGATGGCCGGCGCCAAGGCCACGCTGCAGCGCCAGGACGTGCTGGCCAACAACCTGGCCAATGTCTCGACCAACGGCTTTCGCGCCGAGCTGCAGGCCTTCCGTGCCGTGCCGGTGCAGGGCGACGGCGCCAGCACGCGGGTCTACGCGCTCGAATCGACGGTCGGCTACGACAGCCGGCCGGGCCCGATCCAGACCACCGGCCGTGGCCTGGATGTCGCCCCGCAGGGCAACGCCTGGCTGGCCGTGCAGGCGCTCGACGGCACCGAGGCCTACACGCGGGCCGGCGCGCTGCAGGTCAACGGCGAAGGCCAGCTCGTCACCGTCGGCGGGCTGCCGGTGCTGGGTGACGGCGGGCCGATCACGCTGCCGCTGAACGCGGCGGTGGAAGTCGCCAACAACGGCAGCATCACGACGCAGGTCGGCAACGGCAAGCCGCAGGTCGCCGGCAAGTTCAAGCTGGTGACGCCCGAGGCCGCGCTGACGCGCGGCAGCGACGGCTTGTTCCGCGCCGACAGCGGCGACCTGCCGGCCGACGCCAACGCGCGCGTGCAGGGCGGCGCGCTCGAAGGCAGCAACGTCAGCCCGATCGAAACGATGGTGGCGATGATTGCCGCCGCGCGCCAGTTCGAACAGCAGATGAAGGCGCTCAAGGGCGCCGAAGAACGCGAGCAGGGCGCCGCCAAGCTGCTGGCGCCGCAGTAAGCCGCGGCCGCCCCGGCCGCCGCACGGTGCGGTAAAGCACCCCCAATCCCGGTCTTTTCCGCGCCTCGCCGGGCTCCAGTCCGCCCGAAGATGGCACGGAGTTACGAGGACGAATTCGATGATCCGATCGCTGTGGATTGCCAAGACCGGGATGGAAGGCCAGCAGACCAAGCTGGACGCCATTTCCAACAACCTCGCCAATGTCGGCACCAACGGCTACAAGCGCGCCGGGGTGGTCTTCGAGGACCTGATGTACCAGAGCCTGCGCCAGCCCGGCGCGGCCAGCTCCGACCAGACCCAGCTGCCCACCGGGCTGCAGGTCGGCCTGGGCGTGCGCGCTGCGGCCAGCACGCGCAACTTCACCCAGGGCAGCCTGCAGAACACCGGCAACCAGCTCGACGTGGCCATCAAGGGCCAGGGCTTCTTCCAGGTGCAGATGCCCGACGGCAGCACCGGCTACACGCGCGACGGCAGCCTGCAGGTCGACGCCAACGGCCAGCTGGTGACGAGCAACGGCCACCCGCTGCAGCCCGGCATCACCATCCCGGCCAACGCGCTGGCGGTGAGCATCGCCGACGACGGCACGGTCCAAGTCAACCTGCCCAATCAGGTCGCGCCGCAGCCGGTGGGCCAGTTGCAGCTGGCCTCGTTCGTCAATCCGGCGGGCCTCGACGCGCGCGGCGGCAACCTGTTCGGCGAGACCGCTGCGTCGGGCACGCCGAACGCCGGCGCGCCGAAGAGCGGCGGGCTCGGATCGCTGCAATCGGGCTTCGTCGAAGGCAGCAACGTCAACGTCGTCGAGGAACTCGTCAGCATGTTCGCCACGCAGCGCGCCTACGAGTTGAATTCCAAGGCCATCCAGACCTCCGACCAGATGCTGCAGCGTCTGGGCCAGCTTTGATCCCCACCCCTGTCTTTCGAGTCAAGCCTGTGAGCGCACCGTCATGAAGTCGATGTCGTCATCGCGCCGCGCGGCGCTGGCCCCGGTGGTCGCGCCGCTCGTGTTGGTCGAGCGGGCCGTGCTCGGCCTGCTGGGCCTGCTGGCCGGTGCCAGCCTGGCGGGTTGCGGCATGCTGTATCCGCGGGTCGACGTGGCCGAGACCACGCCGCTGCCGCTGCCGGTGGTGGTCAGCGAGGCGCCGAGCAACGGCTCGATCTACCGGTCGGGGCAGTACCGGCCGCTGTTCGAGGACCACCGCGCGCGGCTGGTCGGCGACACGCTGGTGGTGCAGATCGTCGAGAAGGTCAGCGCCAGCCAGTCGTCGACGAGTTCAATCGACAAGAGCGGCAAGCTCGCCGGCGGCATCACCGCGCTGCCGGGCATCAACCCCAAGGCCTTCGGCCGAGCCACCGCCGACGCGTCGTCGAACAACACCTTCGCCGGCAAGGGCGCCACCGAAAGCAGCAATGACTTCAGCGGCACCATCACCGTCATCGTGCGCGGCGTGCTGCCCAACGGCCACCTGCTGATCGCCGGCGAAAAGCAGATCGGCGTCAACAGCAATGTCGACGTGCTGAAGTTCAGCGGCCAGGTCGACCCGCGGGCCATCCAGCCCGGCAACAGCGTGCCCAGCGCGCAGATCGCCAACGTGCGCCTGGAACACCGCGGCCGCGGCGCGCAGGCCGACGCGCAGGCCGTCGGCTGGCTGTCGCGGGTCTTCTTGAGCGTGATGCCGATCTGATGGCTGCCGCAATGAAGTCCACCGCCGAACGTGTCGTCCGTGTCGCCATTGCGTTGACCTTCGTCGCCGCCAGCGCCGCGCTGTGGTGGCCGCTGGGTGCCGGCGCCGCGGTGCGCATCAAGGAAGTCGCCGCGGTGCAGGGCGTTCGCAGCAACCAGCTGGTCGGCTACGGCTTGGTCGTCGGCCTGGACGGCAGCGGCGACCAGGCCACGCAGACGCCCTACACCACGCAGAGCCTGACGGCGATGCTGCAGCAGATGGGCGTGACCGTGCCACCCGGGACCAGCATCCAGCCGAAGAACGTCGCCGCGGTGATGGTCACCGCGCAGCTGCCGGCCTTCGCCCAGCCCGGGCAGAACATCGACGTCAACGTGTCGTCGGTCGGCAATGCCAAGAGCCTGCGCGGCGGCACGCTGATCGCCACGCCGCTGAAGGGCGCCGACGGCCAGATCTACGCACTGGCCCAGGGCAACCTGGTGGTCGGCGGCGCCGGCGCGTCGGCCAACGGATCGAAGGTGCAGATCAACCACCTGTCGGCCGGGCGCATCCCCGACGGTGCGAGCGTCGAACGCAGCGTGGCCACACCGCTCGCGCAGGGTGATTCGCTGTCGCTCGGGCTGACGGCCAGCGACTTCAACACCGCCCGCGCGGTGGCCAACGCGATCAACAACGCCAAGGGCGCGGGCACCGCCGATGCCGTCGACGGCCGCACCGTGCGCGTGCGCGTGCCGGCGGCCGGCGGCGAACGGGTGGCCTTTCTCGCCGACATCGAGAACCTGTCGCTGGAACTCGCCCGCCCGGCCGCCCGCGTGGTGCTCAACGCGCGCACCGGCTCGGTGGTGATGAACGAGGCGGTGACCATCAGCGCCTGCGCGGTGGCCCACGGCAGCCTGTCGGTGACGATCAACACCACGCCGGTGGTCAGCCAGCCGAACCCCTTCGGCCAGGGCAGCACCGTGCAGACCGAGAAGTCCGACATCGCCATCACCCAGCAGGGCGGGGCGCTGGTCCAGTTGCCCGCGGGGACCAAGCTGGCCGACGTGGTCAAGGCGCTGAACGCGCTCGGCGCCACGCCGATGGACCTGCTCGCCATCCTGCAGGCGATGAAGAGCGCCGGGGCGCTGCAGGCCGACATCGAAGTCATCTGAGCCAGACCCCGCACGTCGCACCCACGCGCACTCACGCCTAAGAGGCCGCACCCACGCCGCACCGACGCCCAAAGAAGCAGCACCCACGCCGCACCCATGCCATGACCGCCCCGACCACCACCGCCCAGCCCGCCAGCCTGGCCATCGACAGCCGCGCGTTGAGCAGCCTGAAGTCGCGCGCCGCGCGCGATCCCAAGGAAGCGGTGCGTGAAGCCGCCAAGCAGTTCGAAGCGCTGTTCATGAACGAGCTGGTCAAGAGCATGCGCGCGGCCACGCCGAAATCCGGCCTGGACGACAACGCCACCTCGACGCTGGGCACCGAGATGCTCGACCAGCAGCTGGCCACCCAGATGACCGGCATGAAGGGCGGGCTGAGCGAGGCGATCCTGAGCCACCTCGAGCGTTCGATGGGGCTGTCGCCCGGGCCGATCCCGGCCACCGGCACGGCCAACAACACGCCCGAGCCGCTGGCCGTCAAGCCGCAGGCCACGCGCATTCCGCAGGCGGGTGCCGCCGGATTCGTGCAGCAGCACGACGCCGCGGCGCGCGCTGCCGAGGCGCAGACCGGCATCCCGGCAGCCTTCATGGTCGCCCAGGCGGCCCACGAGACCGGCTGGGGCCGCAAGGAAATCCGCCACGCCGACGGCAGCCCCAGCTTCAATCTCTTCGGCATCAAGGCCGGCGCCCAGTGGAAGGGCCCGGTGGCCGAGATCACGACCACCGAATACGTCGGCGGCAAGGCCCACAAGGTGGTCGCCAAGTTCCGTGCGTACGGCAGCTACGCCGAAAGCTTTGCCGACTACGCCCGCCTGATGAAGGACAGCCCGCGCTATGCCGGCGTGGTCGCCAAGGCGCGGGCCCAGCCGGCCGGCTCGAGCCCCGCCAGCCCCGCCGCCACGGCGGCCAGTGCCGCCACCTTTGCACAGGGCCTGCAGCGCGCCGGCTACGCCACCGACCCGGCCTACGCCGACAAGCTGACGCGCGTCATCAACACCACGCTGCGCCTGCAGCGTTCGATCGCTTAAGGAATCACGTCGTGGCCGGATCGCAATTGATGACGCTGGGCATCCGTGCCCTGGCGGCGAACTACGCCGCGCTGCAGACCACCGGGCACAACATCGCCAATGCCAACGTCGCCGGCTATTCGCGGCAGAGCGTCCAGCTGGCCACGGCCATGCCGCAGTACACCGGGGCGGGCTACTTCGGCCGCGGCGTCGACGTGACCAGCGTGACCCGCGCCCACGACGAGTTCCTGACCCGCGAAGCCAGTGCCGCGCGCGCGATGTCGGCGATGGATGCCGCGCGCAGCGCACAGCTCGGCCGGCTGGAAGACATCTTCAAGTCCGGCGAGCTGGGCCTGGGCAACGCCATCAGCAGCTTCCTGAACGCCTTCGGCGACCTGGCCAGCCAGCCCGGCGATTCGGCGACCCGCCAGGTGGTGCTGGCGCGGGCCGGTGATCTGGCCAACCGCTTCGTCGAATCCGGCGTCGCCTTGGACACGCTGCAGGCCGGTGTCACGTCGGACCTCGGCGCCGAGGTCGCCGCGGTCAACGGCCTGGCGCAGAGCATCGCCACGGCCAACAAGAACATCATCGCCGCCAACGGCCTGGGCCAGCCGGCCAACGACCTGCTCGACGAACGCGACCGGTTCATCGCCGAGCTCAGCGCGCATGTCAAGGTGACCCAGGTGGCGGCCAGCAACGGCTCGGTCAGCGTGTTCATCGGCGGCGGCCAGCGCCTGGTGCTGGGCGGCGAGGCGGCCCGGCTGACCGTCGAACGCGACCCGGCCGACACGACGCGATCGGCGATCGGCCTGGTCGACGGCCAGGGCACCCGGCTTCTCGACGGCGCCGGCTTCGGCGGCGGCGTCATCGCCGGGCTGCTGCGCTTCCAGAACGAGGATCTGGTCGATGGCCGCAACTTCATCGGGCGCCTGGCGGCGACCGTCAGCGGGGCGATCAACGAACAGCAGCAGCGCGGCGTGAACCTGCAGCCGCCGCTGGGCAGCACCACCTCGCAGCCGCTGTTCAGCGTCGGCGCGCCGCGCGCGGTGCCGAATGCGCGCAACGCACTCGACCCCGGCGGCGCGCCGATCGGTTCCGTCAACCTCAGCATCACCGACCCGAAGGCGCTGCAGGCCAGCGACTACGACCTGCGCGATGACGCGACCTCGGCCACCGGCTACCGTTTGACGCGGCTGTCCGACGGCGCGCGCTTCGAGGTCGCCGACGGCTCGGTGGTCGACGGCGTGACCATCAATTGGGGCTCGCCCGGCCCGCAGCCGGGCGACAGCTTCCTGCTGCAGCCGGTCGGCCGCGCGGCCAACGCCATGTCGCGCCTGCTCGACGACCCGCGCGACCTGGCCGCGGCGTCGCCGCTGGTCGGTGTCGCGCCGACCAGCAACCTGGGCACCGCCGCGGTGGCCTCGCTGACGGTGACCGCGTCCCCGCTGCCCTTTCCCGGGGCCACCGAGACCTTCACCTTCAACGTCGTGGCGCCGCCGGTGGGCGGCTTCGACTACACCGTGACCTCGTCGCTGACCGCCTCGGCCGTGCCCTGGAAGGCCGGCCAGGCGAGCGTCGGAGCCAACGGCTTCTGGCTGCAGTTGAGCGGCGCGCCGAAGGACGGCGACGTCGTCGACGTCCTGCCGACGCCGGCCTCGGCGCTGGCCAGCAACAACGGCAACGCGGTGGCCCTGCTGGCGCTGCGCGACGCCGCGCTGGTCGACGGCCGGTCGCTCGACGACGGCTACGCGCAGGCGCTGGCCGATGTCGGCGTGCGCGTGCAGGGCGCCAAATCGTCGGCGGCGATCTCGGCGTCGGTGGCCGACCAGGCCGAGCTGACGCGCAGCGCGCAGTCCGGCGTCAGCCTCGATGAGGAAGCCGCACGGCTGCTGCAGTTCCAGCAGAGCTACCAGGCCGCCGCGAAGATGCTGCAGGTCGCGCAGGCGCTGTTCGACACGGTGCTCGAAACCACCCGCGGCTGAAGCCTCCGGCCGCCGCCGACCCTGAGAAAACGCCATGCGCATCACCTCCAGCAACGCCTACGAATCGTCGATCTCGCAGCTGCAGCGCCGCCAACAGCAGCTCAGCCAGGCCCAGGAACAGCTGACCAGCGGCAAGCGCGTGCTGCGGCCCAGCGACGACCCGGCCGGCGCTGCGCGCGCCGAACGGGCGATGACCGCGCTGGCCCGCCACGAAGCCAACGGGCGCGCATTGGCCGTCAGCCGCAACGCCATGCAGCTCACCGAGAGCGCGTTGGGCGACGCCGGCGAGCTGATGCAGCAGGCGCGCGAACTCGTCATCAGCGCCGGCAACGGCGGGTTGAACGACGACAACCGGGCCAGCATCGCGCAGCAGATCGGCGGTCTGCGCGCGCAGTTGCTGTCGATCGCCAACCGCACCGACGGTGCCGGCCGCTATCTCTTCGGTGGCCAGGGCGCCGACAGCGCGCCGCTGGTCGAAAGCGCCAGCGGCGTGACCTACGTCGGCACCGCCGGCCAGCAGCAGGCGGCGGCGGGCGAATCGACGCCGTTGACCGTCGATGGCCGGTCGGCCTGGCTGAGCACGCCCGACCCGGCCAGCCCCGGCGCGACGCTGTCGGTCTTCGACACGCTCGACGCGATCGTCGCCAGCCTGAACACCGCGGGCCAGACGCCGACGCAGATTGCCGCCACGGTCGGCAGCGGCCTGAAGGAGATCGACGCCACCTCGGGCACGCTGCTGTCGTGGCGCGCGCGGGCCGGCGAGGCGCTGAACCGCATCGACGGCATCGAGCAGCGGCTGGGCCAGGCCAAGCTCGATTCGCAGCGCGAGCGGTCCGACGCCGAGGACCTGGACATGGTGGCCGCGATCTCCGACTTCCAGAACCGGCAGACCGGCTACGATGCCGCGCTGAAGACCTATTCGCTGGTGCAGAAGATGTCGCTGTTCGACTACATCCGCTGAAGTCCCGGCCTGGGTCGCCGCCCCGAAGCAACCGCGGCCCACACGCCGCTGCCGCATGCAAGAGCACTCCGTCCTCGGCCAGGTGGCCCTGGGCTACAGCCCGATGACCGACCGCCAGCGGTCGGTCGTGGCCACCCGCCTGACCGTCTTTCCCGACAAGCCCGACGCCGTGCCCGATGCCCAGGCGCTGCTGCGCGCACTGGACGCCGTGTGGGTCCCGCTCGCCGCGGCCGAAGGCGACATCAAGCTGACGCTGCGCGCGCTCGACGCGCCGTCGTCGCGCCACGCCGCGGCGGCCCCGGCGGCGGCCGGCAACGGGCAGCCGCCGGTGTCGCTGAACATCGCCAGCGAAGCCCTGCTGCTGACCGTGATGCAGGCGCTGCAGGACGGCGGCGCGGCGTCGCAGCGGATGGTCGAGGTGCCGGCCTTCATGGCGGCCGACCCGGCGCACGCCGCGGTGCTGCGCGGGCTGCGCGCCGCTGGCGGCGTGCTGATGCTCAAGGGCCGGCCGCTGAGCCCGCTGCCGCCCGACATGTTGGGGCTGTTCACCCACAGCATCGTCGATGTCGCCGAGGAACGCCGCGCCCCCGGCAGCATCCCCCCCGGCGGGGTGGTGCGCAGCGTCTCGTCGGTGCAGGTCGGCGCGCGCACCCGCGCCGACATCGACGCTGCGTTCCAGCGCGGCGCGGTGGCGGTGCTCGGCTGGCCGTTCGACGATCCGCTGCAAGCCACCGGCCGCAGCAGCATTCCGGCCGACGTCAAGACCGTGCTCGACCTGATCCACGGCGTCGAACGCGAAGACGCAGTGCCCAAGCTCGAAGCCGTGCTCAAGCGCGACCCGACGATCGCCTTTCGCCTGATGCGCTATCTGAACTCGCCGGCCTTCGGCCTGCGCGTGGAGATCAATTCCTTCGCCCACGCGCTGATGCTGCTCGGCTACAACCGGCTCAAGCGCTGGCTGGCGCTGCTGTTGGCCTCGTCGGCCAAGGACGCCAACGCCAAGCCGGTGATGTTCGCCGCGGTGCGCCGCGGCCTGCTGATGGAAGAGCTGTCGCGCGGCCAGGGCGATGCCGAGATGACCGGCGAGATGTTCATCTGCGGCGTGTTCTCGCTGCTCGACCGGCTGCTGCAGCAGCCGTTCAGCGAGCTGCTGTCGAGCGTGCCGGTGCCCGAGCGCGTGCAGCAGGCGCTGCGCGGCGAAGGTGGGCCCTACCTGCCTTACCTGGATCTCGTGCGGGCGATCGAAAGCGAGACGCTGTTCGACATCCGCGAAGCCGCCGACCGCGTCTTTCTCAGCACCGCCGAGGTCAACCGGGCGCTCTTCGTGGCCCTGCAGTCGGCCCGTCAGATCGACTAGCGGGCGATGGCTGCAGGGATGCCCGTGGTGCCCTTGATGGGTGGCGCCGACACCGTGCCGCTGGGGCTGCTGGCCGGCCTGCTCGATGAAGTCGCCGACGCCCTGATCTGGCTCGACCAGCGCGGCGTGCTGCGCTGGTGCAACCGCAGCGCGATGCGCCTGCTCGGCTGCGAGCCCGGCCAGGCCGCTGCCGACGCCGCCGCGGCGCTCGGCCCTGCGGCTCAGGCCTGGCTGCTCGGCGCGCTGCGCCAGGGCGGCGGGCGCAGCGAACGCGTCTTGCCGGGCGGCGACCTGCGCAGCTGGGCCCTGGCCTGCTGGCCGGT
>JANMAP010000554.1:0-4371 GCA_031359905.1 Burkholderiales bacterium | reverse complement strand
GCAGGATGGACGCGTCGCGCCCGAGACCGGCTATCGCCAGAGGCCGCCGGGACAAGCCCGGAAATGCTCGACTTTGGGCAGCCAATCCGCGGCTCGGCGGGCTCGCGCGGGGTCGCGCACGACGGCTGCTTTCGGGGCCTGTTCCGAGTCTGCAGCGCCGACTGGCAGTGCCGGCAGCAACCGGCAGCACCCGGCACCGTCAGCTGTGGGGTCAGTCGGTGTGAAAGCCCTCGGGCCGCGTCGACTGCGTCCCGATGCGTTCGTACTCCGAGATCACCTGCGCGCCGAACAACAGCAGCGCAGCGGCGATCTCCAGGCTCAGCAGCACGACGATCGCCGTCGTCAGCGAGCCGTAGACCACGCTGACCTGCGACAAGGTGGTGAAGTACCAGACGAGCAGGTGGCGCGTCGCTTCCCACAACAGCGCGGCGGTGATGGCGCCGATCAGCGCGTGCTGCAGGGCCAGTCGGCCCACCGGCATGACCAGGTAGATGGAGGTCAGCACGAAGACCTCGCCGGCCAGTCCGAGCAAGTACAGCAGCAGGCCGGAAAAGCCGTGCAGGGACCATTGACGACCGAAAATCTCCAGGCTCTCGTTGCCCATCGCCTGCAGGCCGCCGGCCACCAGGGTGACGAGCAACAGGCCGACGCCGAGCGTCAGGATGTAGCCGTACGGCAGCAGCACCGAAATGGCGAAGCGACGTTTGCGGATCGCGACACGGTGCAGGAAGATCACCGACATCGCGTTCTCGAGCACCGTGAACGCCAGCGAGCTGAAGAACAGCATGGTCGCCAGCAGGACCCAGCCGATCACATCGCGGTGGGCCAGGAACTGCGCCAGCTCGGCGACGACGGCGCTCGATTGGCCAGGGATCAGCCACTCCAGGTAACGACCGATCGTCATCAGCAATTCGGCCTGATCGATCAGGTGAGACAGCGCGATCACCGTGAGGATCAACAGCGGCACGATGGACAGCAGCGCGTAGTAGGCCACCGCTCCGGCCAGCAGCAGCCCCTGATTGGCGCGGAAAGCCTTGAACGCCTGCAGCAAGAAGCGCCCCGGGTGGGCGAAAACACGGGCTGGCCGTGTGGACACTGTCATCGGGCCTCTCATGTTGTGCGGCGGTTGCAGCCCAGGGCGAACTCCGAAATCCTCAGCATTCGTCAGCGGCTCGCAGCGATTCGCCAGCGATATCGCCAAGGGTAGTCGCTACATCGAGCCCCGCGCTGTAGGACTTGGCTGACTCGAGACCCTCCAAATTCCTGCGCTCACGATGCGGCCGCGTGTGCTGTTCGCGCGATGTCGCCGGCCGCAGCATGCAGCTTTCTGGACCCCAAAGGACATCAGCATGAACTCACAACTCTTGGCTTCGAAGCGGCGCGCAGGCATGGCCGTGCTGTTGAGCGCCGCAGTGGTCGCCACCGGCTGCGCCCAAATGAGCGAACGCGAGCGCGGTACCGCGCAGGGCGCGGGGGCCGGTGCGGTGGCTGGTGCGGTGATCGGCGGCGTCACTGGCGGAAACGCCGGACGCGGTGCCGTCATCGGCGGCGCCCTGGGTGCCGTGGCGGGCAACCTGTGGTCCAAGCGCCTGGACGACAAGCGCCGGGCGCTGGCGTCCGCCAGCCAGGGAACCGGCGTGGCCGTCGAACGCACGGGCGACGACCGGCTGAGGGTCAGCGTGCCAAGCGACGTGTCGTTCGATACCGGGCGGGCCGACATCAAGCCACAGATGCGTCCGGTTCTGGACGAACTGAGTCGGAATCTCGACAGCTCGGTGATGTTGACCGTGGTCGGTCATACCGACAGCACCGGCAGCAACGCGATCAATGAACCGCTGTCACAAGATCGTGCAGAAGCGGTGCGCGACTATCTCGTGGCGCGCGGCGTTCGACCTTCGCAGATCAATGCCTATGGACGCGGTGCGCGGGAGCCTGTGGCGACCAACGACACCGACAACGGGCGGGCGGCCAACCGTCGCGTGGAGGTCTTTCTCACCGATCGAGCGTCTTGACCGAGCCTTGATCAACCACGGTGCCGGGCGGCCGGCCGGCCGGCCGGGCATCGGTGCGCGTCCTCCCACATCAAAACCCGGAACTGTCTGACATCGTCTGTCGGGCAGGCACCTTAGCGTCGCATTTCCATCGACCACATCACCACAGGAGCTCACAACATGAAAACCACGATTGGATGGATCGCCATTGCCGGCGCACTCGGCCTCGCAGCATGCGATCGACCCTCGCCGCCGCCGGTGACCGTTGCGGTCCCGGTGCCCGTTCCGGTCCCTGGTCCAGCCGGGCCGCAAGGCGATCCGGGCCGTCCCGGCACACCGGGCGCGGCTGGTGACACCACAGTCGTCGTGGTGCCCCCGCCACCAGCGCCGGCGTCTTCGCCGTCCCGTTGACGTCAAGCGGCGTTTTGGCATCGATGCAGATCGATGCCACCCGGTCCTCTCGCGATCCGGGCCAGTCGTGCTCTGGATCGGAAGACTGGAGAGATGGATCCGCAGCATCGTCCTACGCGAGGTGCAGGCTCTGTCTCACCGTGGCTGCCACAGCGCCCGCATAGAGTGCAGCTTCACATCACCTTTTCGGGAAACATCATGGGTAAATATGTCATTGGCTGGGTCTTGGGCATCCCCGCGGGTTTGCTGCTCATTGCGTATCTGATCTTCCGCTGACCGCCGCAGCGCCGCTATGAAAACGACAACCCCGCCGCGTCTGCGGCCGGGGTATGTCGGCAGAACAACCCGACGCGCCCAGCGCATGTAGTCAATGCGCCATGCACGCCGCTTGTCGTTCCGGCATGGCGTCATGGCTGCAACAACGGAGATGGTCATGCACATCACCACCCACCGGTACCCAGCCTGCGTGCTGTCCCTCATTGCCGGCACGACATTGCTGGTGGCCTGCGGCCGCGACGACCAGCGAACGCCCGGACAGAAAGTCGACGCGGTCATCGCACAGGCTGAACGGAAGACAAACCAGGCTGCCGCCAGCGCTCGCGACATGGGGCGCGACGCCAAGGAAGCCTTCGCCACCGGCACCGATGCGATTGCCAACAAGGCCAAGGACGTTGCGATCTCGGCGGAGGTCAAGGCGCTCTTCGCGCGCGACACCAAATTGAGTGCCATCGCCATCGACGTCGATAGCTCAGCCGGCCATGTGGTGCTGCGCGGCACGGCACCTGACGCGGTGTCGCGGACTCACGCGGCCGAATTGGCGCGTGGCGTCAATGGGGTGACGTCGGTCACCAACGAGTTGAAGGTCCGCGGCGGCTGAATGGCAGTGCAAGTGCAGTTTTGATGACTGTACGGTGACCGCCAGCCGCCGGCTCGGCATCTGCTTCGAGCCGGCAACGCATCGAATGGCATCGCGGCGAAGTCTGCCCGCCATGACTGCCGTTCTTCAGGGCACCACGCTGATGGCCTTGGAGGTCTTCGTGGCGTCGAAGTGCAGTACCGATGGCCACGGCGTCCAGCGCGCTCCGAGCGCCGGCGTGTTCGGGTCGCCCGAACGCGCGAAGGCCGCGAGGCTGTCCATCATTGCCGCCGACAGTGCCAGCCGGCCCGGCTTGTTGGCGCTGGAGAACGCCACCTGGCCGAACAACGACGGTCCGAAGTTGCCAAACATGAACGGAATGTCGAAGAGGTGTGCAGCGCCGTAGATGTCGTTCCAGGGCGCCGGCTGCTCGTCCCAATCGAACTGGTAGTACCAAAGCGCGCTCTGCTGCTGGCGCAGAGGCGGCATGATGTGTTGGCGCGCAGCGATGAAGAAGCGCTGATTCAGAAAATCGGTGCGCGCGTTGAAGCCGGTGACCGGTGTGTCCACCGGCAAGTAGACGGCCGGAATCCAGCTCTGGATGGCGATCTGTGGCGCGGCGTCGGGGTTGTAGCCGAACTGGATGTTGAACAACGTCGCGTCGTTGACCAACCGGCCCGACGGCAACCCAAACAACGCAAGAAAGGTCGGGAACAGTTTGGCTTCGTCGCGTGCATTGCCCACGACGATGGGCACGTGCAGATACTGCCCCGCCGCGATGGCCGCCACCGGATCGATGGGCAGCACGTGGCCGTCGGGCACGGGGCCCGAGCCGGCGCGGCCCAGCGCTGCCAACTTGAACAGCAGTGTCTGCAGCAGCGCCGCCGGCGACTTCGACCGCAGGTAGGCGGCGAGTTGCTGCGGCGTGCGGCCGGCGATGTAGGCCTGCGCCGCGGCATCGTCCGCAGCCAGCCCGTCGGCGACCAGCTGCTTCACGAGCAGCGCGGTGCCCTGCTGAGCGTAGTACGAGGCCGGGTTCAGTGTCGCCAGGCTGCCCGGGGGCAGCGCCGACGCCAGCGAGATGCCGCCCGACAGCGGCATCGCGCGGTGGAA
>JANMAP010000506.1:0-6583 GCA_031359905.1 Burkholderiales bacterium | reverse complement strand
CGACCAGCGCGGCCACCACCTGGCCGGCGAAGATGGCCAGCGGGAAGTTCCACGGGCTGATGCAGACGAAGACGCCGCGGCCGTGCAGGCGCAGCACATTGCTCTCGCCGGTCGGGCCGGGCAGGGTCTGCTCGCCGAGCGTGGCTTCGGCCTGGTCGGCGTAGTAGCGGCAGAAGTCGACCGCCTCGCGGACCTCGGCGATGCAGTCGCCCATCGTCTTGTGCGCTTCCTTGACGAGCAGGGCGCAGAACTCGGGCAGGCGGGCATCCAGCGCGTCGCCGGCACGGCGCAGCAGCGCGGCACGCGCGGCCAGCGGGGTGGTGCTCCAGGCCCCGAAGCCGGCGTGCAGGCGGGCCATCGCGGATTGCACCGCGGCGGCATCGGCCATTGCCAGCGGTTCGACGCGGGCGCGCGCCAGCGCGTCGTCCAGCGGTTGGCGCATCGCCAGCACGGCCAGGTCGGCGCCGCTGGAGTTGCGCCGCGAGGCGCCGTACAGGGCCGCCGGCAGCGGCAGCGCCGGGTCGTGGCTGGCCTGCAGCGGCGACGCCAGCAGCTGTTCGGCGCTGACATGCTCGTCGGCCAGCTGGTGCACAAACGACGAGTTCGCGCCGTTTTCCAGCAGCCGGCGCACCAGGTAGGCCAGCAGGTCACGGTGTTCGCCGACCGGGGCGTAGATCCGCACCGGCACGCCTGTCGTGTTCAGCCCCCCTGCTTGAGCGGGGAACGTCATCAGGCCCCCCGCTTGAGCGGGGGGAGGGGGCGGTGTGGTCGTCATGCCACCCGCAGGGGTCTTCCGCGAGAACTCACGGAAGACCCCTTCGCCCATGCCGTGCAGGCGCTGCATTTCGAACGGCGCCTGTGCAGCGCGGGCCATCTGCACGATGGCCGCGATGGTGCCGGCGTTGTGGGTTGCGAACTGCGGATAGATCACGTCCTGTTGGGCGATCATCCGCGCCGCGCAGGCCAGGTAGCTGATGTCGGTGTGGTGCTTGTGGGTGAACACCGGGTAGCCCGGCAGGCCTTGCTCCTGCGCGCGCTTGACCTCGCCGTCCCAGTACGCGCCCTTGACCAGGCGGACCATGAACTGCAGGCCGTGGCGGCGGGCGATCGCGGCCACCTCGTCGATCACCGCCAGCGCCCGCGTCTGGTAGGCCTGCACCGCCAGGCCGAAGCCGGCCCACTGCGGGAAGCGCGCGGCGATGTCGGCCGTCAGGACGTCGAGCACGTCCAGGCTGAGTTCGAGGCGGTCGCTTTCCTCGGCGTCGATGGTCAGGTTGATGTCGGCGCCCGCCGCCAGTTCGACCAGCCCGCGCACGCGCGGCAGCAGCGTGTCGAAGACGCGTTCGCGCTGCGCGTCTTCGTAGCGCGAGAACAGCGCGCTGAGCTTGATCGAGATGCCATCAGCCGTCCGCGGGCCGCGGTCGTTCGGTTGACTGGTCAGCGGCGACGCAGCCGCCCGGCCACCGGCGATGGCCTCGATCGCGTTGCGGTAGCTGGCCAGGTAGCGTTCGGCATCGTGCTCGGTGCGCGCGCCTTCGCCCAGCATGTCGTAGCTGAAGCGCAGGCTCGGCTGATCGCGCCGCGCGGCGGCAGCCTCGGTCATCGCTTCCTGGATCGTCCGGCCGAGCACGAACTGGCGGCCGAGCAGCTGGATGGCGCGCACCGTGGCGGCGACGACAGTGCGCGAACCCAGGCGCTGCAGCAGGCCGGGTGGATGCTCGCTGTCGGGAAGGAAGCGCTTGCTCAGCGCGATGGCGCTGGCCGACAGGCTGGCCAGCATCTGGTGCGGGCCCGCCTTGGCCGACGCCGCGGGGTCGTCGCCGTGTGCTTTCGCGACCTCGAAATCAGCGCGACCCAGCTGGTCGGCGGTCAAGGCAATGGCGGTCTCGACGTCGGGCACGCGCAGCAGGGCTTCGGCCAGCCGCATCAGCGCCAAGCCCTCGGCGCTGGAGATCGGGTATTCGCGCAGCAGCGATTCCATGGCCCAGAACGGCGCCGGCTGATCGCGCACCGCGCGCACCCAGGGGCGTGCGGCGGCGATCACGCCGGGCCAGTCGATGCGCCCGTGCAGGGCCTGCAGCGAGGCCGCCACGACCTCGGCTTCCGGGCGGTACGGGAACGGCAGGCGGGCACGCGGGGCAGGGTGGTTCATGGCGGCGTCGGGTCGGCGATGGCTGGCGAGGCGCACAGCTTATGCGGCCGCCGGCGGCAGCGGATTCGTGCGTGCGCGAGACACGCGCCGACGCGGTGATGGGCGAGGTTCGGAAACAGCGCGCTGCTGGCGGTGCGGCGCTGGGCGGTGCTGCTGATGCAGCGCTGGGCGCTACTTCCGTACAGCGCCGGGGTACGACTGCTGATGCAGCGCTCGGCCCCGTCCAGGCTTCAGTGCAGGGTCGCCGTCAGTGTGGCGAACTGCGTGACCTGCCGACGCTGCGGCAGCGCGCCGCTGCGCAGCAGTTCGATCATCTGATCGGGCGGCAGTGGCCGCGCCAGGTGGAAGCCCTGGCCCAGCGGACAGCCCATGGCGCACAGCTGGGCCCATTGCGATGCCGTCTCGATCCCTTCGGCGACCACCGTCTTGCGCAGCGACGTGCCCAGCAGAATGATCGATTGGACGACCGCCGCCTCGTTGCTGCCGGCTTCCATGCGCGAGACGAACGATCGGTCGATCTTCAGGCAGTCGATCGGCAGCGTGGCCAGGTGGCTGAGCGACGAGTAGCCGGTGCCGAAGTCGTCGACCGCCAGGCCCACGCCGAGCTGGCGCAACTCGGCCAGCAACGGCAGCGCGCCTTCCAGCCGCGTCATCAGGATGTCCTCGGTCAGCTCCAGGCACAGGTGGTGCGGCTGCAGGCCGGACTCGACCAGCGCCCGCGTGACGCGAGCCATGAAGGCGCCGTGCGCGATGTCGTTGCCCGAGATGTTGACGTTGATGGTCAGGTCGGCGAAATCGGGGTCCATCCGCTGCCAGTCGCGCAGCTGGCGGCAGGCGCAGTTGAGCACGAAGTCGGTCAGGCGCAGCATCAAGCCGGCTTCCTCGGCAATCGGCAGGAAGGCGCCCGGGGAGACCATCCCGTCCTCGGGATGATTCCAGCGCACCAGGGCCTCGAAGCCGGAGATGCGGCCGCTGTCCAGTTCGTGGATCGGCTGGTAGGCCACCGACAGCATGCCATCGTCGATGGCCCGGCGCAGGTCGCCTTCCAGGCGCAGCCGGTCGGCGACTTCGGTGTGCAGGCTGGCGTCGAACAGGGCGTAGCGCGCCTTGCCCGCGGCCTTGGCCTTGTACATCGCGGTGTCGGCGTCGCGCAGCACTTCTTCGGTGCTGGTGTAGCCGAAGGCGCTGAAGGTGATGCCGATGCTGGCGCTGGTCGTCAGCTCGGTCCCGGCGACCAGGAACGAACGATGCAAGGTTTCCATCAGGCGCTCGGCCATCTGCACGGCCTGGCGCTCGTGTTCCAGCCGTTGCACGAGGATGGCGAATTCGTCGCCCCCCAGCCGGGCGACGACATCGCCGGGCCGCAGGCTGTCCTGGATGCGCTTGGCGACCTGGACCAGGAAGGCATCGCCGGCGTTGTGGCCCAGGCTGTCGTTGATCAGCTTGAAGCGGTCGAAGTCGATGAACATGACCGCGAAGGCGGCAGCGTTGGCATCCTTCTGCGCCCCTTCGATGGCCCGGGCCAGGTGTTCGTGGAAGCGGCGCCGGTTGGGCAAGCCCGTCAATGAATCATGGAAGGCGATGTGGTGCAGGCCTTCTTCGGCAGTGCGCCGCGCGGTGATGTCCTGCACCTGCAGGATCAGGCACGGCGAACTGGCGCCGGGTTCGGAGAAGAAGCTGCAATGTGCCGAGACCCACAAGGCATGCCCGTCGCGGCGCTGGCAGCGCATTTCGAGCGCGAAGCCCTCGTGTTCCTGCGCGCGGCTGACGCGCGCCAGCTGGCTTTCCAGCAGCGGCCTGTCGGCTTCGTGGACGAAGGCCTGGACCAGCGGGGGCAAGGGCTCACCGTCGTGCAGACCGAGCAGCGTGCGCAGCGCCGGATTGGCCTGCAGGATGCTGCCTTCGAAGGACAGCAGCGCCATGCCGATCGAGGCGTGCGTGAACGCGCTGTGAAAGCGTCGCTCGCTGGCTTCGAGTTCGCGGACGTGGCGGGCGGCCAGTTCGCGTTCGCGCTCGGCGGCCTCGGCGCCGACGTGGCGCGCGGATTCCGCGGCTTCCTGCTGGCGGAAGAAGTAGTGCAGCGCGGCCAGCATGGTGGCCAGCAGCGGCACCATGGCCATCAGCACGCCGATGCCCGACTGCTGGTAGGTCAGGAACAGCAGCGACGCCGCCGCGGCGCTGCCGGTGTAGGCGATGCCGACCCAGCCGAAGACACCGAACAGGTCCGACAACTGGGGCCATTCGCCGCGCTTCAACCGCGGCACGGCGGTCACCAGCAGCGTGTTGAGGACGAAGTAGGCCAACGCGCAGACCATCATCGCCAGCACGGTCAGGCCGGCGTTGACCAGGCCGCGGTCGGACAGCGCATCGAGAACGCCGTTGAGCAGCGAACCGGTGGCGAACATCGCCAGGGCGGCCATCGCCGGGCTGACGATGCGGCTGGTCCAGCGCTTGGACGTGCGGTAGGCGCCGACGAAGCCTTCGCCAGCAGCGGCCAGCGACGCCGCCGCCGGGCCGTGCATCAGCAGCAGCAGGAAGATGAAGATCTCGCCCGCGGCGAAGGAGTTCTTGGACCGCGGGATGCGCACCGGGAAGATGCCGGCGAGCAGCGCGATGGTCATGCCGACACCGACCTGCAGCCACACCGCGCGCGGCTGCTGCAGCAACTGCAGCACCGCCCAAAGCAGCGTGGCGCCGCCCAGAACCACCACCGTCCACCAATAGACGGTGGCCCCGCGGTTGTAGTCCGGCATCAGCGCGGCATGCAGCCGCTGCGGCCATGACGGCGCGCGCGGTTCGGTGCTCTCGGGTGCGTTGGGGGACATCGAGCGGGCGGTGAGCTAGGTCAGCGGTATATCGGCCGCACCGCCTGGCACTTGAGCCGCCCCTTGGCGCCCCGCCTGCGCGCGGGGCCGCCGGTTCAGCGCGCCCCGAACACGGCGCTGCCCACCCGCAGCAGCGTCGAGCCTTCGGCCACCGCGGCTTCGATGTCGGCGCTCATGCCCATCGACAAGGTGTCGGCTGCCAGGCCCGCGCTGCGCAGCACGCCGAGCAGTTCGCGCAGGGCGCGATGCGGCGCGCGCTGCGCCGGCTGGCCCGCAGCGGGCTCGGGGATCGACATCAAGCCACGCAGGACCAGCCGTTCGCGCGGCAGTGCAGCGATCGCCTGCGCCACGGCCAGCGTGTCGCCGGGGAGGACCCCGCTCTTGCTGGCCTCGCCGCTGATGTTGACCTGCAGACAGACCTGCAACGGCGGCAACCAGGCCGGCCGCTGTTCGGCCAGGCGCTGGGCGATCTTCAGCCGGTCGACGCTGTGGACCCAGTCGAAGGCTTCGGCCACCGGCTTGGTCTTGTTGCTCTGCAAAGGCCCGATCAAGTGCCACTCGATCTGCGCCCGCAGATCGACCAGCGCTTCGATCTTCGCCAGCGCTTCCTGGACGTAGTTCTCGCCAAAGGCACGCTGGCCGGCGGCATGCGCCTGACGAACGGTGTCGGCCGAAAACGTCTTGCTGACGGCCAGCAGCGTGACGCAGTTTGCATCGCGGCCGCTCTCGGCACAGGCCGCGGCGATGCGCTGCTTCACTCCTTGCAGGTTGATTCCGATGCTGCCCATAATCATCCGAAGCTTAAGCGGTCGTCGTCGGCCGCCCATTCCATGGACATCACCCAGCTGTTGGCCTTTTCCGTCAAGAACAAGGCCTCGGACCTGCATTTGTCGGCCGGCCTGCCGCCGATGATCCGGGTGCACGGCGACGTGCGGCGCATCAATGTCGAGGCCCTGGACCACAAGACGGTCCACGACATGGTCTACGACATCATGAACGACGCCCAGCGCAAGCATTACGAAGACACGCTGGAATGCGATTTCTCGTTCGAGATCCAGGGGCTGGCGCGCTTTCGCGTCAATGCGTTCAACCAGAACAGAGGCTCGGGCGCGGTCTTTCGCACCATCCCGAGCAAGATCCTGACGCTCGAACAGCTCGGCACGCCGAAGGTCTTCGCCGACCTGTCGCTGCGCCCGCGCGGCCTGGTGCTGTGCACCGGCCCGACCGGATCGGGCAAGAGCACGACTTTGGCGGCGATGGTCAACCACCTCAACGAGCACGAATACGGCCACGTGCTGACGGTCGAGGACCCGATCGAGTTCGTCCACGAGAGCAAGAAGTGCCTGATCAGCCAGCGCGAGGTCGGGCCGCACACGCTGAGCTTTTCCAACGCCCTGCGCTCGGCGCTGCGCGAGGACCCCGACGCGATCCTGGTCGGCGAAATGCGCGACCTGGAGACGATCCGTCTTGCGTTGACGGCAGCCGAAACCGGCCACATGGTGTTCGGCACGCTGCACACCAGCTCGGCGGCGAAGACGATCGACCGCATCGTCGACGTTTTTCCGGCGGCGGAAAAGGAAATGGTCCGCTCGATGCTGTCCGAGTC
>JANMAP010000464.1:0-3266 GCA_031359905.1 Burkholderiales bacterium | reverse complement strand
CGACCGACCAGCCGGCGAGAGCGCCTTCATCCGCGTTGCCGCTGCGTCGGGTGTCGAGGGGGTGGTGGTCGTCGACTACCCGCCCGAGGAATGCGAGGCCTTCGCCGCACAGCTCAAGGCCGCCGGGCTGGACCTGATCTTCCTGCTCGCGCCGACCAGCACCGACCAGCGCATGAAGGACGTCGGCCGCATCGCCAGCGGCTATGTCTACTATGTGTCGCTGAAGGGTGTGACCGGTGCCGGCCACCTCGACACCGACGCGGTGGCCGAGATGATCCCGCGCATCCGCCGCTTCGTCAGCGTGCCGGTGGGCGTGGGCTTCGGCATCCGCGATGCGGTGACGGCACGCGCCGTCGCGGCCTCGGCCGACGCGGTGGTGATCGGCTCGAAGCTCGTGCAGATCCTGCAGGACAGCACGGGCCACAATGCGCGCGCTGCTGAACAGGTCGCGTGCGCTGCTGCGGCAGCGCGGGATTTCATGGCCGAAATCCGCGCCGCACTGGACAAGGAGTGAGTTGATGAGTTGGCTCGAGAAACTGCTGCCGCCGAAGATCCAGCCCACCGACCCGGCCGAACGCCGGGCGGTGCCCGAAGGCCTGTGGATCAAGTGCCCGTCGTGCGAGACGGTGCTCTACAAGACCGACCTCGAGCAGAACCTCAACGTCTGCCCGAAGTGCGATCACCACCACCGGATCGGCGCCCGCGCGCGGCTGGACGCCTTTCTCGACCCCGAAGGCCGCTGGGAGATCGGCCAGGAAGTGCTGCCCGTCGACCCGCTGAAGTTCAAGGACAGCAAGAAGTACCCGCAGCGCCTGAAGGCCGCGCTCGAGGCCACCGGCGAGACCGATGCGCTGGTGGTGGTCGGCGGCGCGGTGATGAGCGTGCCGGTGGTCGCCGCCTGCTTCGAGTTCGAGTTCATGGGCGGCTCGATGGGCTCGGTGGTCGGCGAACGCTTCGTGCGCGGCGTCGAGGCCGCCGTCGAGCAGAAGGTGCCCTTCGTCAGCTTCACCGCCACTGGCGGCGCGCGCATGCAGGAAGGCCTGCTGAGCCTGTTGCAGATGGCCAAGACCAATGCGTCGCTGACGCGGCTGGCGAAGGCTCGGTTGGCGTACATCAGCGTGTTGACCGACCCGACGATGGGTGGCGTGTCGGCCAGCTTCGCCTTCGTCGGCGACATGGTCGTTGCCGAGCCGAAGGCGCTGATCGGCTTCGCCGGCCCGCGGGTCATCGAGAACACCGTGCGCGAGAAGTTGCCCGAGGGATTCCAGCGCAGCGAATTCCTGCTCGGCACCGGCGCGCTGGACATGATCTGCGACCGCCGCCAGCTGCGCCCGGTGATCGCCCGCGCGCTGGCCATGCTGCAGCGGCAAAGCGCCGACGCCGTCGCTTGACGACTCCGGCCACCCTGGCGGACTGGCTGGCGCACTGCGCGGCCATGCATCCGACCACCATGGACCTGTCGCTGGAGCGCACCGTCGAGGTGGCGCGCCGGCTCGGCATCCACTTTTCGGTGCCGGTGATCACCGTGGCCGGCACCAACGGCAAGGGATCGACCTGCGCGATGCTGGAGTCGATCGCCCGCCATTCGGGCTACCGCACCGGGCTGTACCAGAAGCCCGAACTCGTGCACTTCGAGGAGCGCTGCCGCGTCAATGCGGTGCCGGTCCAGGCCGACGAACTGGTGCCGCACTTTGCTGCCGTGGACGCTGCGCGCCTGAATGGGAAGGACAGCATCACGCTGACCCAGTTCGAGTTCAGCACGCTGGCCATCGCGCGGCTGCTGTCGCTGGCCGCGGTCGACGTGGTCATCCTCGAGGTCGGCCTCGGTGGGCGCTTCGACTCGGTGAATGCGTTCGACAGCGACTGCGCCGTCATCACCAGCATCGATCTGGACCACATGGAGTACCTGGGCCCGGACCGCGAAAGCATCGGCCTGGAAAAGGCGCAGATCATGCGGCCCGGCAAGCCGGCCATCGTCAGCGATCCGCTGCCCCCAGCCAGCGTCATCGCCCACGCCGCAGCCATCGGTGCCGACCTGTGGCTGGTCGGTCGCGACTTCAACCACAGCGGCGACCGCCAGCAGTGGAGTTGGAGCGGCCGCGGCAGACGCTACAGCGGCATGTCCTACCCGGCGCTGCGCGGCGCGAACCAACTGCTCAACGCGTCCGGTGCCATCGCCGCGCTGCTGGCGCTGCGCGACCGGCTGCCGATCACCGCGCAGGCCGTGCGCACCGGGCTGGCCCTGGTCGACCTGCCGGCGCGTTTCCAGATCGTTCCCGGCCAGCCGACACTGGTGCTCGACGTGGCCCACAACCCGCAGGCCGTCGCGGCGCTGGCCGTCAACCTCGACGCGATGGGCTTCTATCCGCGCACCCATGCGGTGTTCGGCGCGATGCGCGACAAGGACATCCCGGCCCTGCTGGCGCGCATGGCGCCGCTGGTCGACGGCTGGCATCTGTGCACGCTGCCGACGCCGCGCGCGGCCACCGCCGCCGAGCTGGCCGCGGCCGTCGCCGCGCTGCCGGCGCAGGCCGGGCGCCAGATCGATGTCCAGCAGCACGCGTCGCCGAGCGAGGGCCTGCGCGCCGCCGCGGCGCAGGCCGATGCCGCGGACCGCATCGTCGTCTTCGGCTCCTTCTACACCGTGGGCGGGGTGATGAAGGACGGTCTGCCACGCCTGACGGCGGCCCACGTCGGCTGAAGCGCGCCATGCGGATGCCCTTCCTGCGCGCCAAGCCTGCTGCAGCGATCGACCGACCGTTGGAAGACGGTGGCGTGCAAGCCGCCCGCACCCGGGCCCGCCGTCGGCTGGTCGGCGCGTTGGTGCTGCTGGCCGCCGGCGTGCTGAGCTTTCCGCTGATCTTCGACACGCAGCCACGGCCCTTGCCGGTGGACATTCCGATCGCCACCGTTGCCACCATCGGCACCACGGCCGGCGGCAGCATGGCCGGGCCCGCGCAGCGTCCGCCCCCCATCGTGCGGCCGGTCACTTCCACGACCGCCGCCAGCGCATTACCGGGGGATGCCGGCAGCGAGATCGCAACACCGCAGCGCGCAGCTGCGCCGCCATCTGCCGTGCCGACACCCGCCGTGCCCCCGCCTGCCGTGCTGACACCCGCGCCGCCGCCCGCGCCTGCCGCCAGCGCCGCGGCCAAGACGGCGGCAGGGCCGGTGGTGGCGTCGATGCCGCGCCTGCCGACCGTGCCGACCACGGCGCCCGCGCCGGCCGGCGATGCGGCACGCGCGCGGGCGGCGCTGGAAGGCGC
>JANMAP010000461.1:0-7150 GCA_031359905.1 Burkholderiales bacterium | reverse complement strand
GCCGGCTTCGGTGCCCTGCTGGCGCTGCCGGCGCTGCGCGTGACCGGGCCATATCTGGCGATGGTGACATTGGCCTTCGGCACCATCATCCAGATCCTGATCAACGAGATGACCTTCCTGACCGAAGGTCCGTTGGGCATCAAGCTCGACAAGCCGGCGCTGCTCGGCCACAAGCTCGACGAACGGGAGTTCTACTGGCTGGTGCTGGCCTTGCTCGTGCTGTCGCTGGTCGTCGTGCACCGCATCCTGCGCAGCCACCTGGGCCGCGCCTTCGAAGCCCTGCGCGGCAGCCCGGTGGCGTCGGACTGCATGGGTGTCAGCGTCTACCGCTACAAGGTCTACGCCTTCGTCATCAGCGCCGGCCTGGCCGGCCTGGCCGGCGCGCTGTATTCGTTCAGCGAGCAGTACATCAGCCCGAACACCTACAACTTCGAGCTGACGGTGCTGTTCCTGCTGGCCATCATCATGGGCGGGCGCAAGACGCGCACCGGTGCGCTGCTCGGCGCGACCATCATCGTGCTGCTGCCCAAGCTGCTCGACGACCTGACGCTGTTCCGCGAGGTGGCGGTGGGCGTGGCGGTGCTGGTGACGATCGGCGCGGCGGTGTCGGTGCAGCGCGGCAAGACGTCCTGGCGGTCGGCGGCGATCCCGGTGGTCGGCAGCATCGCGCTGGCCGGGGTGAGCTTCCTGCTGCAGACCATGACCGACTGGCGCCTGTCGATCTTCGGCCTGATCACGCTGTTCGTCGTGTACTACCTGCAGGACGGCATCGTCGGCTTCGTGCGCGCGGCGTTCAACCTGAAGCCCACCGGCCAAGCCTTCGACGAGGCCGAGGTCACGCCGCTGCGCGGCGATGCCATCAGCGACGCCGCCGGCGGCACGCCCGGGCAGGGCGGTGAGGTGCTGCTGAGCGCCAGCAAGGTGCTGATGCAGTTCGGCGGCCTGAAGGCGCTCAACGATGTCGACCTGCGCGTGCAGCGCGGCACCGTTCATGGCCTGATCGGCCCCAACGGATCGGGCAAGAGCACGATGATGAACGTGCTCACCGGCATCTACGTGCCGACCGCCGGGCAGATCGAATTCGCCGGCCGATCGGTGGTCGGGCGGACCTCGTCGGACATTGCCTTGTCGGGCATTGCGCGCACCTTCCAGAACGTGCAGTTGTTCGGCGAGATGACGGCGCTGCAGAACGTGATGGTCGGCCTGCACCACACCTTCGCCAGCAACCTGTTGGATGTGGCCGTGCACACGCCGCGCTACAAGCGCGAGGATGCCGGTGCGACGGCACGTGCCTTGGGCCTGCTGAAGTTCGTCGGCCTGGCCGACCTGGCGCACGAGGAAGCGCGCAACCTGCCGTACGGCAAGCAGCGGCTGCTCGAAATCGCCCGCGCGCTGGCGCTCGACCCGCAGTTGCTGCTGCTCGACGAACCCGCTGCCGGCCTGACCGCGCCGGACATCAAGGACCTGGTGGCGATCATCGGCAAGATCCGCGAACACGGCATCACCTTGATCCTGATCGAGCACCACATGGACGTGGTGATGGCGGTCTGCGACACGGTGTCGGTGCTCGATTTCGGGCAGAAGATCGCCGAAGGCGAGCCGGCCGCGGTGCAGGCCGACCCCAAGGTCATCGAGGCCTATCTTGGCGGCGAAGCCGCCACGGCGCACTGAAGGGGCGGCCCAGATGCTCACGATCAAGAACCTGCATGCCGGCTACGGCAAGGTCGAAGTGCTGCACGGCGTCGACATCGAGGTGCCGCGCGGCAAGGTGGTGACGCTGATCGGCAGCAACGGTGCCGGCAAGACGACGACGATGCGCGCGGTGTCCGGGATGATCGCGCCGAGCGCTGGCGAGATCACGCTCAACGGCAAGCGCATCGATGGCAAGGAGTCGTACCACATCGCGCGCCTGGGCCTGGCCCATTCGCCCGAGGGCCGGCGGGTCTTCGCGACGATGACCGTCACCGACAACCTGCGCCTGGGCGCCTTCCCGCGCTACACCGGCGCACGGCCCAAGGGCGATGTCGCCGCCGACCTGGAACGCGCGATGGAATTGTTCCCGCGCCTGAAGGAACGCCGGATGCAACTGGCCGGCACGCTGTCGGGCGGCGAACAGCAGATGCTGGCGATGGCCCGCGCGACGATGCTCAACCCCGAGGTGGTGCTGCTCGACGAGCCGAGCATGGGCCTGGCGCCGATCCTCGTCGACGAGGTCTTCCGCATCATCGGTCGTTTGAAGTCCGAAGGCGTGACGATGCTGCTGGTCGAGCAGTTCGCTGCCGCCGCGCTGGCCGTCGCCGACTACGGTTACGTGCTGGAAAACGGCCGCATCGCGGTGCACGGCGCGGCGACCAAGCTGCGTGACGACCCGGCGGTCAAGGCCGCCTACCTGGGCGGCGGGCACTGATCGGCGGGATGCTGGATGGATACCGGCTCGATGCCGGATTGAAGCCGGCTTGATGTCGCCATAACGCTGGCGATCCACTGCCGCACGCGGGCAACGGGCGACACCGGCGGCTCGCGGCCTTCAGCGCCCGCGAAAGAACAGCGTGTCCAGTTCCTTGACCGTCACCTGCCGCCAGGTCGGTCGGCCATGGTTGCAGGTGTCGGCGCGTTCGGTGCGTTCCATCTCGCGCAGCAGCGCGTGCATCTCTTCCAGCGTCAAGCGCCGGTTGGCGCGCACCGCGCCATGGCAGGCCATCGTCGCCAGCAGGTCGTCGCGCGCCCGCTGCACGATGCGGCTGGCGCCGCCGGCGCCGGGGTCGGCCAGTTCGGCCAGCACCGATCGCGTCAGCTCGGCCAGGTCGGCGTCAGGCAGCGCGGCGGGCCGGCTGCGCACCGCCAGCGTGCCCGCGCTGAGCACGCTGACATCCAGGCCCAGCGCCAGCAGCGTGGTGGCTTCGGCTTCGGCGGTGGCGATCTCGGCCGGCGTGGCCGCGAAGCTGACCGGCACCAGCAGGGGCTGCATCGGCAACGCCGCCGTCGCGTCCGCAGCGCGCTTCAGGCGCTCGTAGACGATGCGCTCGTGCGCCGCATGCATGTCGACGACGACCAGGCCCTGCGCGTTCTCGGCCAGCACATAGGCCCCGGCGATCTGCGCCAACGCCCGGCCCAGCGGCCAGGCGCTGCCGGCCGCGATTGCACCGCCGGCGGCTTCACCGGCCGCATTCCCGCCCGCGTCTCCGCCCGTTTCACCGCCCGCATTGCCGTCAGCATCGCCGTCCGAACCGCCGACCGCACCGCCCCCGCCAGCGGGCACGCGCTGCGCCGTGAACCGCATCGCTGCCCAAGCCGCCAGCCCGCCGTCGCCCGACGGCGTGCGCCAGGGCCCGGCCGCGGCCTCGGGGCCGGCCCAGGGCGCGGGCGGCTCGCGCAGCGTCGACGGCGCATCGTGCAGGGCCAATGCGGTCTGCCACGGCGTCGGGCCCAACGCCGGGTTGGCCGGCTGGGGACCATCCGGTGCGATCGCGTCGACCGCGCGGGTCGGCGCCAGCGCGTCCTCGACCGCGTAGCGCAGGGTCTGGTGCACCGCGCGACCATCGCGAAAGCGGACCTCGATCTTGCTCGGGTGCACATTGACGTCGACCAGCTCGGGCGCGATGCGCAGGAACAGGGCATAGGCCGGCTGGCGACTGCCGTGCAGCTGGTCCTCGAAGGCCGCGCGCACCGCGTGGGCCAGCAGGCGGTCGCGGACGAAGCGGCCGTTGACGAACAGATATTGCAGATCGGCGCGCGTGCGTGCCGCTTCGGGATGTCCGACGCGGCCTTCGATGACCAACGGCCCGCGCTGCGCCAGCACCGGGCGGCTGCTGGCGATGAAGTCGGCGCCGAGCACGTCGGCACGGCGCGCTGCGGCCTCGGCCGCCGGGCGCCACTGCGCGACCAGCCGGCCGTCGTGCCAGACGGCGAAGCCGACCTCGTGCCGGGCCAGCGCGTGGCGGCGCACGGCTTCCAGCGCATGCGCCAGCTCGGTGGCATCCGTCTTCAGGAACTTGCGCCGTGCCGGTGTGCTGAAGAACAGCTCCTGCACGTCGACGGTGGTACCGACAGCGCGCGCCGCCGGCGCCAGCTCGCCGCCGCGCGCCTGGAGCCGCCAGGCATGCGCGGCGTCGGCGGTGCGGCTGGTCAGGCTGAGGTCGGCGACCGAGGCGATCGCCGCCAGGGCCTCACCGCGAAAGCCCATCGTCGCCACCGCTTCGAGATCGGCCAGGCTGGCGATCTTGCTGGTGGCGTGACGCCGGATGGCCAGCGGCAGGTCATCCAGGGCGATGCCGCTGCCATCGTCTTCGACGACGATGCCGCGCACACCGCCGGCGGCCAGGCGCACGGCGATCTCCGTGGCGCCGGCATCGAGCGCGTTGTCGACGAGTTCGCGCACCGCGGCAGCCGGCCGGTCGACGACCTCGCCGGCTGCGATCTGGCTGATCAGTTCGTCGGGCAGCTCACGGATGGGGCGCGGCGCCGGCGGGTCCAGGGGGCGGCCGGTCAACGCGCCTGGTCCCAGTGGAACTTGTGCATGGCGCGGTGCACCAGCGGCGTCAGCAACAGCGCGGCGCTGACGATGAAGACCAGCCCGGCATACAACGCGTACATCCCGGCGAAGAGTTTGCCGAAGGATGTTTGCGGCGGATTCACCGGGCCCATGCCACCGAGCAGCATCGCCGAATTCAGGAACGCGTCGATCGCCGGCAGGCGCTCCAGGCGCATGTAGCCCAGCATGCCCACGCCCAGCGAAGCGCTCAGCAGCAGCAGCGTCACCGCCAGATGCAGCAGCCAGCGGCGCGCGAAGTGGCCGCTCGGCAACGGGGTTTGGGACTTGCCTTCGTACATGGGTGCGCCGACGCCCGGCCGCGGGCAGCGAGAGAGTCAGCGGAACGGGCAGCGAGAAACGGCGTTCATTGTAGGCAGCGGACAGCGCTGCCCGAGCGGCTACATGCTGCGCCGGTACTGCCCGCCGACTTCGAACAAGGCCCCGGTGATCTGGCCCAGGCTGCACACGCGCACCGCGTCCATCAGCACCTCGAAGACGTTGCGGTTGGCCATCACCGCGTCCTTCAGGCGTTGCAGCAGGGCCGGTGCGTCGGCCGCATGGCGGGCCTGGAAATCGTGCAGGCGCTGCAGCTGGCCCTGCTTCTCCTCGTCGGTCGAGCGGGCCAGCTCGATGGTTTCGGACACCGGGTCGCCATGCGGGTTGCGGAAGGTGTTGACGCCGACGATGGGGTACTCGCCGGTGTGCTTGAGCATCTCGTAATGCATGCTCTCTTCCTGGATCTTGCCGCGCTGGTAGCCGGTCTCCATCGCGCCGAGCACGCCGCCGCGTTCGGCGATCTTCTCGAACTCGGCCAGCACCGCTTCTTCGACCAGTTCGGTCAGCTCGTCGATGATGAAGGCGCCCTGGCTCGGGTTCTCGTTCTTCGCCAGGCCCCACTCGCGGTTGATGATCAGCTGGATGGCCATCGCCCGGCGCACGCTGTCTTCAGTCGGCGTGGTGATCGCTTCGTCGAACGCGTTGGTGTGCAGGCTGTTGCAGTTGTCGTAGATCGCGATGAGTGCTTGAAGCGTGGTGCGGATGTCGTTGAACTGGATTTCCTGCGCGTGCAGTGAGCGGCCGCTGGTTTGCACGTGGTACTTCAGCTTCTGGCTGCGTTCGCTGGCGCCGTAGCGGTCGCGCATCGCGGCGGCCCAGATGCGCCGCGCGACCCGGCCCATGACGTTGTATTCCGGGTCCATGCCGTTGCTGAAGAAGAAGCTCAGGTTCGGCGCGAAGTCGTCGATGTGCATGCCGCGGGCGAGGTACGCCTCGACGAAGGTGAAGCCGTTGCTCAGCGTGAAGGCCAGCTGGCTGATCGGGTTGGCGCCGGCTTCGGCGATGTGGTAGCCGCTGATCGACACGCTGTAGAAATTGCGCACGTCGTGGTGCACGAAGTATTCGGCGATGTCGCCCATCACCTTGAGTGAGAACTCGGTCGAGAAGATGCAGGTGTTCTGACCCTGGTCTTCCTTCAGGATGTCGGCCTGCACCGTGCCGCGCACGTTGGCCAGCGTCCAGGCGCGAATCTTCTGCGCCTCGTCGTCGGTCGGTTGGCGTCCGTTGTCGACCTTGAACTTGTCCAGGTTCTGGTCGATGGCGGTGTTCATGAACATCGCCAGCAGGGTCGGCGCCGGGCCGTTGATCGTCATGCTGACGCTGGTTGCCGGGTTGGTCAGGTCGAAGCCGCCGTAGAGCACCTTCATGTCGTCGAGCGTGGCGATGCTGACGCCCGAGTTGCCGACCTTGCCGTAGATGTCGGGCCGGCGGTCGGGGTCGTGGCCGTACAGCGTGACGCTGTCGAAGGCCGTGCTCAACCGCTTGGCGGCCATGCCGGCGCTGAGCAGCTTGAAGCGCCGGTTGGTCCTGAACGCATCGCCTTCCCCGGCAAACATGCGCGTCGGATCTTCGCCTTCGCGCTTGAAGGCGAAGGTGCCGGCGGTGTACGGGAAGCTGCCGGGGACGTTCTCCAGCAGCAGCCACTTCAGCAACTCGCCGTGGTCTTCGTACGCCGGCAGCGCGACCTTGCGGACCTTGTTGCCCGACAGCGTCGTGTAGGTCAGCGCGGTGCGGATTTCCTTGTCGCGGATCTTCACGACGTACTCGTCGCCGGCGTAGGCCCTGACCATGTCGGGCCACATCGCCAGCAGCTTGCGCGACTGGGCGTCGAGCTGGGTTTCTCGCGTGGCGGCGAGGTCGTCGACGGCCTCCACCGCGCGGTGCCGGCCGGGCTTGTCGGTGAGCAGCATTTTCGACACGGCGCGCAACTGCTGCACCTCGCGGGCCAGCGCCGCTTGCGCTCGGGCGCGACGCTTGTAGGCGCGCACCGTGTCGGCGATGTCCGCCAGGTAGCGCGTGCGCCCCGGCGGCACGATCGGCACCTGGTGCGTGCTGTGCCGCGTGGCCACCGCCGGCAGGCGCGGCGCGCCCAGGCGCAGGCCGAGTTCGGCCAGCCGCGGCCGCAGCGCCTGGTACAGCGCGGTCACGCCGTCGTCGTTGAAGCGGCTGGCCATCGTGCCGAAGACCGGCATCTCGTCGGTCTTGCGGCCCCAGGCTTCCTTGTTGCGCTGGACCTGCTTGGCGACATCGCGCAACGCATCGGCGGCGCCCTTGCGGTCGAAC